>NZ_AP022613.1:3430426-3742283 GCF_010730195.1 Mycobacterium conspicuum
GCTCACCTGCGGGGCACCACGCAGAAGGCCAGCCGGATCCGTCAGATCACCGCCAACAAGACCCGCGAATCCCTGCAGGCCACAGCGCAACTCACCCAGACGCACGAGGTCGACATGACCAAGATCGTGGCGCTGCGGGCCGCGGCCAAGACCGCGTTCGCCGAGCGCGAGGGCGTCAACCTGACCTACCTGCCGTTCATCGCCCGGGCCGTGATCGACGCGCTCAAGATCCACCCGAACATCAACGCCAGCTACAACGAGGACACCAAGGAGATCACCTACTACGACGCCGAGCACCTCGGCTTCGCCGTCGATACCGAGCAGGGCCTGCTCTCCCCCGTCATCCACAACGCCGGTGACCTGTCGCTGGGCGGCCTGGCCCGAGCGATCGCCGACATCGCCGCCCGCGCACGGTCGGGCAACCTGAAGCCCGACGAGTTGTCCGGCGGCACCTTCACCATCACCAACATCGGCAGCCAGGGAGCGCTGTTCGACACCCCGATCCTGGTTCCGCCGCAGGCCGCCATGCTGGGCACCGGCGCCATCGTCAAGCGCCCGCGCGTGGTCGTCGACGCCCTCGGCAACGAGTCCGTCGGGATCCGGTCGGTGTGCTATCTGCCCTTGACCTACGACCACCGGCTGATCGACGGCGCCGACGCCGGACGCTTCCTCACCACCATCAAACATCGCCTCGAAGAGGGAGCGTTCGAGGCGGACCTGGGGCTGTGACGGCGTGGCCCAAGCTGGTCCAAGGGGCCGAATGGCGCCAAAACCGGTAGTCGCAATAGCGGGTTCGTCCGGCCTCATCGGCTCGGCGTTGGCAGCCGCGCTGCGGGCGGCCGACCACCGGGTGCTGCGCATCGTGCGCCGGACCCCGGCGAATTCCGAAGAGCTGCACTGGAATCCCGAGAGCGGCGAGTTCGACTCCGACGCGCTGGCCGAGGTCGACGCCGTGGTCAACCTGTGCGGCGTCAATGTCGCCAAGCACAGGTGGTCCGGCGCGTTCAAGCAGGCCCTGCGGGACAGCCGCATCACACCCACCGAGGTGTTGTCGGCCGCGGTCGCCGACGCCGGCGTGGAAACGCTGATCAATGCCAGCGCGGTGGGCTACTACGGCGACACCGGGTCCCGTGTGGTCGACGAAACCGCCTCGGCGGGAAAGGGTTTCCTGGCCCAGCTGTGTGTGGATTGGGAGGCCGCCACCCTGCCGGCCGAAGAGGCCGGCGCCCGCGTCGTGTTGGTTCGCACCGGCGTGGTGGTGGCCCCGGCCGGTGGTGCGCTGCGTCCGATGCGGCCGCTGTTCTCGCTGGGTTTGGGCGCCCGGCTGGGCAGCGGGCGGCAGTACATGTCGTGGATCAGCCTCGAGGACGAGGTGCGGGCGCTGCTGTTCGCCATTTCGCAACCGGCGCTGTCGGGTCCGGTGAACCTGACCGGGCCCGCCCCCGTCACCAATGCCGAATTCACCACCGCCTTCGGCCGTGCGATCAACCGTCCCACGCCGCTGGCGCTGCCCGGCTTCGCGGTGCGCGCCGCGCTCGGCGAGTTCGCCGACGAGGGGCTGCTCACCGGCCAGCGCGCCATCCCGGCCGCGCTGGAGCGCGCCGGTTTCCAGTTCCACCACAACACCATTGGCGAGGCGATGGGCTATGCGACCGCGCGCCGCGAGCGCGATTAGCCGCGACCGCCTTCCCGCCGAGCGTCACGCCAGCGTGACGCCGGCGCCGGACGATCCGAGTAGCCTAACCAGGGTGATGGGTTCCATCCGCTCGAACGCGAGCGCGATCGACGTCCGGCAGCTGGGCACGCTCGACTACCTCGCCGCCTGGCAGCTGCAACGCGAGCTGGCCGACGCCCGGGTGGCCGGTGGCCCCGACACGCTGCTGTTGCTGGAGCACCCGCCGGTGTACACCGCGGGACGGCGCACCGAGCCACACGAGCGGCCCTCCGACGAGGCGCGCGGAACGCCCGTCGTCGACACCGACCGCGGCGGCAAGATCACCTGGCACGGCCCCGGGCAGCTGGTCGGCTATCCCATCATCGGACTGGCCGAACCGCTGGACGTCGTCAATTACGTTCGGCGCCTTGAACAATCGCTCATCGCCGTGTGCGCCGGCCTGGGCCTGGACACGATCCGGGTCGAAGGCCGGTCCGGGGTGTGGGTGCCGGCCGGGGGCGGGCGGCCCGAACGCAAGGTGGCCGCCATCGGGGTTCGGGTGGCCCGGGCGACGACGCTGCACGGGTTTGCGCTCAACTGCGATTGCGACCTGGGCGCCTTCGCCGGCATCGTGCCCTGCGGCATCCGCGACGCCGGTGTCACGTCCCTGTCCGCCGAGCTGGGACGCAGGATCGGCGTCGACGAGGTACGTTCGGCGGTCGCCGACGCCGTCTGCGACGCGCTGGACGGCGTCCTGTCGACCACCGCCCGCGTAGCATCGAGCACGTGACGGTAGCTCCGGAAGGTCGGCGGCTGTTGCGCCTCGAGGTGCGCAACGCCGAGACTCCGATCGAGCGCAAGCCGCCGTGGATCAAGACCCGGGCCCGGATGGGGCCGGAGTACACCGCCCTGAAGAGCCTGGTCCGGCGCGAAGACCTGCACACCGTCTGCGAAGAGGCGGGCTGCCCCAACATCTTCGAATGCTGGGAGGACTGCGAGGCCACCTTCCTCATCGGTGGCGACCAGTGCACCCGTCGTTGCGATTTCTGTCAGATCGACACCGGAAAGCCGGCCGCGTTGGACCGCGACGAGCCCCGTCGGGTGGCCGAGAGCGTGCGGACCATGGGGCTGCGCTACGCCACCGTCACCGGCGTGGCCCGCGACGACCTGCCCGACGGCGGCGCGTGGCTTTACGCCGCCACCGTGCGCGCCATCAAGGAGCTCAACCCGTCGACCGGGGTGGAGCTGTTGATCCCCGACTTCAACGGGGAGCCGGCCCGCCTCGCCGAGGTCTTTGACTCCCGCCCGGAAGTGTTGGCGCACAACGTCGAAACGGTGCCCCGGATCTTCAAGCGGATTCGGCCCGCCTTCACCTACCGGCGCAGCCTGGGCGTGCTCACCGCGGCGCGCGATGCCGGTCTGGTCACCAAGAGCAACCTGATCCTCGGCCTGGGCGAAACTCCCGACGAGGTGCGCACCGCCCTGGCCGATCTGCGCGACGCCGGCTGCGACATCGTCACCATCACGCAGTATCTGCGCCCGTCGGCCCGCCACCACCCGGTCGAGCGCTGGGTCGTGCCCGAGGAGTTCGTCGAGCACGCGCAGCATGCCGAGGGGCTGGGCTTTGCGGGCGTGTTGGCCGGGCCGCTGGTGCGGTCGTCGTACCGGGCCGGCCGGCTCTACGAGCAAGCGCGCGCCGCTGCCGCATCGCGCTGACCGTATCCTTGGTGACTATGGCTAAACCCCGAAGCACCGCGGAGAACAAGGCCGCCAGGGCGGAGGCGAAGGCCGCGGCCAAGTCCGCCGGCCGCGAGCGGCGCACTCAGCTGTGGCAGGCGTTTAACCTGCAACGCAAGCAGGACAAGCGGCTGCTGCCGTACATGATCGCCGCGTTCGTGCTGATCGCCGGGGTGTCGGCGGGCGTCGGGGTGTGGGCCGGCGGGTTGACCACGATCACGATGATCCCGCTGGGCGTGCTGTTGGGCCTGCTGGTGGCGTTCGCCATCTTCACCCGCCGCACCCAAAAGAGCATCTTCCGTCAGGCCGAGGGCCAAGCCGGCGCGGCGGCCTGGGCGCTGGACAACCTGCGCGGCAAATGGCGGGTGAGCCCGGGGGTGGCCGCCACCGGCCACCTCGACGCGGTGCACCGGGTGATCGGCCGCCCCGGCGTGATCTTCGTCGCCGAGGGATCGGCGGCCCGGGTCAAGCCCCTGTTGGCCCAGGAGAAGAAGCGCACAGCGCGACTGGTCGGCGACATCCCGATCTACGACATCGTCGTCGGCAACGGCGACGGCGAGGTGCCGCTGGCCAAGCTGGAGCGTCACCTCACCCGCCTGCCGGCCAACATCAGCGTCAAACAAATGGACGCGTTGGAGTCGCGGTTGGCCGCGCTCGGTTCGCGGACCGGGGCCGCCGTGATGCCCAAGGGACCGCTGCCCAACGCGGGCAAGATGCGCGGCGTACAGCGCACGGTGCGCCGCCGATAGCGCGCCCGCCGAAATCAGCGCCGCACCACCGCGGTTCCCGTCACCCGGTCCTGCAGGCCGCGCCCGTCGGAGTCGGTGAACAGCGGCGGCACCACCAAAAAGATCAACAGCCCCCGCGCCAGCAGCCGGCCGACCCCTACCGGCACCCGCCCGTCCACGGCCGCGACCTGCAGACCCAGCGCCAATTGGCCGGGTGAGAACCCGAACAGGCGGACCGAAACCACACCGAGCAGCAGCCACACGACGAGCTGCAGCGTGGACGTGGCCTGGTTGAGCAGGGCGCCGGGCCCCAGCACCAGCACCGCCAGCCCGCCGGCGATCAGCCAGTCGATCAGCAGCGCAACCAGCCGGCGTCCCATCGGGGCCAACGAACCGGGCCCACTTCGCGGCAAACCGAGCGTCTCACCGGGATAACGTGACGGTGATCCTGCCGTCATCGACGCATCCCCAGTCGCAATCCCAGGGTGGAACCGACAGCGCGGCCGGTTACGATTTTGCAGGCCATGGCCTCACAATAAGGCCGGGGTAACCCGGGTCGCGTTGCGGACGACCGGGTCACGTAACGTCGGCGCAACACCGCGTTGACCCCCGAGCAACAACAACTTCATAGCGTCAGGCCGCGGATCACCAAGCAAAGGAGCCTTCTGTGACGGAAAAGACGCCCGACGACGTCTTCAAACTGGCGAAAGACGAAAACGTTGAGTTCGTCGACGTCCGGTTCTGTGACCTGCCCGGCATCATGCAGCACTTCACCATTCCCATTTCGTTCTTCGACCAGAGCGTGTTCGACGACGGTTTGGCATTCGACGGCTCGTCGATTCGCGGGTTCCAGTCGATTCACGAGTCCGACATGCTGCTGCTGCCCGACCCGGACACCGCGGTCATCGACCCGTTCCGCACCGCCGTGACGCTGAACCTCAACTTCTTCGTGCACGACCCCTTCACCCTCGAGCCGTACTCGCGCGACCCGCGCAACATCGCTCGCAAGGCGGAGAACTACTTGATCAGCACCGGCGTCGCGGACACCGCGTACTTTGGCGCCGAGGCCGAGTTTTACATCTTCGACTCGGTGAGCTTCGACTCGCGCACCAACGGATCCTTCTACGAGGTCGACGCGATCTCCGGTTGGTGGAACACCGGGGAGCCGACCGAGTCCGACGGCAGCCCCAACCGCGGCTACAAGGTCCGCCCCAAGGGCGGCTACTTCCCGGTCCCCCCGGTCGACCACTACGCCGACCTTCGCGGCGAGATGTTGACCAACCTGATCAACGCCGGCTTCAGCCTGGAAAAGGGTCACCACGAGGTCGGCACCGGCGGGCAGGCCGAGATCAACTACAAGTTCAACACGCTGCTGCACGCGGCCGACGACCTGCAGTTGTACAAGTACATCGTCAAGAACACCGCGTGGCAGGCCGGCAAGACCGTCACGTTCATGCCCAAGCCGTTGTTCGGTGACAACGGCTCGGGCATGCACACCCACCAGTCGCTGTGGAAAGACGGCAACCCGCTGATGTACGACGAGACGGGTTATGCCGGCCTGTCGGACACCGCTCGCCACTACATCGGCGGCCTGCTGCACCACGCGCCGTCGCTGCTGGCCTTCACCAACCCGACGGTGAACTCCTACAAGCGCCTGGTTCCCGGCTACGAGGCACCGATCAACCTGGTCTACAGCCAGCGCAACCGCTCGGCGTGCGTGCGTATCCCGATCACCGGCAGCAACCCGAAGGCCAAGCGGCTCGAGTTCCGCTGCCCCGACTCGTCGGGCAACCCCTACCTGGCGTTCTCGGCGATGCTGATGGCCGGGCTGGACGGGATCAAGAACAAGATCGAGCCGCAGTCGCCGGTCGACAAGGACCTCTACGAGCTGCCGCCCGAGGAGGCCGCGAACATCCCGCAGGCGCCCACCCAGTTGTCGGCGGTGATCGACCGGCTCGAGGAAGACCACGAATACCTCACGGAGGGTGGCGTTTTCACGCCCGACCTGATCGAGACGTGGATCAGCTTCAAGCGTGAGAACGAGATCGCGCCGGTCAACATCCGGCCGCACCCGTACGAGTACGCGCTGTACTACGACGTGTAAAGACGTCTAGGTAATGGCCCCGGGGATAACCCGGGGCCATTCCCTTAGCGCACCCAACCCCGCTTGCCGCGCTGCGGATCATGGATTACCGCGACCCGACGGTTGACGCCAGCATCCCATTGGTCACGGCAAATCCACGCGCTCGCCGACAAGCCCGGGCGCTGCCCAACGCGATGTAGTAACAGTTAATGTCGTCGCGTTCACGACTGTGGCAGTCCGACGAGTGCGGCGGGCGAACTAAGCCCGCGTGGAGCCTTACCGACCGCCAGGACCTCGGCCACCCTGCCCGCGAGGGCCGGACTGACGCTCTCCCGGGCCGCTACCCCCGGCTAGCGGACCCGGGCCACCACCGGCGGGGCCCCCGCCGGTCGCGGCTGCCGCGTTAGGGGACTGACCGTCGATGGTGGGATTCGACTTGTGCGGCCCGGGTGCCACGCTTGGCTTGGCGGGGACCGCCGTCGCGGGCGCCGCCTTCGCGGGGGCCGGGGCCGGTTGCGGGCCGGGAGATGCCGGAACAGGTTGCGGGTCAGCCAGATTGGTGGGCGCTCCAGCGACCGCGAGGAATACTGCGGCCATTGCGGATCCGACGGCCAATCCGAGGCCGGTAACAACACCGCGACGACGTAACGCCTTGCTCATGTACGACCCCTCGCTTTCACCGCACCCGAGTCGACGACTCGCGTTCCGGCCACTTAGGTTCAGCAAAAACTAACCAGTGCAACGCAGTAAAATCAACCAAACCGCGAAATTTTTCCACAGCCGGTAATTCTCCGTTACCCCGGATTTCGCGGCCCTGTGCCTGTGTAGCTAGTGTTTTCGCTCCAATTCGCCATCTAATCCCATTTGGCGATTACCGCTCTTGGCTGCGGTCAGCCCCAGGGCGGGGATCGTCGCTTGAGGGCGCCGCGGAAAGAACTACTACCGCAAATTTGAGCAGCGAAGGAGAACCCAAAAAGGCGCCATACGCTGCCTTAAACGCCGACTGCTCGCCCTAATGGATTTGGGGATCGGGCGGGTTCTTGGCGGCGCGGCCGGTCAGCACGTCACGCAGATGGTCGAGCATCGCCGTCAGCATGCCCAACGTCTTGAGCAGCAGGGGCTGCGGCGGCGTGGCGGGGTGGGGGCGGGTCGGAGCCATCTTCTTCGCCAGCTCAAGCTGGTTGCCGATCTTCTCCAATTGCTCGCGAGGAACGGCGGCTTCGAACTTCGGCCACACCACGTTCTGTTCGAATTCGATGTGTTCCCGCCCGGCCTTGACGAAGGCTTGCAGCGCCTGGTGATATTCCGGTTGCCCGGGCTGGGAGTCTTCGAGCTGCTGCAGCAGCTTCTTGCCCTCCTGCTCCTGCGCCACTGCGGCGTCGGCCAGTTCGTCGCCGTCGTTCAGCGCCTTGCGGACCTCCGGCCAGAAGAACTGCTCTTCGATGGCTTCGTGTTGTGACTCGGCGACGACCAGGTTGGTCACCATCGTCTTCAGTCCGCTGATCTGACTGCCCTGGCCCGAGGGGGCTCCGTCGAGCACCTCCAACATGCCCAGCACGCTCTTGTGGTCCTGGCGCAGAAATGTCAATGCATCCATGAGGTCTTGCCCTTTACTGTGAGGTTTGCTCAACCGCTGACGCCGATCCGGCACCCGGGCGCCGGGTGCCGGTCGGCGGAGCGGCCTGAATTACGTTGTGGGAATGCGTTGTTCGTGAGTGAACGGCTTCTCGTCCTCGACCGCCGGTGACCCCGACGGGTTCTGCTCGGCGCCCTTGTTCTGGCGGATGTCGCTGCCCAGCCACTGCTGTTCGGGCTTCTCGACATACTCCCACTCGACGCCCTCGGGCCACGGGCCCTGACCCTCGTTCCACGGGCCGCGTACCGGCGACCCGCCACCTTTGGACATGTTGAACGCGACGTTCTGGAATCGGCTGTCGCCGGCCAACGTACCGGGCGGGAAGTTGACCGGAAGCTCGTTGAGCGCGGCGGTGAACTGCTGGTAGTGCGCCACTTCGCGGGTCATCAGGAACGTGAGTGTCTCCTGCACACCCGGGTCGTCGGTGTACTGCTTGAGATATTCGTAGACGATCTTGGCCCGCGACTCGGCGGCGAGGTTGTTGCGCAGGTCGACGGTCGGGTCGCCGTTGGCGTCGATGAACGCGCCGGTCCAGTTGTTGCCGTTGGAGTCCTTGACGTCGGGCGCGCCGCCGCTGAGCGCCAGGAAGGTGGGAGCGATCCCGACCGAGTGGATGACCTGTTCGCGGCCGTCGCGGGTGGCCATCGCCGGCATCCAGTCGCACTTCTCGTTGGCGATCTTCAGGTTGTCGTTCAACCCGTCGAGAAGCATGGTGATCATGGACCCGACCATCTCGAGGTGGCTGAGTTCCTCGGTGGCGATGTCCATGAACAGGTCGTACATCTTCGGGTTCTTCTCGCGCAGCACGAAGGCTTGGGTGAAGTACTGCAGCGCGGCGGTCAGTTCACCGTTGGCGCCCCCGAACTGCTCCATCAGCAGGGTGGCGAAGCGTGGGTCGGGCTCGCTGACGCGCACCTCGAACTGCAGGTCTTTGTTGTGAATGAACATCTGCGCCTCCAGGCAGTGGGGTAACTAAAGGGCGTCGAACCGAACACGGGACACGCGCCGAGATTTCGGCGCGTCCCCATTTCGAACCAAGGGCTATAGCTCGTCCGGCACGTGCGATACGGCGGGGCCAACCGCCGCATCGTCGCAGCAATACCCCCACTCGGGTGGGGCAAACCACTCCCGGCGTGTTGCTTTACCGAGCTACCCGTCGAGCGCGAGGTCCTTCCGGAAGCGCTGCATCCCGTCGATCTTGTCGTCCAGGGACGCCTCGGGCCCGGCGTAGAACATCCACGGCATGGTGATGATGCCGGTGATGCCGGCGTCGGCGGCGCGCTGATAGTCGGCGACGGTGAAGGCGTCGGTCAGTGGCGTCAGGACGGTGAAATCCTGCATCGACAATCCGTTTTCGGCCCGCATCTCGCGCAGCCGCCCCACGGCGTCGATGGCGCGCTCGGTCTTGATCAGGTCGCCGATCCAGCCGTCGTGGCGGGAGGCGCGGCGCAACGCCAAGTCGCTGAGCCCGCCGACATAGATCGGTATGTGCGGCGGCGTCGGCTGCATCTCCAGGCGCGGCGCCGTGTAGAACTGGCCGCCGAATTCGGTCCAGCCCGGCTCCCACAGTGCGCGCATCAGGTCGAGCATCTCGTCGGTGCGTTTGCCGCGGGCGGCGAACTGCTCACCCATCAACGCGAATTCCTCTTCGCACCAGCCGACTCCGACGCCGAGCTCCACCCGTCCGGACGCCAGAACTGCGGCCGTGCCAATGGCTTTGGCCGCCGAATAGGGATTGCGCATCGCGGGGATGTAGACGGTGGTGACGAACCGGACCCGCGTGGTGACCTGCGCGAGGGCGCCCACCAGAACCCACGGGTCGGGCCAGTCGGTGAACGGCTGCCAGCGTCGCTGTCCGTCCTTGGTGTACGGATACGGCGTGTCCAGGGTCTCCAGGTTGACGACGTGGTCGGGGATCCCGATGCCGTCGTAGCCCAGTTCGTCGGCCGCCTTGGCGATCTCGATGATCTCGCGGGTGTTCAAGAAGGCGCTGCTGACGTAGAACTTCATTCGGCATCCCGGGCCCAGGCCGGCTGGATGAAGATGCCCTCGGCTTCCACCGTGATCCCCTGGGCATCCGAAATGAAGCCGCGCGCATAGGTTTTGACACCCTCGGTGCGGTCGACGAAGGCCTCGGCGCGAAGGGGTCCCAGTGGGGTCCCGCGCAAATATTTCAACGTCAGGGTGCCGGTGAAGCGCGGTTTGGTCATCCCCTCGCTGGCGGCCTCCCCGAGGATATGGTCGAGCAGCAGCGCGCTGACCCCGCCGTGCACCAAAGTGGGCGGGCCCTCGTAGGCCGACCGGAGGACGAACTCGCTCCAGCACCGTCCGTCGTCCTCGCGGTGCACAACCATCGGAGGTGCGATCGGGTTGCACAGGCCAATGGCCGCGTTGCCCAACGGAATTGGATGACCGTCGATGAGATAGCTCATGCCCGCCGATCGGGTCTTTTCGCGCAACGACCGAGTCACCGCCTCGATCGCCGCCTGGGCGTCGGCGACGGCATCGTCGTCGGCCTGGGTCCAGATGGTGGCATCGATGAGATCTCGAACGGCGTCGGTCAGCGGCGCGTACAGCGACTTCACCCGATCAAGCTCGGCGGCGCTCAACACCTCGAATGTGGCCCCGAACCCGGCCGTGTGTTCGCTCAACTCCCGAACACCTTGCGCACCACCGCTTTTGCGCGCCGCGTCACGCGCAGATAGTTGTCCAAGAATTCGCTCCCGTCATCGTTTGGCCAGCCCGCGGCAACGGCCACCGCATTGAGTTGACGCCCGGGTCCGGGCAGCTGGTCGGTCGGCTTACCGCGCACCAGGACAAGCGCGTTGCGGGCCCGGGTGGCCGTCAACCACGCTTGGCGCAGCAGGTCGACCTCCTCGGCCTCTACCAGGCCGGCCGCGGCGATCGCATCCAGGGATTCCAGCGTGGATGTGTTGTGCAGGGCCGGGATTTCGTGCGCGTGGCGCAGCTGCATCAGTTGCACGGTCCATTCGATGTCCGCCAGGCCGCCGCGGCCCAGCTTGGTGTGCGTGTTCGGGTCGGCGCCCCGCGGCAGCCGCTCGGATTCGACGCGGGCTTTCATCCGCCGAATCTCTTGCACCGCTTCGGCGGACACGCCGTCGGGCGGATACCGCGTCGTGTCGGCCATCAGCAGGAACCGCTGGCCCAGCTCCGCGTCGCCGGCGACCGCGTGCGCGCGCAGCAGCGCCTGAATCTCCCACGGCTGGGCCCACTGCTCGTAGTAGGCGGTGTAGGCGGCCAGGGTGCGGACCAGCGGCCCGGCCCGGCCCTCGGGGCGCAGGTTGGCGTCGACCTCCAACGGCGGGTCGACGCTGGGGGTCCCGAGCAGCGACCGAATCTGCTCGGCGATCGACGTCGACCAGCGGATCGCCACCGGGTCCTCGACGCCCGCGACCGGCTCGCAGACGAACATCACGTCGGCGTCCGACCCATAGCCCAGCTCGCCGCCGCCCAGCCGACCCATCCCGATCACCGCGATGGCCGCCGGTGCCCGACCATCCTCGGGCAGGTTGGCCCGGATCAACGCGTCCAACGCGGCCTGCAGCACGGCCACCCAGACCGACGTGAGCGCCTTGCACACGTCGGTGACCTCGAGCAAGCCCAGCAGGTCCGCGGAACCGATGCGGGCCAATTCACGACGGCGGATGCTCCGCGCCGCGGCGATCGCCCGCACCGGGTCGGAATGCCGGTTGGCCGACGTGATCAGCGCACGAGCCACCCCGGCGGGCTCGGTCTCGAGCAGCTTCGGCCCGGACGGCCCGTCGCTGTAACTCTGAATGACCTCGGGCGCGCGCATCAGCAGATCCGGCACAAAGGCCGACGTCCCCAACACGTGCATGAGCCGCTTGGCCACCGCCGGCTTGTCCCGCAGCGTGCCCAGGTACCAGGTCTGCGCCGACACCGCCTCGCTGAGCCGCCGATAGGCCAGCAGGCCCCCGTCCGGGTCCGGGGCATACGACATCCAGTCCAGCAACCTGGGCAGCAGCACCGACTGCACGCGTCCGCGGCGTCCGCTCTGGTTTACCAGCGCCGACATGTGCTTCAGCGCGGTCTGCGGTCCCTCATAGCCCAGCGCCGCCAGCTGCCGCTCCGCCGCCTCCGACGTCATGCCGTGCACGATTTCCAGCCCGGCTGGCCCGATTGACTCCAGCAGCGGCTGGTAAAAGAGCTTGGCGTGCAGCCGCGACACCCGCAGGTTCTGGTGCTTGAGCTGTTCGCGCAGCACGCCCGCCGCGTCGTGGCGGCCGTCGGGACGGATGTGGGCCGCGCGCGCCAGCCAGCGCACCGCCTCCTCGTCGTTTTCCGCGGGCAGCAGATGGGTGCGCTTGAGCCGCTGCAGCTGCAGCCGGTGTTCGAGCAGCCGCAGGAACTCGTAGGACGCGGTCATGTTGGCCGCATCCTCCCGCCCGACGTAGCCGCCTTCGCCCAACGCGGCCAGCGCGTCGACCGTGGAGGCCACGCGCAGCGATTCGTCGCGGCGGCCGTGCACCAACTGCAGCAGCTGCACCGCGAACTCGACGTCGCGCAGCCCGCCGCTGCCGAGCTTGAGCTCACGATCGCGGACGTCGGCGGGCACCAGTTGCTCCACCCGGCGCCGCATGGCCTGCACCTCGGTCACGAAATCCTCACGCTCGCAAGCGATCCAGACCATCGGCAGCACCGCCGCCAGGTACCGCTCGCCGAGCTTGGCGTCGCCCACCGCGGCCCGGGCCTTCATCAGCGCCTGGAACTCCCAGGTCTTGGCCCAGCGCTGGTAGTAGGCGACATGCGACTCGACCGTGCGGACCAGCTCACCGCTGCGACCCTCCGGCCGCAGCCCCGCATCCACCTGAAAGAACGCGTCCGAGGCGATCCGCATCATCTCGCTGGCCACCCGGGCGGACAGCGCATCGGCCTGTTCGGCGACGAAGATGACGTCGACGTCGCTGACGTAGTTCAGTTCCCGGGCACCGCATTTGCCCATCGCGATGACCGCCAGCCGCGGCGGTGTGCGGTCGCCGCCGCACACCGTGGCCTCGGCCACCCGCAGCGCGGCCGCCAGCGCGGCGTCCGCGGTGTCCGCGAGCTGGGCGCCGACCACGGCGAACGGAACCACCGGCTCGTCCTCGACGGTCGAGGCCAGGTCCAGCCCGGCCAGCACCAACAGCTGATCGCGATACAGGTTGCGCAGCCGGGGCACCACCGAGCCCGACACCACCGACGTCTCGTCCAGCGACTCGTCGACGCACGCGTCGAACCGCTCGCGCAGCTGGTCGCGGCTGGGCAGTGTGACCTTGCCCCGCAACAGCTTCCAGGATTGCGGATGGGCGACCAGGTGATCACCGAGCGCCAACGACGAACCCAGCACGCCGAACAGCCGCCCGCGCAGGCCGCGATCGGTGAGCAGAGCCGCGGCGAGCTCGTCCCACCCGGTGTCGGGGTTCTCCTGCAGCCGCACCAGCGCGCGCAGCGCGGCGTCGGCGTCCGGCGCGCGCGACAGCGCCCACAACAGATCAACGTGAGCCGAATCGTCGTGCTCGGACCAACCCAGCTGTGCCAGACGCTCGCTCGCGGGCGGATCGACCAGTCCGAGCCGGCCGACACTCGGCAGCTTGGGGCGCTGCGTCGCGGGTTTGGTCACGACCACGACGGTAGCGCAAGCCGCCTTATCCGATTACAACGACAGGTAGGTCTTCAGCTCGTACGGCGTGACGTGGCTGCGGTAGTTCGACCACTCCGTGCGCTTGTTGCGCAGGAAGAAGTCAAACACGTGCTCCCCCAACGCTTCCGCGACCAGCTCGGAGGCCTCCATCGCGTGCAGCGCACTGTCCAGGCTGGTCGGCAGCTCCCGGTAGCCCATCGTGCGGCGCTCTTCGGACGTGAGATCCCACACGTTGTCTTCGGCCTGCGGCCCCAGCACGTAGCCCTTCTCCACGCCGCGCAACCCGGCGGCCAGCAGCACGGCGAACGCCAGGTAGGGGTTGCAGGCCGAGTCCGGGCTGCGCACCTCCACCCGTCGCGACGACGTCTTGTGCGGCGTGTACATCGGAACCCGCACCAACGCGGACCGGTTGGCGGCGCCCCAGGATGCCGCGGTGGGGGCCTCGCCACCGACCACCAGCCGCTTGTAGGAGTTGACCCATTGATTGGTGACCGCGCTGATCTCGGAGGCATGCTCGAGGATCCCGGCGATGAACGACTTGCCCACATCCGAGAGTTGCAGCGGGTCGTCGTCGCTGTGGAAGGCGTTGACGTCGCCCTCGAACAGGCTCATGTGGGTGTGCATGGCCGAGCCGGGGTGCTGCGCGAACGGCTTGGGCATGAACGACGCCCGCGCGCCATTTTCGATCGCGACTTCTTTAATGACGTAGCGGAACGTCATCACGTTGTCGGCCATCGACAGCGCGTCGGCGAAGCGCAGGTCGATCTCCTGCTGGCCGGGCGCGCCCTCGTGGTGGCTGAACTCCACCGAGATGCCCATGAATTCCAGGGCGTCGATCGCGTGCCGGCGGAAGTTGGACGCGGAGTCATGCACGGCCTGATCGAAGTAGCCGGCGTTGTCGACCGGGATCGGCGGCGTCATGCCATCCTCCGAGCCGGGCTTGAGCAGGAAGAATTCGATCTCCGGATGCACATAGCAGGAGAAGCCGAGGTCGTTGGCCTTCTGCAGCTGCCGGCGCAGCACGTGGCGCGGGTCGGCCCACGACGGCGAACCGTCCGGCATGGTGATGTCGCAGAACATCCGCGCCGAGTGGTGGTGGCCGTTGGATTCCCAGGGCAGCACCTGGAAACTCGACGGGTCCGGGTGCGCGACGGTGTCGGATTCCGACACCCGCGCGAAGCCCTCGATCGAGGATCCGTCGAAGCCGATGCCCTCCTCGAAGGCGCCTTCCAGCTCGGCGGGCGCGATCGCGACCGACTTGAGGTACCCCAGCACGTCGGTGAACCACAGCCGGACGAAGCGAATGTCTCGCTCTTCGAGCGTGCGGAGGACGAACTCCTTCTGTCGATCCATAACCCGAACAGTAGGCAATCCCTGTTAAATCTGTGTTACCGAGGCCAGCCCAGAAGCGTTTCCGGGCGTCGGCGCCAAGTTACTGCTGGACACACCGCAACAGCGGCGGGGGCACCGTCTGATCGACGAAATACGCCATCACCGCGCTGTCCACGCACTGGTTGCCGTCGAAGACCACGGTGTGCTGGGTGCCGTCGTAGGTGATCAGCGGGGCGCCCAGCTGGTGGGCCAGGTTCACCCCGGCGCGATACGGGGTGGCCGGGTCGCGGGTCGTGGAGACGACGACGACCTTGCCCAACGGCACGGCGGGCGCCGGGTGCGGCGCCATCGTCGCCGGCACCGGCCACATGCCGCAGATGTCGCGCGGCGCGTTCCCGGTGAACTGCCCATAGGACAAAAACGGCGCAGCCTGACGGATCTGTTGATCGGCGGCCACCCAGCTCGCGGAGTCCGTGGGCGCCGGCGCGTCGACGCAGCGGACGCCGTTGAACGCGTCCTGATCGTTGGTGTAGTGCCCGTGCTGGTCGCGGCCGTCGTAGTCGTCGGCGAGCATCAGCAGGTCACCGGCGTCGCCGCCCTTTTGCAGCCCGAGCAGCCCACTGGTCAGGTACTTCCAGTGCTGCGGCGTGTAGAGCGCGTTGATGGTGCCGGTGGTGGCGTCGGCGTAGCCGAGCCCCCGCGGATCCGACGTCTTGCCCGGCTTGGTGGCCGTCGGGTCCACCAGGGCGTGGTAGCGGTTGACCCATTGGGCCGGGTCGGTGCCCAACGGGCAGGCGGTCGAGCGCGCGCAGTCGGCCGCGTACGCGTTGAAGGCGGTCTGGAAGCCCGCCATCTGCTCGATGTTCTCCTGGATCGGGCCCTCGGTCGGGTCGATGGCGCCGTCGAGCACCATCGTGCGCACGTGCTCGCTGAAGCCCTCGAGGTAGGCGGTCCCGATCGCGGTGCCGTAGCTGTAGCCGAGGTAGTTGATCTGCTCGTCACCGAGCGCGCGCCGCACCATGTCCATGTCGTGCGCGACGGACGTGGTGCCCGCGTTGGCGAGGAACGCCTTGCCCATCTTGTTGAGGCATTCCTGAGCCAGGTTCTGGTAGATCTGCTCGATGTGCGCCACCCCGGCCGGGCTGTAGTCGACCATCGGTTCGCGCCGGTAGGCGTCGAACTCGGCGTCGGTGCGGCACCGCAGCGCCGGTGTCGAGTGGCCGACGCCCCTCGGGTCGAAGCCGACTAAATCGAAATGCCGTCCGATGTCAGTGGTTTGCAGGTCTGCGGCCATCCCGGCGACCATCTCCACCGCCGACGCCCCCGGCCCGCCCGGGTTCACGAATAGCGATCCGATTCGCTGACCCGTCGCCGGAACGCGGATCACCGCCAGCTTGGCTTGTGCCCCAGCGGGATTGGCGTAGTCGATCGGCACCGACACCGTGGCGCACTTGGCGGTCGGGATGTCACTGGTGTCGTCAATGAATTGACTGCAGCTGCCCCAGTTCTGTTGGGACGCCGCGACGGGCTGCGGCGCTTGGGTCTGACCGGTACCGGGTTCCGGTGTGGCACTCGCAACCGGGAAGGGAGCCAGCAACCCAAACGAAAGCAGCGCCGAGCTCAACGATCTCAGGCGCGACATGGCTGCCATCGTTGCATCTTCGAATGGTCGCGGGCAGCGCGAAAAGGTCACGCCTTGGTTTCGTATCGGCGGCTTTGGCGATTAGCGGAGTGTCAGCACTTCGCGCCGTTGGGCGGTGTGGTACCGGCGATCAGGTAGTCGGTCGCATAGTCGTCGATGCAGCGGTCGCCCTGGAAAACCACCGTGTGCTGGGTTCCGTCGAAGGTGAGCAGCGAGCCGCGCAGCTGGTTCGCCAGGTCGACGCCGGCCTTGTACGGCGTCGCCGGATCGTGGGTGGTCGACACCACCACGGTCGGCGCCAGTCCGGGCGCCGACACGGTGTGCGGCTTGCTGGTCGGCGGCACCGGCCAGAACGCACAGGTGCCCAGCGGCGCGTCACCGGTGAACTGCCCCCAGCTCATGAACGGCGCGATCTCGCGGGATCGACGGTCTTCGTCGATGACCTTCGCCCGGTCCGTAACAGGCGGCTGGTCAACACAATTGATCGCCACTCGCGCGTCGGTGGCGTTGCTGTAATGCCCGTGCGAGTCGCGACGCATGTACATGTCGGCCAGCGCGAGAAGCGTGTCGCCGTGATGGCCGACCAGCTCGGTGAGGCCGTCGGTCAGGTGATGCCACAGCGTCGGCGAATACAGCGCCATGATGGTGCCCACGATCGCGTCGCTGTAGCCCAGCCCGCGTTTGTCGTTGGTGGGCACCGGCTTACCGAGCATCGGGTTGTTCGGGTCGACCAGCGGGTCGACCAGGCTGTGGTAGACGGTGTTGGCCTTGTCCGGGTCGGTGCCCAACGGGCAGCTCGGTTTCTTGGCGCAGTCGGCGGCGTAGTTGTTGAACGCGTCCTGAAATCCCTTGGCCTGTCGCAAATCCGCCTCGACGGGATCGGCATTGGGGTCGACGGCGCCGTCGAGGATCATCGCCCGCACGTGCTGCGGGAACGCCTCGGCGTAGGCGGAGCCGATGCGCGTGCCATAGGAGTAGCCGAGGTAGGTCAACTTGTCGTCGCCCAACGCCGCGCGGATGGCGTCCAGATCCCTGGCGACAGCGACGGTCCCGATGTTGCGCAGAAAGTTCTTGCCCATCTTGGCGACGCAGCGGCCGACGAACTGCTTGGTTTCATCCTCGATGTGCGCGACACCGGCCGGGCTGTAGTCGACGTTCGGCTCCTTGCGCAGTCGGTCGTTGTCGGCGTCGGAGTTGCACCAGACCGCCGGCCGCGACGCGCCCACCCCGCGCGGGTCGAATCCGACCAGATCGAACCGCTCCCGCACCCGCTTCGGCATCGTCTGCACCACGCCCAGGGCCGCCTCGATACCGGACTCGCCGGGCCCGCCCGGGTTGATCACCAGCGAACCGATCTTGTCGCCGGTGGCGGGAAAGCGAATCATCGCCAGCGCCGCCACGTCGTTGCCGGGGTGCTTGTAGTCGATCGGCACGGCCAGCTTGCCGCACAACGCGCCGCCGGGGATTTTCACCGAGCTGCTGCTGGACCGGCACGGTGTCCACTGCACCGGCTGGCCCAGCTTGGGCCCGGCCATGAGCGCGCGCCCGTTGACCACCCGCACGCAGCCCGCCGCCACCAGCGCGACCGCGCCGATCGCCGTCCAGATCAGCAGCGTGCGCGCGATCTTGGCGCGGCGAGGCAGGCCCATGCTCACCTATGCTGCCAGAGCCAACCTGAGATTCTGATTAACGGCCACCACCACCGCGAGACCAGACGATGGCGATTGTCACACCGGTGGGACGGTGCTTTTGCACGCCAGGGATGGCAGACTGGCAGGGTCAAGCGAACCCGGGGACCCCGAAGGGCCACGAGGATCGACCGGACCACACATAGGGACAGCGATGTCTGAGCAGAATGTCTATGGAGCTGCGCCAGCTGGGCCGTCGGCCCCGCGGACCAAAATCCGCACCCACCACCTGCAGACGATGAAGGCCGAAGGTCACAAGTGGGCGATGCTCACGGCCTACGACTATTCGACCGCCCGAGTATTCGACGAGGCCGGCATCCCGGTGCTGCTGGTCGGCGATTCGGCGGCCAACGTCGTGTACGGCTACGACACCACCGTGCCGGTCTCCATCGACGAGCTGATCCCGCTGGTCCGCGGCGTGGTCCGGGGTGCTCCGCACGCCCTGGTGGTCGCCGACCTGCCGTTCGGCAGCTACGAGGCCGGCCCGGCCGCCGCACTGGCGGCCGCCACCCGCTTCATGAAGGAGGCCGGCGCGCACGCCGTCAAGCTCGAGGGCGGTGAGCGGGTCGCCGAGCAGATCGCCTGCCTGACCGCGGCCGGCATCCCGGTGATGGCCCACATCGGCTTCACCCCGCAAAGCGTCAACACCCTCGGCGGCTTCCGCGTGCAGGGTCGCGGCGACGCCGCGGAGCAGACCGTGCACGACGCGATCGCCGTCGCCGAGGCCGGGGCGTTTGCAGTCGTGATGGAAATGGTGCCGGCCGAATTGGCCACCCAGATCACCGGCAAACTCACCATCCCGACCGTCGGCATCGGGGCGGGCCCCAACTGCGACGGCCAGGTCCTGGTCTGGCAGGACATGGCCGGCCTGAACACCGGCAAGGCCCCCCGTTTCGTCAAGCGGTACGCCGACATCGCGGGCGAATTACGCCGTGCCGCAACGCAATACGCGGAGGAGGTGGCCGGCGGGGCTTTCCCCGCCGACGAGCACTGCTTCTAGACCGGCCGCGAAAGTCGCACCGAAAAGCATTGCGCCGCTTATCAGACCGGCGGCAAGGGCCAGGTATCCAAAGGTAAGCCGTCGCGGTGCGCCGCATGAACCGAACACGGCGACCAGACGCCTGGGTCGGACGTAACTCAGATGTGGCACGCTAGGGTCCCTACCCACCACCATCGACAACCATCTTCGAGGGCCCCTAACCGCGCCCTCACCGGAGGCGAGAATGCCTGGAAACGCGCCCGAAACCTCACGTCATCTGGAGGTGGAGCGCAAGTTCGACGTCGGCGAGTCGACGGTGTCGCCGTCGTTCGAGGGCATCGCGGCGGTGGCCCGCGTCGAGAAGTCGCCGGTCCAGTCGCTGGACGCGGTGTACTTCGACACGCCCGCCCACGACCTGGCCCGCGACAAGATCACCCTGCGACGCCGCACCGGCGGCGCCGACGCCGGCTGGCACCTGAAGCTGCCGGCCGGACCCGATGCGCGCACCGAGGTACGGGCGCCGCTGGACGCCTCTGACGAGGCCACCGTGCCCAGCCAGTTGCTGGACGTGGTGCTCGCGATCGTGCGCGACCGCCCGCTCGAGCCGGTCGCACGGATCACCACCCAACGGGAAAATCAGGTGCTCTACGGCGTTGACGGCGCCGCGCTGGCCGAGTTCAGCAACGACCACGTCACCGCGTGGTCGGCGGCGACGCCCGGGGACGCCGACTCAGTGCCGGCCGAACAACAGTGGCGCGAATGGGAACTCGAGCTGGTCGAGAATGGGAGTGCCGACACCGAGCTGTTGAACCGGCTGAGCAACCGGCTCCTCGACGCCGGCGCGGTACCGGCGGGTCACGGTTCCAAGCTCGCGCGGGTGCTCGGCGACACCTCGGCGTCCAACGGGACAGAGCTGGCCGCTGATTTCGTGGACCCGCTGCACCGCGCGGTGGCCGAGCAGGTCGAGCAGCTGCTGGTCTGGGATCGCGCCGTGCGCGCCGATGCCCCCGACGCGGTACACCAGATGCGGGTGACCACCCGCAAGATCCGCAGCCTGCTGCGCGACGCCGCTGGCGCGTCCGATTCCACCGACACCGAATGGGTGCAGGCCGAACTGCGTGAGCTCGCCGCCGTGTTGGGGGTGGCGCGCGACGCCGAAGTGCTCGCCGAGCGCTACCAGCGCCAGCTGGACCTGCTGGAACCGGATTTGGTGCGCGGACGGATCCGGGACCGTCTGGTCAAGGGTGCGCACCGCAGGTATCAGACCGGGCTGCGGCGCTCGCTGATCGCGATGCGCTCGCAGCGATACTTCCGGCTGCTCGACGCCCTCGACTCGTGGGTGGCCGACGCCGCCGCTCCGCCCGCCGGGGAGGAACCGGTGCCGGTGACCATCGACACGGCCTATAAGAAGGTCCGCAAGGCGGCAAAAGCCGCGAAGGAAGCCGAGGCAGCCGACCCGGCGGGTGCCGCGACCGAAGAGGCCGGCGAGCACCACGACCCCGACGAGGCGCTGCACCGAATCCGCAAGCGCGCCAAGCGATTACGGTACACCGCATCGGCGACCGGCGCGGACAAGGTGGCCGAACAGGCCAAGGCGATCCAGTCGTTGCTGGGTGACCACCAGGACAGCGTCGTAAGCCGCGAACATCTGATCCAGCAGACCGAAGCCGCGCACGTCGCCGGCGAGGACACCTTCACCTACGGCCTGCTGTTCCAGCAAGAGGCCGACTTGGCCGAAAGATGCCACCAGCAGCTGGACGCGGCGCTGCGCAAGCTCGCCAAGGCGGTGAAGAAGGCGCGTTAGCCCAATCGGCTCAGGGCAGACGAGCTAGTTTGTAAGCCGGACTGTTATCTGCGCGTGTCCCGACAGCCCTACTGCGGCGGGGAGATGGCTTGTGCTAGACACCGAACGTGATTCACCCGTGCCCGGCCAGGCCACTAGACCGCCACGATCAACGAAGCGCGTCCACCTGGGTTGAAGTTGACCGCGCTCACTGAAATTCCCCACTGACGCTCATCGAAATTCCCCACCCGTGTGGCTCCGCCGAGAAGGGCGGGCCTCCCTCGAAGCTGCTGGTGTCTGACGCCAGTAGCTCCACCGAAGGAGGCCCGCTTTCTCATGCTCACATGGGAGGACGATGTGGAAGTACATGCCCTACGCAAACGTGGTTGGTCGATCTCGGCGATCGCCCGCCACACCGGCTTCGACCGCAAGACGGTCCGGAAGTATCTGGCCGGTGACGGCGCGCCCGGGGTCCGCGCCCGGCCCGACCCGGACCCGTTCGACCCGTTCATCGACTACGTCACCGCCAGGCTGACCGAGGACCCGCACCTGTGGGCCCGCACCCTGTTCGACGAACTCGAGGACCTCGGATTCGGGCTGTCGTATCAGAGCCTGACCCGCAACATCCGGACCCGGAAGCTGCGGCCCGTCTGTGAGGCGTGCCGGACGGCCACGCAGCGCCCGAACGCGGTGATCCCCCATGCACCGGGTGATGAAACTCAATGGGACTGGCTGGAATTGCCCGATCCGCCGGAATCGTGGGGCTGGGGCAAAACCGCACACCTGCTGGTCGGCTCGTTGGCCCATTCGGGCAAGTGGCGCGGCTATCTGTCGCCGAGCGAGGACCAACCCCACCTGGTCGCCGGCCTGGACCGCGTCACCCGCGGTCTGGGCGGCGTCTCGCGGGTGTGGCGGTTCGACCGGATGGCCACGGTCTGCGATCCCGGTAGCGGCCGGGTGAGCGCCTCGTTCGCCGGGGTGGCCAAGCACTACGGCGTATCGGTGGCGATCTGCCCGCCGCGGCGCGGCAACCGCAAGGGCGTGGTGGAGAAGGTCAATCACACCGCCGCGCAACGCTGGTGGCGCACCCTGGCCGACGACGTCACCGTCGAGGCGGCCCAGGCGAACCTGGATCGCTTCGCCAGGGTGCGTGGTGACACGAGGCTGCGGGCCACCGCTGATGGCCGCTCCTCGGTCGCCGTGGTGGCCGAAACGGAGCCACTACAACCAATACCGGCGCAGGCGTATCCGGTGATCGTTTCCGAGGCCCGCACCGCATCGCGCCAAGCGATGGTGTCCTACCGCGGTAACCGCTACTCGGTGCCCCCGGAGCTGGCCGCCGCCAACGTGGTGGTGTCGCATCCGGTCGGCGGTCAGTTCTGCGACATCGCCACCGCCAGTGGGATCGTGGTTGCCAGGCACCGGATGGCCGCCGACGGGCTCGGCGTCATGGTGCGCGACAACGGCCACGTCATCGCGCTGGATGCCGCGGCGATCGCCACCGCGACCACCGGACGGGCGCACCGCCGCAAGGAACGCATCCCACCCGGCCCGGCGGCCAAAGCCGCTGCCGCGCAACTGCTTGCGATCAATCAGCCATCCGTCACCGCAATTGAAACATCCACTCCGTCAACCAATTCCACCGTCATCGATCTGTCCGCTTACGAGCGGGCCGCCCAGAACAGGACCATCCAATGACCCCACACCGCGCACCGGTAAGACCACCACCACAACCGAGGAATCGCTGTCGGCGGCGGCGAGCCATATCAGCAGCTACGCTCGCATCTGGCCGAACTCAAACTGGCCGCGGCCGCTGAAGCCCTACCTGCCGTGCTCGACCAGGCCACCGCCGACGGGCTGTCGCTGACCGTTGCCTTGGAGCGGCTGCTGGCCGTCGAGGTCGAAGCCTCCACCGCCCGCCGACTGGCCGGACGGCTTCGGTTCGCCTGCTTGCCCACCCCAGCCACCCTGGCCGACTTCGACGTCGATGCTGCCGCCGGGATCGACCGCAAGCTCATCGACGAGCTGGGCACCTGCCGCTATCTGGAATCAGCGACCAACATCCTGCTCATCGGCCCACCGGGTACTGGAAAAACACCTGTCGGTCGGATTGGCCAGGGCCGCAGCACATGCCGGCTACCGGACGTACTTCACCACCGCCGCCGATCTGGCCGCCCGCTGCCACCGCGCCGCCATCGAGGGACGCTGGGCCACCACCATGCGCTTCTTCGCCGGCCCGACGCTGCTGGTGATCGATGAACTCGGCTACCTTCCACTGCCCGCCGAGGCCGCTTCGGCGTTGTTTCAGGTTGTCTCCCAACGGTATTTAAAGACCAGCATCGTCATCACCACCAACCGCGGCGTGGGAGCCTGGGGAGAGATCCTCGGCGACACCACCGTGGCCGCTGCCATGCTCGACCGCCTGCTGCACCGCTCCGTGGTCATCAACCTCGACGGAGAGTCCTACCGGCTACGTGACCACCACGCCGCCGCAGAAACCCTGCGCCGAACCACCACCGGCACCCGCCAACAACTACACTGACCGCTGCTCACAGGTGAGGAATTTCGGCGAGCACAGCCGGGGATTTTCGATGAGCGCCGTCAAAGTCCGCCAGCTGGCGGAGTGGCGCGAGTGCGCGAACGGTCCGCGGCCATGTTACTGGGCAGCGCTAGGCTCCGGCACGCTAGTCACGGTGGCGATTATTCGGGTGCCGCGGCCAGGTGCCGTATCAATTTCGAGCTGCCCACCGATGGCCGCTAACCGGTCTTTCATGTTGGTCAGCCCGGCGCCGGTGGTAGCCCGGTTGAATCCGGGGCCGCTATCACTGATTACAAGGGTGAGCTGGTGGTCTTCGACGGAGGCGTTGATTGCGACCTTCGCGTCCGGCCCCCCGTGTTTGGCGGCGTTCTGAAGCGCTTCGGTGCTGCAGTAGTAAAGGGCTGCCTCGACCTCCCTGCGATAGCGGCCAACGCCCTGCAGGTTGAGGTCGACCGGAATCGCAGCGTGCGCGGCCGCAGCTGGCAGGGCCTGGGCCAGGCCGCCGCTGACCAACAGTGGTGGGTAAATGCCGTGCGCAATTCTGCGAATCTCGGCAATCGCGGTGTCCATCAATTCGGACGCCTCTAAGAGAAGTCTTTCAGCACGGTCTTTCTCGGCTCGACGAGCGAGTTGCAGCAAAACGGCTAGCGCGACCAAGTGCTGTTGGGCCCCGTCATGCAGGTCGCGTTCCAGGCGACGCCGCTCCTCGTCAGCGGCGGTGATCAGCCGAGTACGCGATGCGGCGAGTTCGGCGGCATGGTCGGCAAGCAGTTTCTGGGAGACCCGCAATGCCGCGGCGTTGTTCCAGACGATTAGCAGTATGTGCACGGCGATGATCGGGAGAGCAACGTTGATGAACACGCTCTCGATGGCCGGAGGAGCATGCGCAGCTATTTGTGAAATGTTCTGGAACCGAGCTAGCACAGCTAGGGCTAGGACGCAGCCGACGGTGATCAGCATGAGAATCAGTCCGCGCTGCCGTCTGACGTAATGCTCGGCAAAAACGACCGGCACCAACGCCAACAACACCATCACAGGTAGCAGGCTCGGCATGATGAACGTAATGAGCACGGCAGTGACCCAGTTACTAACGCAGACCAGCGTGATCGACCGCTGATGCCTATCCCGTCGCACCAGGTACAGCGCGATCACCAACACAGCGCACTGCGCAGTGCAGATCGCCACGACGGCCAGAACCCAGAGGGATCGCAGCACCCACTCGTATCCCCAAAGCGGCAACAGCACGCCGGCAAGGAAATACATGACCGTCAGAGTCACGAGGAAAATCTCGAACCGTTCCGTCGCGTAACGGTGAACGAGGTCATAACCCAACAGCTGAAGCCGCTCTGTGGCATAGCGGTGAATACGGCTATTTCCTAACAGCATTGATCAGACTCATTCATGCGCCCGCCATAACCGCATGAGCAGATCCGGACTCAGCTTCTCCTTGCGGAGGTACCCCGCGGCACCACAATCCTCGACCCCGGAGGGGAGGTCTTTGAGGTCATAGGTTGACATCAGCAAGATCATCAGATCTGGGCGTGCAGCGCGGATCCGCCGCGTGGCCTCGATGCCTCCGATCCCCGGCATATTGACATCCATCAAGACGATCCCGCTGCCGTCACCCCAGGTCGTCTCGATCGCCGACTCACCAGTTTCGCATTCGCCTGCTAATACGAATCCATCTGCAGCGGAGAGCATTTCAACCGCCACACGCCGAAAACTGGCCTGGTCATCGACAACCCAGACCGGCACCTGTTCAGCTATCACACTGAACATTGTCAGGTCTACGACTCGCTGACCGCCAGGGTGTACACACCACCATTTCGGTGGATCTGGCTATACCGATGTGTCGCCGCCAAGGAACATAAGTACTGCCTTGACGCGCCGATCGACAGTGTCGTCGCCGGTCAGGCCGAGCTTGGCGAATATCGAGTTGATGTGCTTCTCCACGGCACGCTGGGACAACACAAGCCGTTGTGCCACCGCACGATTGCTGCCGCCGCTGGCAAGTTCGGCGAGGACTTCTCGTTCCCGAGGTGTCAGCCTGCTGACCATCGCCGACGAACCAGGCTTTGCCAACAACGCCTCGACCACGAGCGGATCCAGTACCGTCCCGCCCGATGCAACTTCGCGGACCGCATCGCTGAGCTGATCGAAATGCGCGATCCGTTCTTTCAGCAGGTAGCCGCGTCCAGTAGTGCCTCCGCCCAGCAGTCCAGCTGCATACTCGGGTTGAACGTACTGCGACAAGACGATCACCCCGGTCTTGGGGTAAGCGGTGCGCATCCAACGTGCTAGGCGAATTCCCTCATCGGTCGATGTCGGTGGCATGCGTACGTCAGTCACCAACAACGTTGGGTTGTGTTGGTCGAGAAGTTCTACCGTGGAGTCGAAATCAACGCCCTCACCGACGACGACGACATCGGGATCCGTCGATAGCGCCCGACACACGCTGTCTCGGACCAGCAAAGAGTCCTCGGCGACCACGACCGAAATTCTCCGGTCTGCCATCAGCCTCACCGCATTTCGCTCTCGCAGCCTCACGTTGATTGGCTCGTCCGACTATAGACGTGCGTCCGCCGACGCCCGCTTGGTACAGGCATGCAGGGTCCCCGTGGTGTAGGCACCACCTCAACTGTGGTGCGCGCTTTCTGGTTCGGCAGCACGGCAATTGATGGGATTTACCTGAGGTAATCCCAAGCGGCACAGGAAGTCCGTAACAAAAGGGCGCCTCTACATCGGAGAGGAACCATCGATGAACAAGATGATCATAGGCAGCGTGGCCGCCGTCAGTGCCGCGATCGCCCTGGCCGCCGAGGGCCACGCCGACACGGCGTTCATTCGCTGCCCGTCGGGCTTCACCGGCGTGGCCACGACCGTCACCTCATGCGAGTTCGCCGACAGCGTGCGGTCCAGCTGGGGCGCCACCATAGCCAACGGTGGCAACGGCAGCCTCATCAATGCGTTCTCACCCGTCACCCTGCAGTTCTACTTAATGCACTGCAACCCCAACGGCACGGTGCACCTCAACACCGGTGAGACCAAGTACGCGGCGCTGTGCGTCGGCGGCAACGACGCCGAAGTGGTGTTCTGGTGAGCCGCCGGACGATCTACTTGGGCGCCGCGCTCACGGCCGCCGCGCTTGGTGCCTCCGCCGCCTTGGCGCCGCTGGCCCACGACGCAGGCGGCCAGCCTGAGCAGCACTCGTTTTTCGCTGGCCGATCCGGCCCTGGCACGTCATCGACGGACGTCTCAACCGGGGGGCAACCGTTTCTGCCCGCATACCTAGCGATGCTGCAGGGCAAACGGGCCTGGCCGCCTAACCGGTGCTACCCGCAGAACCTTCTAGACCTCCTCGCGCCCTGCGACGGCAAGTAAACCCGCTTACGAGAAAAGACGACACCAACATGAAACTCATCGTTATTGGTGCGGCCGTTGCCACCTCAGTCGTGGCACTGGCCCCGCAGGCGAACGCCACCACCTTCTACCCCAGCGGCGCCAAGGGCGACCACAGTGTCGCGGAGGTCCGCTACGACTTAGCCCAGGTCGACGCGGCCTGGGAGCAGGCCATGCCCGACGAGATCCCTGCCGAAATCTGCCGGTGGCTGCACCAGGGTAAGGGAGAGACCGCAGTCATCGCCGACGCCGAGGAGGTGGGTTTGCCGCCCGCCGTTGCCCACATCGCGGTGTACTCCTCCGAGTGGCACTTCTGCCCGGAGTACTACTGATGAAGCGCCTCTTCATTGGCGCGGCCCTGGTGGCCGCGGCTGCGGCCGTCGGTCTGGCCCCCCAGGCGAACGCCGACCCCAACGCGCGCTACCTTGGGTGCCTGACCGAGCACGGCTATTACGTATACGACGCCGCCGCAGCCGTTCACGTCGGGGTGGCCATCCAGAATGACGAGCGGAACGGGGTGCCCCGCCAGCAGCTCATTTACAACCTGGTGAACCTCTGGGGCTTCGACCGCCCGATGGCCAACGTGTACATCGACTGCGCATGGAGGACCTGGCGAGGAACGATCTGACTGGCAGATGGCCTGGTGCAGCACTGCGTCCATCGGCCCAGCGTCGTTATTCGCCCCGCATCGGTGTGTCGCGCTAACCTCGCCCGACTGCCGCTCCCATGTGCCTGAATATGTGGGTCAAGCACGTAAGGCGGACGAGCTGGCCTGTAAGCCGGATTCTGTTCCCCGCCGCCGCGGCGTAAGCAACGGCGGCGCGGCGGCGACCATCCATCTGGACACACCGTCACCGGGTGCCTCGAGCGGCCTACCCGCAGGCTCGGGCGAGCAGCCCTCGAACGCCTGCGCAGCCGCACGCGTGGTGCGGCCTTCTTGGCCTTGCTTCGGGTGGGGTTTGCCGAGCCATCCCGGTCACCCGGAATGCTGGTGCGCTCTTACCGCACCGTTTCACCCTTACCACCGCGAGGGTGGCGGTCTGTTTTCTGTGGCACTTTCCCGCGAGTCACCTCGGATTGCTGTTAGCAATCACCCTGCTCTGTGAAGTCCGGACTTTCCTCGACTGAATCAGCCGCGGCCGCCCGGCCAACTCGTCCGCGCCGACCTACGGTACTCGCTAGGTAATGCCTGTTCAATCCCGGTCGTAATGGCAGACGGCTTCCAACATCAACCCGAACGGATCCAGCCAGAACGTCGCGTAATACGGCGGCGGATATTGCGGGAATGGTTGCGGCTCATGCAGCACTTCGCCGCCCAGCCGCCGCACGAACTGATGAACATCCCGCACGGCCGATCGGGTCTTCAACATGAAGGCGAGGTGTTGCAGCCCGACGCGATGCCGCGAATACGTGCCGTCCTCGACGGCGGGATAAAAGAAGATGTATGTCCCCGGTTTGCCCCCGGCCGGGCGGAACGCGAACTCGTCCTCGGCCGCGACGAACGGCTCGAAGCCCACCAGCGGCATCAACTGGTCGTAGTAGCTTTTTGCGGCGGCCAGGTCGGGGACGTTGACGCCGAGATGCCCGAGCATGGTTCACATTTAACTAGCCGAAGCAGACCACGCTGCGCGCCCCGCGCCCGGCGGCCATGTCGGCGAACGCCGCTTCGACACCGTCGAGGCCGATGCGCCGGGTCACCAACGCCTCGAGGTCGAGCAGACCACGCTGGGCGAACTCGGCCAGCACCGGAATGTCGCGCGCCGGATCGGTCGCGCCGTAGACGCTGCCCTGGATGGTCTTGCCGTCGGTCATCAGCGACAGCGCGGGAAACGTCGCCTCGTCGGTGATGCCGGCGGCGCCGACCAGGGTGACCTTGCCGCCGCTGCGGGTGGCGTCATACGCCGCCCGGATGGTGGCGGGCTTGCCGACCACCTCTATTCCGTGGTCGACGCCGGCGCCGCCGGTAAGGTCGCGCACGGCGGCGGCAAGGTCGACCTCGCTCGCGTCGACGGTGTCGGTCGCGCCGTTGGCCACCGCGGTGGGAAGCTGCGCCGCCACCCGGTCGGCGGCAATGATCCGCACCGCGCCCGACAGCCGGGCCGCTTGGATCGCGGCCAAACCCACACCGCCGCAACCGATTACCAGCACGGTCTCCCCCGCCCGGACGCCCGCGGTGCGGATCACCGCGCCGACCCCGGTGGTGACGCCGCAGCCCAGCAGCGCGGCGTGATCCAGCGGCAGCGACTCGTCGATCGGCACCACCGCGGCGGCCGGGAGCAGCGTCTCTTCGGCCATCGACCCGACACCCATTCCGGGCCACACCGGGCCGGCCGCGCTCTCGGCGTACGGAGCGCCGTAGGCGTGGTCATAGGCGTGCTGGCACAGGTGGGTCTCGCCGCGCAGGCAATGCGGACAGCTGCGGCACGACACGATCCACGTCAGCACGACGTGCTGGCCCGGCTTGACCGTGCTGACGTCATCGCCCACTTCGGTGACAATCCCGGCGCCCTCGTGACCCAGCGCGCTCGGCAGCAATACCGGTATGGCCCCGTCGCGGATCGACAGGTCGCTGTGGCACACGCCGCTGGCCCGAAGTTGCACCCGCACCTCGTGGCCGGCCAGTGGCCGCAGCGCGAGCTCCTCCACCGCCGTCGGCTGCCCGACCTCGCGCAAAACAACTGCTTTCATGGAGCTCTCATCTCCGCCTCCTAGCGATTTACGATGACGGGACGCACGCACCGGGTCAAGGGAGACCGTAATGACGCAATCGACAACGCTGGCGCGACCGATTCTGACGATCGGCGGCGAGCCGCAGGCAGGCGCCGCCGGCAGCTACCCGGTGCACAATCCGGCCCGGCCGGCCGAGATCGTCGGCCACGCGCCCACCGCCGACCACGCGCAGCTCGACGCGGCCGTCGCGGCCGCGCGTCGGGCCGCGCCGGCGTGGCGGGCGCTGGGCGTCGCCGAGCGGGTCGCCGCCGTAGCGGCGGCGGCCACCACCGCCGCCGAACAGCTCGCCGCGCACGACGGCGCGCGGCTGTACACCCGCGAGCACGGCAAGGTGCTCAGCGAGGCGAGCTTCGAGATCAGCACCGGGCCGAGCCTGGCCGCGCTGCTGGGGTCCATGGCCGAGGCGGCGCTGGCGCCCGAGCAGGTCGACCCGCAGTCGGCCTACCCACGGCTGCACCGCGAGCCGTTCGGTGTTGCCGCGCTGGTGCTGCCGTTCAACTGGCCGCTCGCGCTGACGATGACGAAGCTGACGTCGGCGCTGACCGCGGGCAACACCGCCGTCGTCAAGGTGCCGCCGACTTGCCCGCTGGCGGCGCTGCAGCTGGCCGGGGCGCTGGCCGCCGCGCTGCCGCCCGGCGTGGTCAACGTGCTGGCCGGGCCGGGCAGCGAGCTGGCCCAGGCCCTGGTCACCCATCCCGGCATCGACCTCATCTCGCTGACCGGCGGCGTGGCCACCGGGCGCGCCGTGATGGCGGCGGCCGCGCCGCGGCTCACCCCGGTGTTGCTCGAGCTCGGCGGCAACGACGCCGCGATCATCGCCTCCGACATCGAGGTCAGCGACGAACTGGTCGAGCGGCTGGTGACCGCGACCTACACCACGGGCGGCCAGGTCTGCATGGCGATCAAACGGCTCTACGCGCCCGCCCAGCGGGTCGGCGAGCTGGCCGAGGCGGTGCTCGCGCGGTGTCAGCGCGAGGTCATCGGCGACGGCCTCGCCGACGAGACGACGCTGGGGGCGCTGCACAACGAGGCCGGGCGCGACCGGGTGGCCAGGCTAGTCGCCGACGCCGAAGCGCGCGGCGCGTCGGTGCGGACCGCCGGCAAGATCCGGGACGCGGATGCCGACGCGGGGGGATACTTCGCGCTGCCGACCGTCGTCACCGACCTGGCGCCCGACTCGGCGCTGGCCACCGAAGAGCAGTTCGGCCCGGTGCTGCCGATCTTCGGCTACGACAGCATCGACGACGCCGTAACCGCGGCGAACGCAACAGATTTCGGTCTCACCGCGTCGGTGTGGACCGGTGACGACGCGCTCGCGGACCGCGTCGCCGGTCAGCTGGTGGCCGGTACCGTCAGCGTCAATTGCCACGGCTTGGCCGCCCAGGACCCCCGGCTGCCGTTCGGCGGCTGCGGCCAGTCCGGCATCGGCCGCGAACTCGGCATCGAGGGGATCCGGGCCTTCACCCAGCCGCGGACTTTCGTCCGGCACCCCGCGCCCCGCTAGCGGCACCCCTCGCTCCGCTGGCGGCCCGGCGCCGGGCGGCAAAGAAGTCGGACCAAGACACCACCTCGGGGTGCTGCTTGAGCAGCGCGCGCCGTTGGCGTTCGGTCATGCCGCCCCACACGCCGAACTCGACCTCGTTGTCGAGCGCGTCGGCCAGGCATTCGGCTTTGACAGGGCAATTTCGGCACATCGCGGCGGCTTTCCGCTGCGCCGCGCCGCGAACGAAGAGTTTGTCGGGATCGGTGGTCAGGCATAACCCCTGCAACACCCACGCGGTGCGCGCGTCGGAGATTGTGCTGATCTCGGGCATGTTCGCATCCGTGTTGGACAACTCTCGGACCCTCCTGTGCGGCTGGTCCCCCCTGCCGACGACTATTCCGGCGCGCTTCGGCGGTGTCAGTCGACCGACCAGGTGGTGCACGGGATGAAATGCGCGTCCCCCGATTGGGGGAAACGACCGAGGAGCTATGCGACACTATTCGGCGTGATCGACGCGGCCACCGAAAAAGTCCGCGTGGTCGTGGGCGAGGATCACCCACTGTTCCGCGAGGGGCTGGTGCGCGCGCTGACGTCGAGTGGCTCAGTGGAGGTGGTCGCTGAAGCCGACGACGGCGTCACTGCCTTGGCTCTGATTAAAGCGCATCTACCCCACGTCGCGTTGCTGGATTACCGAATGCCCGGGATGGACGGCGCGACGGTCGCCGCCGCGGTACGCGCAGACGACCTTCCGACCAGGGTTTTGCTGCTGTCGGCGTACGACGAATCGGCGATCGTCTTCCAGGCGCTGGCCGAGGGCGCCGCCGGGTTCCTGCCCAAGGAATCGACGAAGACCGAGATCGTGCAGGGCGTGCTCGACTGTGCCAACGGCCAAGACGTGGTGGCGCCCAGCCTCGCCGCCGGTCTCGCGGCCGAGATCCGCCGCCGCAGCGAGGCCCAGGCGCCGGTGCTCACCCCCCGCGAGGGCCAGGTGCTGAATTTCATCGCCCAGGGCCACAGCATCCCCGAAATCGCGGCGGAACTTTTCCTGGCGCCGTCGACGGTGAAGACCCACGTGCAGCGGCTGTACGAAAAACTCGGTGTCGGTGATCGCGCCGCCGCTGTCGCGGCCGCGATGCGGCGTGGGCTGATCGACTGACATGGGCCGCACCGTGGCGCGGATCATCGACTTCGTCGCGGCCGAACCCGTGCGCCTGTCGGCGTTTCTGCGCCTGCCGCTGATCGGTTTGATCGTGTTGCTGGTTTCGGTCTGGGAGGTCGAGCACTGGCTGCCGATGGCCTACGCGACCATCCTCGTCACCTACAGCATTGCGGCGCTGGTGTGGGTGTTTGTCGTGCTGCGCGGCCCGGTGCCGGCATGGGCCGCGTGGACCTCGACCGGAATCGACGTGGTGACGGTGGTGGCGCTGTGCGTGGTGTCCGGCGGCGCCACCGTGGCCTTGCTGCCCGTCTTTTTCCTGCTGCCGATCTCGGTGGCATTCCAGGACCGTCCGGCACTGGCCGCCACCGTGGGAATCTGCACCGCCATCGGCTATCTGGGTGTGTGGATCGTCTATTCCAAGCGCCACGACACCGTCGAGCTGCCGACCGTGGTGTACACCCATTTCGGGTTGCTGCTCTGGCTGGCCGGCGCGATGACCGCCCTGTGTTACTTCCTGACGCGCGCCGCGACGCGCGTGGCGGCTTTGCTCGACATGCGCCGCACGCTGGTGGCCGAGGCGATGCGCGCCGACGAGCGCAACGCCCGAGCACTGGCCGAACATCTGCACGACGGGCCGCTGCAGGATCTGTTGGCGGCGCGACTCGAGCTGGACGAACTGCGCGGGCGGTATGACGACCCGGAATTGGACGCCGCCTACCAGGCGGTGCAGGACACGGCCACTTACCTGCGCAGCACCGTCACCGCGCTGCACCCGCAGGTGCTGACCGAAGTGGGCCTCACCGCCGCGCTGGGTGAGCTGATCCGCGGCTACGAACACCGCGGGAACTTCGCGATCGAGGCCGATCTGGAAGAGGTCGATCGGCCACGGTCCCAATCGCTGCTGTACCGCGCGGCCCGCGAATTGCTCGCCAACGTGAACAAGCACGCGCGGGCGAGCACCGTGCAGGTCCACCTCGCCCGCGCCGGCGACGCCATCAAGCTGAGCGTCGTCGACGACGGAATCGGGTTCGATCCGGCCATCTTGGATCGATGCGTTGCCCGCGGGCACATCGGGCTGGCATCGCTGGCGGCCCGCATCGATGCGATGGGCGGATCGATCAAGCTCACCTCGATGGCGGGCGCCGGCACCCGGGCATCGGTAACCGCGCCCGCTGGCGCGGAGTAAATGATTGACACCGGCCGGAAACCGACGATAGTCGTCAGGTATGGCGCTGCTGCCGGACCCTGATCCCCGGCCGCGAGCGCACGTCCTCATCTCGGTCGACGATCACGTCATCGAGCCGCCCGACATGTTCGTCGGCCGGCTTCCCGCCGCGCTGGCGGACCGCGCGCCCGCAATCGTCGAGACCGACGACGGACGCCAGGTGTGGCGCTACGAGGGCCGGGAGTATCCGAATATCGGGCTCAACGCCGTGATCGGACGGCCACACGAGGAATGGAGCATGGAGGCCGCCCGGTTCGACGAGATGCGCCGCGGCTGTTGGGATATCGACGCCCGGATCGCCGACATGGACCTGGCCGGCATCTGGGCCTCGCTGAACTTCCCCTCGCTGATCGCCGGCTTCGCGGGCACGGTGTTCTGGAAGAGCGACGACCTCGAGCTAGGGCTGGCCACGCTGCGCGCCTGGAACGACTGGCACCTCGACGTGTGGGCGGGCAGCCACCCCGAGCGGATCATCCCGTTGCAGCTGCCGTGGCTCGCCGATCCGCAGCTGGCGCCCGAGGAGATCCGCCGCAACGCCGAGCGCGGCTTCAAGGCGGTCAGCTTCCCCGAATTGCCCGCGCAATGCGGCATCGGCAGCCTGCACAGCGGGGTGTGGGATCCGTTCTTCGCCGCCTGCGAGGAGACCGACACCGTGGTGTGCCTGCACACCGGTTCGGCACAGTGGGCGCCAATCCCCGCCCCGGACACGCCTTTTGAGACGATCACGACGCTCTTCCCGGTCAACGGGCTGGTCGCCTGCGCGGACATGCTGTGGTCGGGCATCCCGCTGCGCTTCCCGCGGCTGAACATCACGCTGGCCGAGGGCGGACTCGGGTGGGCGGCCATGCTCGGCGACCGGGCCGACTACGTCCTGGCTCACTCCGCGTGCGGCCGTGAGGGTGGGTCGTGGAAGGGCGACCTGCTGCCCAGCGAGGTGCTCAAGCGCAACTTTTGGTTCTGCTCCATCGATGACCCGTCGGCGTTCGGTGCGTTGGATGCGATTGGGGCCGAGCGGATCCTGGTCGAAAGCGACTACCCGCATGCCGACTCGACGTGGCCCGACACGCAAGAGGTGGTGGCGCGCAACGTCGCTGGCCTGTCGGCGGATGATGCCGCCCGCATCACCCACCGCAACGCCGCAGAGCTGTTTCGCCACCCGCTGCCGGATGACGGGTGGCTGGCGGCCCCAGTGTAGGAGGCTCACGTGCTCGACCTGTTGATCCGCGACTCCCAGATCGTCGACGGCACCGGCGCGCCCGCCCGCCACGGCGCCGTCGGCGTCGCCGACGGGCGGATCGTCGCGGTCGGTGAAATCGACGACCAGGCCGCGAAAACCGTTGATGCCGAAGGGCTTACGCTGGCTCCGGGATTCGTCGACCTGCACACCCACTACGACGCGCAGTTGTTCTGGGATCCCACCGCCAGCCCGTCGGTGCAGCACGGCGTCACCACGGTCTTCGGCGGCAACTGCGGCTTCACGCTGGCACCGGCGAAACCCGACCAACACGACTACCTCACCCAGATGCTCGCGCGGGTCGAAGGGATGCCGCTCGACGCGCTGCAAGCCGGATTGGACTGGGAATGGTCGTCTTTCGGCGACTGGCTGGCCCGCCTGGACGGTCGCACCGCCGTCAATGCCGGTTTCCTGGTTGGTCATTCGGCGCTGCGGCTGGCCGCGATGGGCGCCGACGCGGTCGGCACCGAGGCCACCCCCGAGCAGATCGAGCAGATGGTGGGGCTGCTTCATGACGCCTTGGACTCCGGCGCGCTGGGGTTGTCGACGTCCCAGTCGCCGACCCACAACGACGCCGCGGGGCAGCCGGTGCCGTCGCGCAGCGCGTCGCGGTCCGAGCTGGTCGCGCTCGCGGGCGCCGTGCGCGATCACCCCGGCACCACGCTCGAGGCGATCATCGCCGGCTGCCTGTCGGGCTTCACCGACGACGACATCGCGCTGCTCACCGACATGTCGGCCGCCGCCGACCGCCCGCTGAACTGGAACCTGCTGGGGGTTTCGGCCGCGAATCCCGATGGGCACCAACGGCAACTGCGCGCCTACGACGCCTCCGCCCAGCGCGGCGGGCGGGTGGTGGCGTTGACCCTGCCGCAACCGATGAAGATCCGGCTGTCGTTTTTGTCCGGCTTCGTGCTCGACGGCCTGCCCGGTTGGCGGGACACCATGCACCTGCCGGTGCCGCAGCGGCTGGCCGCCCTCGCCGACCCGCAGGTGCGTCGCCGCCTCGCCGAGGGCGCCGCCTCGAAGGAGGCGGGCATGCTGCGCGGCCTGGCGCAGTGGGACCGGCTGATCATCGCCGAGACCTTCGCCGCCGAAAACGCCGACGCGACAGGCCGTTCCGTCGGCGAGGTCGCGGCCGCCCGCGGCGGTGAGCCGTTCGACACGCTGTGCGACATCGTGATCGCCGACGAGCTGCGCACCGGGCTCACCCCGCCGCTGGCCGGAGACGATGCGGCCGACTGGCGGCTGCGCGCCGACGTGTGGCGCCACCCCGGCGCCGTGATCGGCGGCTCGGACGCCGGCGCCCACCTCGACATGATGTGCGGCGCGATCTACACCACGTCGCTGCTCGGCAACGGCGTTCGCGAGCACCAGGTGGTGACGCTGGAAGAGGCCGTGCGGCTGGTGACCGACGTGCCCGCCCGGTTCTACGGGTTGACCGAGCGGGGCCGGATCACGCCCGGCTGGCACGCCGACCTGGTGTTGTTCGATCCGGCGACCATCGGCCACGGGCCCGAGCGCACCCGCTATGACCTGCCCGCCGGGGCGCCGCGGTTGGTGGCCGACGCCCAGGGCATCTGCTCGGTGCTGGTCGGCGGGGTCGAGGTGTGCCGCGACGGCGCCGCCACCGGTGCCCTACCCGGCACCGTGTTGCGGTCCGGGCGCGACACCCAGACCGTGTCGGCGCATGGCTGACCCGCAGGACGGCCTGCTCATGCAGGTCGAAAACGTGCACGAGCGGCTGCGTGAGGCCCGCGAGACGCACCGGGTGATGCGGGGTAATCCGTTCGACGAGGTCCGCTCCGGGCAGATCGGCGAGCTCGGGGTGACGGTGCTCGGCTACGACGAGTGCCAGCGGGTGCTGACGCACCCGGACACGTTTTCGTCGTCGATCTACGACCAGATCATGGGCCCGGTCATGGGCCGCACCCTGCTCGAGCTGGAGGGCGCCGAGCACCGGGCCAGCCGGGCGTTGGTGTCGCCGTCGTTCCGGTCCGCCCTGTTGGAGCGCTGGCGCGATCAACTGGTGGAGGTGGTGGTCCACGAGCTCATCGACGGGTTCGCGCCGCGGGGACGCGCCGAGTTGGACCGCGAGTTCACCTTCGCGTTTCCGGTGCAGGTCATCGCCCGGATCATGGGCCTGCCGCGGCGGGACTACCCGCGGTTCCAGCGGCTGTCGATCGAGTTGCTCAACGTGGTCTACGACTGGGAGCGTGGGCTCGCCGCGTCGGCCGCGCTGAAGACCTATTTCACCGAGGTCCTCGCCGAGCGGCGGCGCAATCCGCAGGACGACCTGATCAGCATGCTGGCGGAATCCGAACTCGACGGCGCCCGGTTGACCGACGACGAGATCTTCGCGTTCCTGCTGCTGATCCTGCCCGCCGGCGTCGAGACGACCTACCGCGCGTCGGGCAACCTGCTGGTTGCGATGCTTACCGAGCCCGCGCTATGTGACGCCCTGCGCGCCGACCGGGGCCTGCTGCCCGGGGCCTTCGAGGAGGCGTTGCGCTGGGAGCCGCCGATCACCACGGTGGTGCGCCGGGCGGTGCGCGACTGCGAGCTCGGCGGCGTGGCGATCCCGGCGGGCACCAACGTCAGCGTCAGCGTCGCGGCCGCCAACCGCGACCCCAGCCGTTATCCCGACCCGGACCGCTTCGACCCCACCCGCAAGCACATCGCGCACCTGACATTCGGCGGCGGCCCGCACCTGTGCCTGGGCATGCACCTGGCGCGCATGGAGGCGGTAGTGGCGATCAACGCGCTGCTGGACCGGCTGCCGGATCTGCGGCTGGACCCGACCGCGCCGCCTCCGCGCGTGGTGGGGATGGCCTTCCGTTCACCGGCTTCGCTGCCGGTCGTATTCACTCCGGCTGCCGCCTGAGCGCATGCCACGCCAGGTCGACAACGGCCGCGCAGTAGTCGTCGTCGACGACACCGTCGGAGTAAAGCGCGCGAATGTTCAACGGCGCCATCACAATCTGAACGGCGGCCATGGTGTTCACGCCCTCGCGCAATTCGCCGCGCTCCCGCGCCCGATCGATGATCGTGCGCACCACGGCGAAGCGCGCCGCCCAGAACTTCATTCGGGTGTCCTCGTCGTGCGGCCCACGCCGGGTGATGGCCAGCGCCCGCAGGTAGGTGCGCCCGACCTCGGTGTTGATCCGATCGGCCACCGAGCGAGCGAAGGCCTCCAGGTCCGTCCGCAGCGAGCCGGTGTCCGTCGCGGCGCCGAAGCCTTCGATGTCGGCAAGGGCCGCGTCGACGATCAGCCGCTGACGGTCGCCCCAGTACCGGTAGATCGTCGCGGCATCCAGGTGGTGGCGTTCCGCCATGGCCTCGATGCTGAACCGCTCGACCCCCCAGAGCGACAGTTCGTCCAGCACCGCCGTCATCACCCGCGCGCGAATATCCGCGGGAGCGGCCTCCACGGATTGATCGGGCGATTGAGACGGCGGCATCGGTGTTTCCCCTAACCGCCTAAAGATAGCCGGTTTGGTTCACCAGCCGCACCGAACTTGCGCCATCCGAATAGAATTCGGCGATGCTCAACGACGCGAGATCCAGGTGCAGGCGATAGAGAATGCCCGGCCCGGCGTCCAGCGCCAGCCGCAGCAAGGTCTTGATCGGCGTGACATGTGACACCACCAAGACCGTTGCGCCCTGGCATCGATCGACGATCCGCTCGCGTGCCCGGCAGACCCGCGCCATCACGCTATCGAAGCTTTCCCCGCCCGGCGGTTCGACGGAAGTGTCGCGCAGCCAACGGCGATGCAGTTCGGGATCACGCTCGGCGGCCTCGGCGAACGTCAACCCTTCCCAGGCGCCGAAGTCGGTCTCGATCAAATCGTCATCGACGGTCACATCCAGGCCGAGCGCCGCGGCCGCCGCGGCCGCCGTGTCTCGGGCGCGCTGCAGCGGCGACGAAAACACGGCGGCGATCCCGCCGCGCTCCCCCAGATACCGCGCCGCGGCCTCCGCCTGCCGCTGCCCGAGTTCGGTGAGCGCCGGGTTGCCGCGCCCCGAATAGCGGCGTTGCACCGACAACTCGGTCTGACCGTGCCGCAGCAACAGCAGCCTGGTCGCTGTGCCGCGCGCACCGGTCCAACCGGGCGCAGATTGCGGCTTAACGGTTTCGGGCTTGGGCTTTTCGGGCTTTTCGGCCTCGCCATTGACGCCGGCCGCGGCGTCCATCGCCTCGTTGGCCAATCGGTCGGCGTGCTTGTTGCGCTCCCGCGGCACCCAGGTGTAGTTGATTCGCGCGAATTGCGACGCCAGCGTCCGGGCCTGGGTGTGTAGCTGCGCCAGATCGGGGTGCTTGACCTTCCACCGACCCGTCATCTGCTCGACCACCAGTTTGGAATCCATATACACCGCGGCCTCGGTGGCGCCCAGTTTCGCCGCGTCGTCCAAACCGGCTATCAGCGCGCGGTATTCGGCGACGTTGTTGGTCGCATGCCCGATGGCCTGCTTGGACTCCGCCAACACGGTGGCGCGATCCGCGTCCCACACCACCGCGCCGTAGCCGGCGGGTCCGGGGTTGCCGCGGGAACCGCCGTCGGCCTCGATGATCACCTTCACTGTTCGAAAGCCTTAACCCGCAACAGGATCGCGCCGCACTCCGGACAGCGCACCACCTCGTCGTCGGCGGCGGCCGAGATGCGGGCCAGTTCGCCGCGACCGATCTCGATCCGGCAGGCGCCGCACCGATGCCCTTCCAACGGCCCGGCACCCGGCCCGCCCCCGGCACGCTGCCGCTCGTAGAGGGCCGCCAGGGCGGGATCGATTGTCGCGCAGAGCACTTCACGCTGCGACGAATGCAGCTCGCGGCTGTGCTCGATTTCGGCAAGCGCTTCGTCGAGCGCCTGCTGCGCAGCGGTGAGCTCGTCCTGCAGCGCCTCGATCGCCCCGGACTCGATGGCCAGCTGCGCCTCCAGCTCCTCGCGGCGTTCCATCACCTCCAGCAGGGAGTCCTCCAGGCTGGTTTGGCGGCGCACCAACGTGTCCAGCTCGTGCTGCAGATCCGACAGTTGCTTGGCGTCCGTCGCACCCGACCGGAGCAACGAGCGGTCGCGATCCTCGCGCTGGCGCACCGCCTCGATCTCGGACTCGAAGCGCGACACCTGGGCGTCCAAGTCCTCCAACGCGATTCGAACCGTGGCCACCCGGTCACTGGCGGCGCCGTGTTCGCCCTTGATCCGCTCGAAGGCCTCCCGCTGCGGCAGATGGGTGGACCGGTGCGCGATCCGCGACAGCTCGGCATCCAACTTCGACAGCTCAAGCAACGAACGTTGCTGTGCCACTTCGGCTTTCACTACTGATTTCTCCCCATCGTCCAAGGGTCGGTGCGCAACGTACTCACACGCACTGGCAGCTCCGTCCCGAAACGTCCCCGCAGCACGCCGGCCGCTTGCTCGCACCAAGGGAATTCGCTGGCCCAGTGCGCGACGTCGACCAGGGCCACCTTCGATGCCCGGCAGTGTTCGTCGGCGGGGTGGTGGCGCAGATCGGCGGTGACGTAGGCCTGCACATCGGCGGCGGCGGCGACGCCCAGCAGCGAGTCCCCGGCGCCGCCGCACACCGCCACCCTCGACACCGGCAGGTCGGGATCCCCGGCCGCGCGCACTCCCCACGACGTCGGTGGCAGCGCGGCCGTGACCCGGGACACGAAGGCGGACAGCGGTTCGGGGTGACCCAGCGTGCCGATGCGGCCCAGCCCGGCGTCGCTGGGCGGTGACACGAGCGCGAAGATGTCGAATGCCGGCTCCTCATACGGGTGGGCGGCGCGCATCGCGGCCAGCACCGCAGCCCGTGCTCGCGCGGGCGCGATGACCTCGACCCGGTCTTCGGGCACCCGCTCGACGGTTCCGACACGGCCGATCGTCGGCGATGCGCCGTCGTGCGGCAGGAACTGTCCGATCCCGGTGACGCTCCAGCTGCAGTGCGAGTAGTCGCCGATGTGACCCGCGCCGGCCTCAAACATCGCCGCCCGCACCGCTTCCGCGTTCTCGGGTGGGACGTAGACGACCCACTTGTCCAGGTCCTTCCCGCCCGCCAGCGGCTCGAGCACGGCGTCGACGGTGAGGCCGAGCGCGTCGGCCAACGCGTCGGAAACCCCGGGCGCGGCGGAGTCGGCGTTGGTGTGCGCGGTGAACAGTGACCGCCCGGTCCGGATCAGGCGGTGCACCAACGCGCCTTTCGGTGTGCTGGCCGCGACGGTGTCGACGCCGCGCAGCAACAACGGATGGTGCGCCAGCAGCAGGCCATTGTCGGGAACTTCGTCGACGACCGCCGCCGTCGCGTCGACCGCGACGGTCACCGATTCGAGCGCATCGGCGGGGTCCCCGCACACCAGGCCGACCGAATCCCACGACTGGGCCAACCGCGGCGGATAGGCCTCATCCAGCACCTCGATGACGTCGGCCAACCGCACACTCACCGGCGCTCCCTTCCAATGGCTTCGACCAGCAACGGCCACTCCGGGCGCACCGCGGCCCGCAGATACCGCTCGTCCAGCCCGACGAACGTGTCGCAGCGACGAACCGCGATCCCCTTGTCCTGCAAGCTCTTTCGTATGGTGTCGGCACCGGGCAGGCTGAACAACACGAACGGCGCCCGGCCGTCGACCACGGCGGCGCCCACGGTTTGCAGACCGGCCGTCATCTGGGCGCGCAACGCGACCAGCCGCGTCGCGTCGGCGGCCGCGTCGGCTACGGCTGCCGGCGCGCAGCAGGCCGCGATGGCCGTCAATTGCAACGTGCCCAGCGGCCAGTGCGCCCGGCGAGTGGTCAACCGCGCCAGTAACTCCGGCGAACCCAGGGCGTAGCCCACCCGCAGTCCGGCCAACGACCAGGTTTTGGTGAGGCTGCGCAACACCAGCACGTCGGGCGGTGATACCCCGGCCAGCGACTCGGACTCTCCGGGTACCGAATCGGCGAAGGCCTCGTCGATCACCAGAATCCGGCCCGGCCGGCGCAACGCGAGCAGCTCCTCGCGGGTGTGCAGCACGGAGGTCGGGTTGGTGGGGTTGCCCACCACGACGAGGTCCGCCTCGTCGGGCACCGCCGCGCCGTCCAGTTTGAACGGCGGCGCGAGCACGACGTGGCGCACCGGCAGACCGGCGGCGGTGAGCGCGGCAACGGGCTCGGTGAACGACGGCGCGATGACCGCGGCGAGCTTCGGACGCAGGTTGGGCAGCAGCGCGAACCCTTCCGCCGCCCCGGCCAGCGCCAGCACCTCGTGGCGGGCCCGGCCGTGCCGTGCGGCGACCGCGTCCTGGGCCCGGTGCACGTCGTCGAGGCTCGGGTAGGACGCCAGATCCGGCAGCCGCGCGCTCAGCCGCTGCACCAGCCAGTCCGGCGGCTGGCGGTGTCGGACGTTGACCGCGAAGTCGAGCATGCCGGGCATGACGGCCTGATCGCCGTGATAGCCCAAGCTCGCCATCCGAGAAACATTAGTGCGCCGCGGCGCGGCCCCGGTATCGGGAGCATGCCGCCGCATCACCGACAATGGGAGCGTGACAGCGCCCCAGCTGGTGATCTTCGACCTCGACGGCACCCTGACCGACTCCGCAGAGGGGATCGTCGCCAGCTTCCTGCACGCGCTCAGCCACGTCGGCGCCCCGGTACCCGCCGGCGACCTGGCCGCCCAGATCGTCGGCCCGCCGATGGATGACACTTTTCGCGCGATGGAGCTCGGCGAGCACGCCGACGCGGCGATCGCGGCATTCCGGGCCGAGTACGGCACCCGCGGCTGGGCGATGAACACCTTGTTCGACGGGATCGCGCCGCTGCTGGCCGATCTGCGCGCGGCCGGGGTCCGGCTGGCCGTGGCCACCTCCAAATTGGAACCGACGGCGCAGCGCATCCTGGCCCATTTCGGGCTCGAGCAGCATTTCGAGGTCATCGCCGGCGCCAGCCCGGACGGTTCGCGCAAAACCAAGATCGAGGTGCTGGCGCACGCGCTGGACCAGCTGCAGCCATTGCCCGAGCGGGTGCTGATGGTCGGTGACCGCAGCCACGACGTCGACGGTGCCGCCCACCATGGCATCGACACCGTGGTGGTCGGTTGGGGTTATGGACGGGCCGATTTCCCCGAGGGGTTTTCCATGACCGGCGTGACGCACGCCGCGACCGTCGACGAGCTGCGAAAGGCTTTGGGTGTCTGAGGGTGTCTGAGGGTGTCTGAACCGCTGCACGTGACGTTCGTCTGCACCGGCAACATCTGCCGCTCGCCGATGGCCGAGAAGATGTTCGCCGACCAGATCCGGCGCCGCGGCCTCGGCGACGCGGTGCGGGTGACTAGTGCGGGCACCGGCGACTGGCACGTGGGCAGCGGCGCCGACGTCCGCGCCGCCCGGGTGCTGCATGCCCACGGCTACCCGACCGAGCACCGCGCCCGACAGGTCGACGACGATCACCTGTCCGCTGATCTGCTGGTGGCCTTGGGGCGCAACCACGTTCGGCTGCTGCGCCAGCTGGGGGTCGATGACGACCGCATTCGGATGTTGCGGTCGTTCGATCCCCGCTCGGGCGCTTATGCCCTCGACGTCGAGGACCCCTACTACGGTGACCACGATGACTTCGAAGAAGTTTTCACCGTCATCGAGGCCGCGTTGCCCGGCCTGCACGACTGGGTCGACGAACAGCTCGCGGAGAATGGCCGGGGCTGATGCGCCGTCTGTCGTTCCTGTTGCGGCCGGGCTGGATCGCGCTGGCGCTGGTGGTGATCGCGTTTACCTACCTGTGCTTCATGGTGCTCGCGCCGTGGCAGCTGGGGAAGAACAGCCGGACGTCGCGGGAGAACCACCAAATCGAGCGTTCCCTGAACACCGACCCGGTGCCGGTGAAAACTCTGCTGCCGCAGCAGGATTCGTCCGCACCAGGCGCGCAGTGGCGCAGGGTGACGGCAACTGGGCATTTTTTGGCCGACGTGCAGGTGCTCGCCCGGCTGCGGGTGGTCGAGGGCGAGCAGGCGTTGGAGGTGCTGGCGCCCTTCGTCGTCGACGACGGGCCGACCGTCCTCGTCGACCGCGGCTACGTGCGACCCGAGCCGGGCGCTCATGTGCCGCCCATCCCCCGACCGCCCGACGGCGCCGTCACCATCACCGCACGCCTGCGTGACTCCGAGCCGATGGGTAAGGATCCGATCACCCGAGACGGCTTTCAACAGGTGAATTCGATTAACACCGAACAGCTTTCGGTGTTGATGAAAGTTCCGCTGGCCGGGTCCTACCTGCAATTGGTGGAAAATCAGCCGGGCGGTCTCGGTGTGATCGGCATCCCGCATCTGGACGCCGGGCCGTTTCTGTCTTACGGCATCCAGTGGATTACCTTCGGCATCCTGGCCCCGATCGGGTTGGGCTATTTCGTCTACTCGGAGTTCCGGGTGCGCCGCCAGCAGAAGCCGGCGCCTGCTACCGAAGCCCCGATGAGCGTCGAGGAGAAGCTCGCCGACCGCTATGGGCGCCGACGATAGTCGCATTAATCACGGCTGTCACACCAGTCTCTGCGCCGACACATACACCTTTTTGTCCACCTTCGCGCGACAATCCGCTCGGGCGGTCGAGTAGCTGAGCAGTTGAGTGTGATCCCATGGCTTTCGGTGTGAAGCCAGGGCGACATTTTCCCCGATCTGACCGCCATAGGCTCACACTGAAAGCCCTACGTCCACAACCATCGCCGCGAGCGCGGCCCGCGGCATTCAATGTGAAACCAGGGCGCGATTTCCCCGATCTGACCGCCATAGGCTCACACTGAAAGCCCTACATTCACAACCATCGCCGCGAGCGCGGCCCGCGGCATTCAATGTGAAGCCAGGGCGCGATTTCCCCGATCTGACCGCCATAGGCTCACACTGAAAGCCCTACATTCACAACGATCACCGTGAGCGCGGCCCGCGGCATTCAATGTGAAGCCAGGGCGCGATTTCCCCCGATCCAGCCGCCATAGCCTCACACTGAAAGCCCTACGTTCACAATGATCACCACGAGCGCGGCCGCCGCCTGCACCACCCGCGACAACAGCACCGCCCGCCGCAGATCGGCTACCGTGGGCTCGCGACCGTCGCCCAGCGTGGGCCGGATCTGCAGCTCGTGGTGGTAGTGGGTGGGCCCGCCGAGTCGCACCCCGAGCGCCCCGGCGAAGGCCGCCTCGACGACGCCCGCGTTGGGGCTGGGATGCGCCGCCGCGTCGCGGCGCCAGGCCCGCACCGCCCCCGACGGGGATCCGCCGACCACGCCCGCGCACAGCACCACCAGCGCCGCCGTTGCACGTGCCGGGACAAAGTTGGCCGCATCATCCAATCGCGCTGCGGCCCAGCCGAATCGGAGATACCGCGGCGAGCGGTGCCCGATCATCGCGTCCAACGTGTTGATGGCGCGGTAGCCCAGCACCGCGGGCACACCCCCAACCGACGCCCACAGCAGCGGCGCCACGTGAGCGTCGGAGGTATTCTCCGCGATCGATTCCAGCGCCGCGCGCGCCAGGCCCGCACTATCCAGCCGGGCGGGGTCGCGTCCACACAGCGAGGGCAGTAGCCGTCGGGCAGCTTCGATGTCGTCGCGCTCCAACAGCTCGGCCATCGACACGCCCGTGCGCGCCAGGGTCGTTCCGCCCAGCGCTATCCAGGTCGCCAACGCGGTGGCCGCCGCCGACCGCCGCACGGCCGCACCCAGCAAGCCGACCGCGCCGACCAGCAGGCAGACGTGCCACACCCCAGCCATGCGGCCGTCGCGGTAGGTGAACCGCTCCACGCCCGTCGCCGCCCGGCCGAACACGGCGACGGGATGCCCCCGTTGCGGGTCGCCGAGCACCAAATCGGCCAGGTAGCCGGCCAGCACGCCAACGGTTCTCGACCCAAACACCTCGGCAGCGTCTCACACGTGGTTCACTCGGACCTATGGGGCACGATCCGCGATGAAGCGGCCCGCCACCCGGGTCGCCGACCTATTGAACCCGGCCGCGACGTTGTTACCGGCCGCGAACGTGATCATGCAGCTGTCGTTGCCGGGCGTCGGCTACGGCGTGCTGGAAAGCCCGGTGGACAGCGGCAACGTCTACAAGCATCCGTTCAAGCGGGCCCGCACCACCGGCACCTACCTGGCGGTCGCGACCATCGGCACCGAAACCGACCGCTTGCTGATCCGCGCCGCGGTGGACGGTGCACATCGGCAGGTGCGATCCACGTCGTCGAGCCCGGTGTCCTACAACGCATTTGACCCCAAGCTGCAACTGTGGGTGGCCGCGTGCCTGTACCGCTACTTCGTCGAGCAACATGAGTTCCTGCACGGCCCACTCGGTGACGACGAGGCCGACGCGGTCTATCACGACGCCAAACGGCTGGGAACCACGCTGCAGGTGCCCGAGCGGATGTGGCCGCCGGACCGGGTGGCGTTCGACGAGTACTGGAAGCGCACGCTCGACGAGCTGCGCATCGACCCGCCGGTGCGCGAGCATCTGCGCGGGGTGGCGTCGGTGGTCTTTCTGCCGTGGCCGTTGCGGGCGCTGGCGGGCCCGTTCAACCTGTTCGCGACGACCGGGTTCTTGGCCCCGGAATTTCGCGCGCTGATGCGGCTGGACTGGTCGGAGGGCCAGCAGCGCCGCTTCGAATGGCTGCTGACCGCCCTGCGGCTTGCCGACCGTCTGATCCCGCATCGCGCCTGGCTCTTCGGCTATCAGCTGTACCTGTGGGACATGCGGGCGCGGGCGCGACGAGGCATGCGGATCGTCTAAATGAGCCGTCTCGCGGGCAAGGTCGCGGTCATCACCGGCGCGGGCTCGGGTATCGGGTGGGCGGCCGCCAAACGATTCGCCGAGGAAGGCGCCCGCGTCGTCTGCGCCGACATCAGCGGGCAGGAACGCGACACCGCCGAGCTGCTCGGCGATGCCGCCGTGCCGGTGCGCGTCGACGTCACCACGGCCGCCGACGTCCAACGCATGATCTGCACCGCCGTCGACAGCTTCGGCCGAATCGACATCCTGCTCAACAACGCCGGATTCGGCGGCCCACACGCCGCCTTGGCCGACATCGACGAGGCGGTGTTCGACACCATCCTGGCGATCAACCTCAAGGGTGTCTTTCTCGGCATGAAGTACGCGATCCCGGCCATGCTGGAAGCCGGCGGCGGCGCCATCGTCAACACCGCCTCCGCGTCGGGACTGGTGGGGTGGAAGGGCTTGTCGTGCTACGCCGCGGCCAAAGCCGCGGTGGTGCAGATGACGAAATCCGCGGCGCTGGACTACGCCCAAACCAACGTGCGGATCAATGCGATTTGTCCCGGCATGACCTACACCGGCATGGCCGGAGGCAAACCCGGCGACGAGGCGCCCGCCGGTGATTACCTGCCGACGCCGATGGCGCGCTGGGGCGAACCCGCCGAATTGGCCGCGGCCGCTTTGTTTCTCGCGAGCGACGAAGCCTCATTCGTCACCGGCGCCGCGTTGGCCGTCGACGGCGGCTACTCTGCGAGCGGCCCCCTGCTCAGCCGGTCCCGCAAACCGGGTTAACGTGGAATACATGACTTTCCCGGCACTCAACCACGTCGCCGTCACGGTCCGTGACATCGAGATCAGCGGGCCCTGGTACTGCGAACTTCTGGGCGCCGAGCCTCTTACCGACGACCACGACGACGCCGGCTACCGGTACCAGGTGTGGCTCCTGAGCGGCGGGACGCTATTCGGCATCCATCAGCACGACCGCGCTGCGCCCGACGAGAAGTTCAGCGAGCACCGCGTCGGGCTCGACCACATCGCCTTCGGCTGCGCGAACCGAGCCGAGCTGGAAACGTGGGTCACCCGGCTGAACGAGCTCGGCATCGAGCACGGCGGCATCGTCGATGCGCCTTACGGGTCGGGCCTGAGCTTCCGTGACCCCGACGGCATCGCCCTGGAATTTTTCGCGCTGCCCGGATAGCGCCGGGTCAGCGCACCGTCGCGAAGAACGCGCGCACGTCGTCGACGAACAATTCCGGTTGCTCGAACGCCGCGAAGTGCCCGCCGCGCGGCATGTCGGTCCAATGCGTGATGTTGTAGACCGGCTCACACCACGACCGCGGTGCGCTGAGCACCTCGGCGGGGAAATTGGCTATGCCGGTGGGCAATTCGACGCGGTCCATGTTCCCCCAGGACCGGAAGCTCTGCCAATAGAGGCGGGCCGAGGACGCGCCGGTGTTGGTCACCCAATAGACCATCACGTTGTCCAGCAGCTCGTCGCGGCTGAACGACTTCTCGGGGTGGCCGTCGCAGTCCGACCACGCCCAGAACTTCTCCACGATCCACGCCATTTGACCCACCGGTGAATCGGCCAGGCCGTATCCCAAGGTCTGCGGCCGGGTGGATTGCTGCTTGGAATAGCCGGTGCCGGTGTTGCGGTGTTCGGCCAGCGCGGCCAACGCCCGCTTTTCTTCCTCGGTCGGGTTGGCCAGCGATTCCTTCGTCGGCCTGCCGATCGCCATGTTCAGGTGGATGGCGGCGCAGTGCCCGCCGTTGCGCCCGATCTGTGTGGTGACCGCCGAGCCCCAGTCCCCGCCCTGGGCGCCGTAGCGCTCGTAGCCAAGGCGCAGCATGAGCGTGTCCCAGGCCTTGGCGATTTTTTCCACACCCCATCCGGTGCTGGTGGGCTTGCCCGAAAAGCCGTATCCCGGCAGCGACGGGCACACGACGTGGAAGGCGTCCTCGGCGCGTCCCGATACAGGGTTGGTCAGCGGCTCGATCACCTTGTGGAACTCCACAATTGAGCCCGGCCAGCCGTGCGTTAGCACCAACGGAAAGGCGTCCTCGTGCGGTGACCGCTGGTGGATGAAGTGAATGTCCAGCCCGTCGATCTCGGCGGTGAACTGGTCGAACCGGTTCAGCGCGGCCTCACGCGAGCGCCAGTCGTAGTCGTTGGCCCAATAGGCGGCCAGCTCGCGCGTGTAGCTCAGCGGGATGCCCTGGCTCCAGTCGTCGACACATTCGGCCTCCGGCCATCGGGTGCGCGCCAACCGCGAGCGCAAATCATCGAGAACATCATCAGCAACATCGATACGAAACGGCTTCACCCGTTCATAGTGCCGCCAGCGCGCAACCGGGCATGCGCCACCCCCCGTTGAGCGACTCGATCACCGTGCCCGGGGAATAAGGCTCGCAGCCGTGACGTTCTCCGCTTTCATAGGCGCTGATCGATAAAGAGCCTCAATTAACCCATAACACAAGACGATTGGCGGTGCGCGTTACATCGACCTAGAGTTCGGTCACGGGGGTCGAGGGGTGCGTATCGCTGAGGGCAGCCTGCGGCGAAATTTGTTTTCACACAGTGCGATTGAACAAAGAAGGTGCGGACATCATCGCCATCGATATCCACATCACTGTCATCCCATATATGAGTCGACGGCCGTCGGCTCGTAAGTCAATTCAATTGCGGCTCGGAGGATTTCGCGGCCAGCTCCGGCGGAGGTAACGGATATGTCGTATGTAGTCACAGCACCGGAGTGGATCGAGTCAGCGGCGGCGGAGCTGAAAAGCATGAGTGCGGAGCTGGATGCGGCGCACGCGTCGGTTACCGCTAGCACCACGGGACTTGTTCCGGCGGGTGCAGACGAGGTATCGACCGCGGTCACGGCGCTCTTTGCTGAATACGGCAAAGAGTTCCAAAAGCTCGGTACGCAGGCCAGCGCGTTTCATCAGCAGTTTGTGCAAGCGCTGAGCTCGGGGGCGGGCGCGTATGCGGCCACCGAGGCAGCCAACGTTTCCTCCTTGCGGACGCTCGAACAAGATGTCCTGGGTGCGATCAATGCACCGACCGAGGCGTTGCTGGGGCGTCCGCTGATCGGCAATGGGGTCAACGGCACTGCCGCGAATCCCAACGGCGGGGACGGTGGACTGTTGTTCGGCAACGGCGGTAACGGTTTCTCCCAAACGACGTCGGGGGTAGCTGGCGGCGCCGGTGGTTCGGCGGGCCTGATTGGCAATGGCGGCGCCGGCGGGGCCGGCGGAGCCGGCGCAGTGGGTGGCGCCGGCGGCCTGGGCGGCTGGCTGGCCGGCAAAGACGGGGCCGCCGGCGTCGGGTCAGCGGTGAACGCCACCGTCCCGCTGACACAGGTGACCACCAGCACCGGCAACCTTGGAAGCATCGCGGGCCATGTGAGCGTCTCGGTCAACGGTGGAAAGACCGTCCCGATGACGGTGGATACCGGTCCGCGGGCCTTGTCATTCCCATCAACGACATCGGCCTACAGCACCTTGGTTTTCCCACCGGGTTCCACATGTTCACCTATGGCACGTCCCAGCAGAACCTGACCGAATTCGCGGTCAGCTTCAACACGACGATCAACTTCGGTAACGGCATCGTCACCGCGCCGACCGAAGTGAATGTGCCGATCTTCTCGATCGAACACCTGAACGTGAGTCTGATTGATCCCATCACCATTTCACTCCCGGGCGGACTCTCGCCCATCGAAATCAGCAAAATCCCTGTGACACTTGCCTATCCCGATCTACCGCCCTTTACTAAGACGTTCCCGTTGGGCGACTCCGGTGCGCAGGGAATTTTGGGTGTCGGCGCCAGCGGCCTAGAACCAAGTAGCCCCGTCACCACCGCGTTGCCCGGCCAACTCAGTCAGGGCGTGCTCATCAACGCGCCCGGTGGTTACCTGGAGTTTGGCCCCAACCCACTGACCCCAGGTGTCTCGGTTCCCGGATCGCCGATCACCACACTGGACGTGCAAATTAACGATGGGCCACTGACCACCGTGACGGCGGCCATCGACGCCGGCGGACAGTACGGCTCCATCCCGTCGTCACTGGTTCCGAGCACAGTCCCGGTAACCTCGCCCGGCCTACCGGTGTCCTTCGGCGAAGCGTTGCCGCCCGGCACCGAGATTTCGGTTTACACCAGCAACGGCCAGACTCTGCTCTATCAATTCACCACGACCGCTACCCAAAGCCCGGTGGTCACGCCCGGAACACCTTCGGCCAGCAATCTTTTCAATACCGGGTTCGTCCCGTTCATGGATCAACCGATCTACATCGCGAACGGCCCCAACGCCGGTAGCCCCGGAATCCCGGGGGCATTCGCCCCGAACCTCGGCACGACAATCTTCGATCTTTAGCGGCACTAGCGCGTCGTCAGCTCAAAGACCCGTATCTCGCGATCCGTGCGGCCGCGATAGGCGTCATAGTTGTGCGCGTAGTCGGCGAATTTCCTGAAGACGCGCTCGGCCTCCGGCCCGTCAATTGTCTAGCGGTGACCGGTATTTCACGTCCGCCCAACGCACATCCGGAAACGTCTCATCGCTCACGAGGCGGCGCCCTCTAGAAACGCTCGGTTGCCGTATCGGTCGAGCGAGACGAGTTCGCCGACCGGCCGACGCGTGGTGGGACCGTACTTGCCCATCGGCCAGCCCAGCGGAATAACCGCGCACGGAGTGACATTCCGCGGCAACCCCAAGGCACGCTTGGCCAATAGCGTGCTCCACAGCGGCATGGTGATCAGCGCCGCGCCCAGCCCGGCCGCGCGCGCCGCCAGCAGCAGGTTCTGCACCGCGGGATAGATGGACCCGTAGGCGCTGCTCGCGGCTATCGGGGGCCAAGGCGCAACGGTGCCCTTCAGGCATGCCACCACGACGACGGGGATGTCGTCGAAGTGCTCCACCTGCCAGCGCACGGCCTTGAGCGTCCGCAGCATCTTGTCGTCGCCGCGGCGGCGCAGGGTGCGCTGGTAGGCGGGCCCGAAGACACTCCAGGCCCGGCGAGTCAACCGGCCCAGCTTCGTGACCACGCCGCGATCCTTGACGACGATGAACTCCCAGTTCTGCGCGTTCGAACCGGTCGGCGCCTTCATCGCCAGCTCGAGCAGATGCAGCACCAGCGCGTCGTCGACCGGGTCGGGCTTCAGACGGCGGATGGCACGCTGGGTCCGCATCACCTCTTCGAGGGGCATGTTGAGCGGTTCGTGTTGGGTCATGACCACGATTCAACACGCCCGCCCGCGCAGCGCACGAGCGTAACCCCACTGCGAAAATCCACAGCCGACGTCGCAGCCTGGTTACGCTCGCGAAGTGCATCCACGGTTGACCGCCCGGGTAGAGCAGGCTCGCTCGCTGCCGGTGTTGCTGTGGCAGTTCGCCGAGCCCCGACTGTGCATCTCGTCGGGCCCGCTGGGCGGCGGCCTCGGCGCCCGGAACTGGGTGCTCAACGCCACGGTCCCCCTCGATTACGACCGCACCGACCCGGACCGCCACCTGACCGAGATCGGCAGCGCGCTCAATCTCGCCGGCACCGGCTGCGGGCTGCTCACCGCCGTTGACGTGACCCGGCATCACCTCGCCGCCGACGGCGGCGTGTCCACCACGGCAACCGTCGGGCTGTCCAGCCCGGCCTGGGCGGCCGCGCCCGACGGGCACTTCCGCCGCGAGGCACCGTCCGGTGAGCACTACCCGGTGGGGACGATCAACATCGTGGTCGCGGTGCCGGTGCGGCTGTCCGAGGCAGCGCTCGTCAATGCCGTGGCCACCGCGACAGAAGCCAAAACGCAGGCGCTCTACGAGGTTGGGGTGCGGGCCACCGGCACCGCCTCGGACGCGGTCGTCGTGCACTGCCCGACCGACGGGATTGCGGAGACCTACGGCGGGCCGCGCTCGGCGTTCGGCGCCCGGATCGCACGAGCGGTGCACGCGGCCGTCCGGACCGGCGCCCAATCCTGGATTTCCGGCGCGCCCGAACGCTAGTTGGGGTCGCGGACCGAATCGAGGCGCTCGTTTACCCGAGCCAGCGCCTCGTCGAAGACCTCCACCTTTTCGCCACGGCGTTCGTTGGCCGGCTGGGCGGCGCCGCGAGCACCTTCACTCGCCACCCGGGCAGCGCCCTGGCGCCGCAACAGGCTGAAGTTCTTCTCACGCGCGGCCCGGAGCCGGCCCTGTAGATCCTTCAGTTGCTGCTCGTCCATGCGCTCCAGGGCGGCGGGGTGGCTCTCGCCGATCAGCGAGTCTTCCTGCTGGGTCAGGTTCACACGGTGGTTGCTCACCGTAGATTCATAGCCTGCGCCACCACGCCGGCGCAGCGAGCTGCCGAACCGTCACGTCGGGGCCATCTCACGTTCACGTTGACGCGGCACGAATCGCGCCTCACCCACGAGATCCCCTCTACCAGAGCGCTATTCGACCTTCCGCCAGGTCTGGCAATTGCTGGAATGAAACGCGACGTCTGTCGGTTCGATGGTCACCCGAACGGGTCCGGTCTCCACACCTTCGGCGATCGTCGATTCGCGACTCTCGTTGAGGCTGCGCAGGCGTGCCCACACGCAGCTCTGTCCAAGCGCGGGAGGTTCTGAGGCGTATTTTCCCGGTCGGATCTCGGATCCGACGACGAACTTTCCGTCGCCGGGAATGGTGTCCGCGGTGGGGCGATCGGAGAGCGCGGGTCTTTCGCTTTGCGCGGGGCTGGGGCTCTGTGCCTTCGGTGAATTACCCCCGCACGCCGAACAGACGCAGGCCGCTGCCATTAGCGCCGCACAAATCGCGGGTTTCACAATGGCAAATCGTACTGACAGCGGCCGACGGCTGATCGCTTCTGACGTACCTTCGTGGGCGCGGACGGTATCGAACCGCCGACCGCTGGTGTGTAAAACCAGAGCTCTACCACTGAGCTACGCGCCCCTATGCCCGAGGCAGGCTACACGCCCGAACGCCAACCCCCCAAAACCGTCACCCCCGCAAAGCGGCCAACGCCGAAGTCCACAGCCGTTGGTCGCGGGATTCGCCGGGCTCTTTCATCTCGGCAAACTGGATGATCCCGGACCGGTCGACGACGAAGGTGCCCCGGTTGGCATAGCCGGCGGCGTCGTTGAACACCCCGTAGGCCTGACTCACCGCGCCGTGCGGCCAGAAGTCCGACAGCACCGGAAACAGGAAGCCGCTCTCGGTCGCCCAGATCTTATGCGTGGGCGGCGGGCCTACGGAAATGGCCAGCGCCGCGCTGTCGTCGTTGTCGAACTCCGGCAGGTGATCCCGCAGCCGGTCCAGCTCGCCCTGACAGATCCCGGTGAACGCCAGCGGAAAAAACACCAGCAGCACGTTCTTGGCACCGCGGTAGGAGCTGAGGGTGACGGGTTGCTGATTCTGGTCGCGCAGCGTGAAGTCGGGCGCCGGGGTTCCGACGGGAAGCATCAACGCTTCCCGGCGCGTGACTTCGGCTGTACCAGGCGGCTGGCGCTCCAGTCGCCGAGGTTGACCGACGAGGTCGGCATCAGGCCCGCGGTGGGGGCGGCCTCGGCGATCTCGGCGGGCAGCACGTGACCGGGCTTGCCGGTCTTGGGCGTCAGCACCCAGATCACCCCGTCTTCGGCCAACGGGGTGATCGCATCCATCAACGTGTCGACCAGATCCCCGTCGCCGTCGCGCCACCACAGCAGGACGACGTCAATGACCTCGTCGCTGTCCTCGTCGAGCAGCTCACCGCCGCAGGCCTCCTCGACCGCGGCGCGGATGTCGTCGTCGGTGTCTTCGTCCCAACCCCACTCCTGGACGACTTGGTCTCGTTGGATGCCCAGCTTGCGACCGTAGCCCGGGGCGTGATCCTCCGCGACCACCGTGGAGCCTCCTTAAACTGTCCGCGCGCCCTGCGATGGGCTTTATCGTCGCATAAGTAAATGCCGGGCCGTTACAGCCACCTCAGAAGGACGCCAGACACAGTTTCAACGCCTTGGTCTTGGTGTCGTTGAGCTGGTCGACCCGCTTGTTGAACTCCCCGGTCGGGGCGTGTGTGCCGATGGCGTTGGCGACCGCGTGGGCGGCGTCGACGTAGGCGTTGAACGCGTCCCGCAGATCCGAGGACATCGCGTCGTTGAGCGCGCCGCCGACGGTGGAGGCGCTGTCGTTGAGCGCGTCGATGGCCGGGCCCTCGGTGGGGCCGGTGTTGTGGCCCTGGTTGTAGGTCTTGACGAACACGTTGACCTTGTCGATCGCGGCGCTGCTGCTGGTGGCGAGCGTGTCACAGGAGGTGCGAATCGCCTTGGTGGTCAAGGATTGTTGCCGTTGAGACTCGCGGACGCTCGAGGTCGCGATCGACGCCGAAACCGACGCGGACACCGACGCCCGGTAGGCCGGGGCGACCTTGGTGTTCGGGGTGGCCATGCCGTCGGTCATCTTGGTGCATGCCGCCACCACCATCAACGTCGCGGCCAAGCCACCAATGCACCCGGACAGCAGGGCGCGGCGCTTGGCCGACTCCCCCGCCGGAACGGCACGCCATCCGTTGAGCACGGCTCCTGACGTTACCGGGTCGCACCTGCTATCGCCCTCAACGCACCGGATTGGCGTGGGTGGGGCACGATAAAGGGCGATCGTCCACACAGAAAACCCGCCGAGCACAGGAGCGGAAGTTGACCACCGAGTTCGCGCGCCATGACCTGGCGAAAAATCCAAGCAGCGCAAGCGAACCCGACCGGGTTCGGGTGATCCGCGAGGGCGTCGCGTCCTACCTGCCCGACATCGATCCCGAAGAGACCTCGGAGTGGCTGGAGTCCTTCGACGAACTGCTGGACCGATCCGGCCCCGCGCGGGCGCGCTATCTGATGTTGCGGCTGCTGGAACGCGCCGGCGAGCAGCGGGTGGCCATCCCCGCGCTGACGTCCACCGACTACGTCAACACCATCCCCACCGAGCTGGAGCCCTGGTTCCCCGGCGACGAAGACATCGAACGCCGCTACCGGGCCTGGATCCGCTGGAACGCGGCGATCATGGTGCACCGCGCGCAGCGGCCGGGGGTAGGCGTGGGCGGCCACATCTCGACGTATGCCTCGTCGGCGGCGCTCTACGAGGTCGGGTTCAACCACTTCTTCCGCGGCAAATCGCATCCGGGCGGCGGGGACCAGGTGTTCATCCAGGGCCACGCCTCCCCCGGCATCTACGCCCGCGCATTCCTGGAAGGTCGGCTCAGCGCCGATCAGCTCGACGGGTTCCGCCAGGAACACAGCCACGCCGGCGGCGGCCTGCCGTCCTACCCGCATCCGCGGCTGATGCCCGACTTCTGGGAATTCCCGACGGTGTCGATGGGCCTGGGCCCGATGAACGCCATTTATCAGGCCCGCTTCAACCACTATCTGCACGACCGCGGCATCAAGGACACCTCCGATCAGCACGTGTGGGCGTTCCTCGGCGACGGCGAGATGGACGAACCCGAAAGCCGCGGGCTGGCCCATGTCGCCGCGCTGGAAGGCCTGGACAACCTGACCTTCGTCGTCAACTGCAACCTGCAGCGCCTCGACGGCCCGGTGCGCGGCAACGGCAAGATCATCCAGGAACTGGAGTCGTTCTTCCGCGGCGCCGGCTGGAACGTCATCAAGGTGGTGTGGGGCCGCGAGTGGGACGCCCTGCTGCACGCCGACCGCGACGGCGCGCTGGTGAACCTGATGAACACCACCCCCGACGGCGACTACCAGACCTACAAGGCCAACGACGGCGCCTACGTGCGTGACCACTTCTTCGGCCGCGACCCGCGCACCAAGGCGCTCGTCGAGCACATGACCGATTCCGAGATCTGGAACCTCAAGCGCGGCGGGCACGACTACCGGAAGGTCTACGCCGCCTATCGCGCCGCCGTCGACCACAAGGGACAGCCGACGGTGATCCTGGCCAAGACCATCAAGGGCTACTCGCTGGGCGCCCACTTCCAGGGTCGCAACGCCACCCACCAAATGAAAAAGCTTGCGCTGCAAGACCTTAAGGACTTCCGCGACGCCATCCGGATCCCGATCAGCGACGCGCAGCTGGAGCAGGACCCCTACCTGCCGCCGTACTACCACCCCGGCCCGGACGCCCCGGAGATCCGCTACCTGCTCGACCGCCGCCGCACCCTGGGCGGGTTTGTGCCCGAACGCCGGACCAAGGCCAAAACGCTCAAGCTCCCCGGTCGCGACACCTACGCCGCGCTGAAGAAGGGGTCCGGGCAACAGGAGGTCGCCACCACCATGGCGATCGTGCGCACCTTCAAGGAAGTGTTGCGGGACAAGGAGGTTGGCCCGCGGATCGTGCCGATCATTCCCGACGAGGCCCGCACGTTCGGCATGGACTCCTGGTTTCCGTCGTTGAAGATCTACAACCGCAACGGCCAGCTGTACACCGCCGTGGACGCCGATCTGATGTTGGCCTATAAGGAGAGTGAGGTCGGCCAGATCCTGCACGAGGGCATCAACGAGGCCGGTTCGTCGGCCAGCTTCATCGCGGCCGGGACCTCGTATGCCACCCACAACGAGCCGATGATCCCGATCTACATCTTCTATTCGATGTTCGGGTTCCAGCGCACCGGCGACAACCTGTGGGCCGCGGCCGATCAGATGGCCCGCGGGTTCCTGCTCGGGGCCACCGCCGGACGCACCACGCTGACCGGCGAGGGCCTGCAGCACGCCGACGGCCAGTCGTTGCTGCTGGCGGCCACCAATCCGGCGGTGGTCTCCTACGACCCGGCGTTCGCCTACGAAATCGCCTACATCGTCGAAAGCGGGCTGGCCCGGATGTTCGGGGAAAACCCGGAGAACATCTACTTCTACATCACCGTCTACAACGAGCCGTATGCGCAGCCACCGGAGCCGGACAACTTCGACCCCGAAGGCGTGCTGCGCGGCATCTACCGGTACCGCACGGCCACCGAGCGGCGCTCCAACAAGGCGCAGATCCTGGCGTCGGGGGTGGCCATGCCCGCGGCGCTGAAGGCGGCCGAGATGCTGGCCGCCGAGTGGGACGTCGCCGCCGACGTGTGGTCGGTGACCAGTTGGGGCGAGCTGAACCGCGACGGCATCGAGGTCGAGAAGGCCAAGCTGCGCCACCCCGACAGGCCGGCCGGCACCGCCTACCTGACGAAGGCGCTGGCCGACGCGGCCGGCCCGGTGATCGCCGTGTCGGACTGGATGCGCGGGGTTCCCGAGCAGATCCGGCAGTGGGTGCCCAACACCTACGTCACGCTCGGCACCGACGGGTTCGGCTTCTCCGACACCCGCCCGGCCGCCCGCCGCTACTTCAACACCGACGCCGAATCGCAGGTGGTCGCCGTGCTGGAGGCGTTGGCTCGCGACGGCGAGATCGACCCGTCGGTGCCGGTCGCGGCCGCGCGCCAATACCGGATCGACGATGTGCTCGCCGCTCCGGAGCAGACGTCCGACCCCGGCGTGGCCTAGCCACGCCTCGCCAACGGCCTTGGCCGGAACTTCCAGAAATCAGGCGTAGCTTTTAGGAGTGAGTGACAAGCGGGCGCCGGCACCCAAGCCGAAGGCGGCGCTCGAGCTGCTGGACACCGTGTCCGAGGGCCTGCTGCGGCGGCTGAAGCAGTACTCCGGCCGGCTGGCAACCGAGGCGGTCTCGGCCATGCACGAGCGGCTGCCGTTCTTCGCCGATCTGGAAGCGTCCCAGCGGGCCAGCGTGGCGCTGGTGGTGCAGACCGCGGTGGTGAACTTCGTCGAGTGGATGCACGACCCGCACAGCGACGTCACCCACACCGCGCAGGCATTCGAACTGGTACCCCAGGAGCTGCACCGCCGCATCCCGTTGCGCAACAGCGTGGAGATGGTGCGAGTCACCATGGAGTTCTTCGAAGAGGTGGTGCCGCTGGTGGCCCGCGACGAGGAGCAGCTGACCGCCTTGACCGCCGGCATCCTGAAATACAGCCGCGACTTGGCTTTCAGTCTCGCCACGGCGTACGCCGACGCGGCCGAAGCGCGTGGGTCCTGGGACAGCCGGATGGAAGCCAGCGTCGTTGACGCGGTGGTGCGCGGCGACACCGGCCCCGAGCTGCTGTCCCGGGCGGCCGCGTTGAACTGGGATACCACCGCGCCGGCGACCGTGGTGGTCGGCACGCCGGCACCCGGCCGCGGCGGCTCAAGCGGCGAGGATGACAGCCTGCGCGCCAGTCAGCACGTCCGCGACACCGCGGCTCGCCACGGCCGGGCGGCGCTCACCGACGTGCACGGGACGTGGCTGGTGGCGATCGTGTCCGGCCAGGTATCGCCGACCGACAAGTTCCTGGCCGACCTGCTGGGCGCGTTCTCCGACGCCCCGGTGGTCATCGGGCCCGTCGCGCCGATGCTGACCGCCGCCTATCACAGCGCAAGCGAGGCGATTTCGGGGATGAACGCCGTCGCCGGCTGGCGCGGAGCGCCGCGCCCGGTGCTGGCGAGGGAACTGCTGCCCGAGCGCGCGCTGATGGGCGACGCGTCGGCGATCGTGGCGCTGCATACCGACGTGATGCGGCCGCTGGCCGATGCCGGACCGACGCTCATCGAGACCCTCGATGCTTATCTGGATTGCGGCGGCGCGATCGAGGCCTGCGCGCGCAAGTTGTTCGTTCATCCAAACACCGTGCGGTACCGGCTCAAGCGCATCACCGACTTCACCGGCCGCGATCCGACCCAGCCGCGCGACGCCTACGTGCTGCGAGTGGCGGCCACGGTGGGCCAACTCAACTACCCGACGCCTCAATCGACTACCGGAAACAACCCCATGCCGGAGATACCGCTGGCGGTCAACGGCCCGGTCAAAGGGCAGGTCAACGGGGATGCGGCGGCCCCGTCGGACCGGTAGTGATTTAGCCAACAGATCGCGACGCGATATCAAACACGTAGCTTACGGGCCTGTTTTGTATACTCCATACAAAAACCTAAGACGAGGTTCATAATCTGTTACACCCGCCAAAACCGTTTCCACAGTGTTCTCTTAAACACGTGATCGCATTTCTTGCGCCCGGACAGGGCTCGCAGACGGAGGGAATGCTGTCGCCGTGGTTGGAACTTCCCGGCGCAGCGGACCAGCTGGCGTCCTGGTCGCAGGCCAGTGGCCTGGACCTGCAACGGCTGGGCACCACTGCCTCGTCCGAGGAGATCACCGACACCGCCATCGCTCAGCCGTTGATCGTCGCGGCCACCCTGCTGGCTTATCAGGAGCTTAAGAACCGCGGGCTGCTCAGCGGCGCAGACCTGGTCGTTGCGGGCCACTCCGTCGGCGAGATCGCGGCCTACGCGATCGCCGGTGTGATGGCCGCCGACGACGCGGTCGCGCTGGCCGCCACCCGCGGCGCCGAGATGGCCAAGGCCTGTGCCGCCGAGCCGACCGGCATGTCCGCGGTCCTCGGCGGCGAAGAGGCCGATGTGCTCAGCCGTCTCGAGCAGCTCGACCTGGTCCCCGCGAACCGCAACGCCGCCGGCCAGATCGTCGCCGCCGGTCCGCTGACCGCGCTGGAGAAGCTCGCCGAAGACCCGCCGGAGAAGGCCCGAGTGCGCGCGTTGAGCGTGGCCGGCGCCTTCCACACCCGGTTCATGGCTCCGGCTCTTGACGGCTTCGCCGCCGCGGCGGCCAACATCGCCATCGCCGAGCCCACCGCCACGCTGCTGTCCAACCGCGACGGCCAGCCCGTCACGTCGGCGGCGGCGGCAATGCAGACCCTGGTCTCTCAGCTCACCCAACCGGTGCGCTGGGACCTGTGCACCGCGACGCTGCGTGAGCACAACATCACGGCGATCGTGGAGTTCCCGCCCGCGGGCACCCTCACGGGCATCGCCAAACGCGAACTTCGGGGGGTTCCTACGCGCGCCGTCAAGTCACCCGCAGATCTGGACGAGCTGGCCAACCTCTAACTGCCCGCTTTTCTAGTTACAACCAAAGACGAACATGAGTTCGGTTGCTACACAACACATTACGAAGGGAAAGACCGTGGCCGTAAGTCAGGAAGAAATCATCGCCGGTATCGCCGAGATCATCGAAGAGGTCACCGGTATCGAGCCCTCCGAGGTCACCCCGGAGAAGTCGTTCGTCGACGACCTGGACATCGACTCGCTGTCGATGGTGGAGATCGCCGTGCAGACCGAGGACAAGTACGGCGTGAAGATCCCCGACGAGGACCTCGCCGGCCTGCGCACCGTCGGTGACGTGGTGTCCTACATCCAGAAGCTCGAGGAAGAGAACCCCGAGGCCGCCGAGGCGCTGCGCGCCAAGCTGGAGACCGAGAACCCCGACGCCGTTGCCAACGTCAAGGCAAGGCTGGAAGCGGACAGCAAGTGACCAAGCCTTCCACTGCCAATGGCGGTTACCCCAGTGTTGTGGTAACCGCCGTCACGGCGACGACATCGATCGCGCCGGACATCGAGAGCACGTGGAAGGGCTTGTTGGCCGGCGAGAGCGGCATCCACGTCCTCGAAGACGACTTCGTCACCAAGTGGGATCTGCCGGTCAAGATCGGTGGACACCTCAAGGAGTCGGTCGACATCCACATGGGCCGGCTGGACATGCGGCGGATGTCGTATGTCCAGCGGATGAGCAAGTTCCTCAGCGCTCAACTGTGGGAGAACGCCGGCAGCCCGGAGGTCGACCCGGACCGGTTCACCGTCGTGGTGGGCACCGGCCTGGGCGGCGCCGAGCGGATCGTGGAGAGCTACGACCTGATGAACGAGGGCGGGCCCCGCAAGGTGTCCCCGCTCGCGGTGCAGATGATCATGCCCAACGGCGCCGCCGCCGTGGTGGGTCTGCAGCTGGGGGCCCGCGCCGGGGTGATCACTCCGGTGTCGGCTTGTTCGTCGGGCTCGGAGGCGATCGCCCACGCCTGGCGCCAGATCGTCATGGGTGACGCGGACATCGCCGTCTGCGGCGGTGTCGAAGGACCCATCGAGGCGCTGCCCATCGCGGCGTTTTCGATGATGCGGGCCATGTCGACGCGCAACGACGACCCCGAAGGGGCGTCGCGCCCGTTCGACAAGGACCGCGACGGCTTCGTGTTCGGCGAGGCCGGGGCAATGATGGTCATCGAGACCGAAGAGCACGCCAAGGCCCGCGGCGCCAAGCCGTTGGCCCGCATCATGGGCGCCGGTATCACCTCGGACGCCTTCCACATGGTGGCGCCCGCGGCGGACGGCGTCCGCGCCGGCAAGGCGATGACCCGGGCGCTGGAATTGGCGGGCTTGTCCGCCAAGGACATCGACCACGTCAACGCGCACGGCACGGCGACGCCGATCGGCGACACCGCGGAGGCCAACGCCATCCGCGTCGCCGGCTGTGAGCACGCGGCGATCTACGCGCCGAAATCGGCGCTGGGACACTCGATCGGCGCAGTCGGGGCGCTCGAGTCGGTGCTCACGGTGCTGAGCCTGCGGGATGGAGTCATCCCGCCGACACTTAACTACGAGACCCCGGACCCAGAGATCGAGCTGGACGTCGTCGCCGGCGAGCCTCGCTACGGCGAGTACCGCTACGCGATCAACAACTCGTTCGGCTTCGGAGGTCATAACGTGGCGCTCGCGTTTGGGCGCTACTAGAAGTACGGAAGGAACTTTCGCAGGACCCATGTCTGAACTGGTTACGGGGAAAGCGCTACCCAACGTCGTCGTCACCGGCATGACCATGACGACCGCGCTGGCGACCGATGTCGACAACACGTGGAAGTTGTTGTTGGACGGCCAAAGTGGGATTCGCACGCTGGAAGACCCGTTCGTCGAGGAATTCAATCTGCCGGTCCGCATCGGCGGGCACCTCTTGGAAGAATTCGACCATCACCTCACCAAGGTCGAACTGCGTCGCACGGCATACCTGCAGCGGATGTCCACCGTTTTGAGCCGGCGGTTGTGGGACGACATCGGCGCACCCGAGGTTGACACCAATCGATTGCTGGTGTCCATCGGCACCGGCCTGGGCTCGGCCGAGGAACTGGTCTTCAGCTACGACGAAATGCGCGAGCGCGGCCTGCGAGCGGTGTCCCCGCTGACGGTGCAGAAGTACATGCCCAACGGTGCGGCTGCCGCGATCGGGCTGGAACGGCAGGCCAAGGCCGGTGTGTTGACGTCGGTTTCGGCCTGCGCGTCCGGGTGCGAGGCCATCGCTCGTGCGTGGCAGCAGATCGTCCTCGGTGAGGCCGACATGGCCATCTGCGGTGGCGTGGAAACCCGGATCGAGGCGGTCCCGATCGCCGGCTTCGCCAACATGCGCATCGTCATGTCCACCAACAACGACGACCCCGCCGGAGCGTGCCGCCCGTTCGACAAGGACCGGGACGGCTTCGTGTTCGGCGAGGCCGGCGCCCTCATGACGATCGAAACCGAGGAGCACGCGAAGGCGCGTGGCGCCAACATCGTGGCCCGGATCATGGGAGCCAGCATCACCTCGGACGGCTTCCACATGGTTGCGCCGGACCCCAACGGGGAACGCGCCGGGCACGCGATGTCGCGCTCGATCCAACTGGCGGGCCTGACCCCGGCCGACATCGACCACGTCAACGCCCACGCCACCGGCACCCAGGTCGGCGACGTGGCCGAAGGCAGGGCCATCAACAACGCCCTCGGCGGCCACAAACCCGCCGTGTACGCGCCCAAGTCCGCCCTCGGCCACTCGGTGGGCGCGGTCGGCGCGGTCGAATCGATCCTGACCGTACTTGCGTTGCGGGATCAGGTGATTCCGCCCACCCTCAATCTTGTAAACCTCGATCCAGAGATCGACCTGGATGTCGTGGCAGGCAAGCCGCGGCCCGGTAATTACCAATACGCGATCAACAACTCATTCGGCTTCGGCGGTCACAACGTAGCGATCGCTTTTGGTCGCTACTGACCCTCCTAGCATCACCCCAGAAAACAGGAGACCTGAGATGACAACGATGGCCCCCTCGGAGGTTGGCGAATCGCTCGACCCCCGTGACCCGCTCCTGCGTCTCCGTAACTTCTTCGATGACGACAGCGTCGAACTGCTGCACGAGCGGGACCGCTCTGGAGTGCTGGCCGCGGCCGGCACCGTGAACGGGGTGAGGACCATCGGATTCTGTACGGACGGAACCGTAATGGGCGGCGCGATGGGCATCGAGGGCTGCCGGCACATCGTGAACGCCTACGACACCGCCATCGAGGAGCAGAGCCCGATCGTGGGCATCTGGCACTCCGGTGGCGCCCGGCTCGCCGAAGGCGTCAAGGCGCTGCACGCGGTCGGGACGGTGTTCGAGGCGATGATCCGGGCGTCGGGCTACATCCCGCAGGTCTCGGTGGTCGTGGGCTTCGCCGCCGGCGGCGCCGCCTACGGACCGGCGCTGACCGACGTCATCGTGATGGCGCCGGAAAGCCGAGTGTTCGTCACCGGGCCCGACGTGGTCCGCAGCGTCACCGGTGAGGACGTCGACATGGCGTCGCTTGGTGGTCCGGAGACCCACCACAAGAAGTCGGGCGTGTGCCACATCGTCGCCGACGACGAGCCCGACGCCTACGAGCGCGGTCGCCGGTTGGTCGGATTGTTTTGCCAGCAAGGGCTTTTCGACCGCAGCAAGGCCGAGGCCGGCGACACCGACATCCACGCGCTGCTGCCCGAATCCGCGCGGCGGGCGTACGACGTGCATCCGATCGTGACCGCGATCCTGGACTCGGACACGCCCTTCGACGAATTCCAGGCCAACTGGGCGCCGTCGATGGTGGTCGGGCTGGGCCGGCTGTCCGGCCGCACGGTCGGCGTGCTGGCGAACAACCCACTGCGCCTGGGTGGCTGCTTGAACTCCGAAAGCGCCGAGAAGGCAGCGCGTTTCGTGCGGCTTTGCGACGCGTTTGGTATCCCGCTGGTGGTGATCGTCGACGTTCCGGGCTACCTGCCCGGTGTCGACCAGGAGTGGGGCGGCGTGGTGCGCCGCGGCGCCAAGCTGCTGCACGCCTTCGGCGAGTGCACCGTTCCGCGCGTCACGCTGGTCACCCGAAAGACCTACGGCGGGGCCTACATTGCGATGAACTCGCGTTCGCTCAACGCCACCAAGGTGTTCGCGTGGCCGGACGCCGAGGTCGCCGTCATGGGCGCCAAGGCGGCGGTGGGCATCCTGCACAAGAAGAAGCTGGCCGCCGCGTCCGAGGAAGAGCGCGAAGCGCTGCACGACCAGCTGGCCGCCGAGCACGAAAAGATCGCCGGTGGCGTCGACAGCGCCATCGAGATCGGCGTCGTCGACGAGAAGATCGACCCGGCGCACACCCGCAGCAAGCTCACCGAGGCGCTGGCCGAGGCGCCGGCTCGGCGCGGCCGCCACAAGAACATCCCGCTGTAGTCGCCTCCCTACTGCGAAAAAAGTCGCCGCAGCGTTACGCTCGCGGCTGTGGATGACAATCACGGACCCCTCTCGGCACAGGCGATGCTGGAAGTCGCCATCGAAGAAGCCCGCGCCGGGCTGGCGGAGGGCGGCGTCCCGATCGGGGCCGCACTGTTCACCACCGACGGCGCGCTGCTCGGTCGCGGCCGCAATCGCCGTGTGCAACAAGGGGATCCGTCGTTGCACGCCGAGGTTGACGCATTTCGGGCGGCGGGCAGACAACGCGACTACCGCTCGACCATCATGGTCACCACCCTGACGCCGTGCTGGTATTGCAGTGGCCTGGTGCGCCAGTTCAACATCGGCGCGGTGGTGATCGGCGAGGCCGAAACGCTGCGCGGCGGGCACGAGTGGCTGGCCGAACACGGGGTCGCGATCACCCTGCTCGACGACCCGCGCTGCACCGCAATGATGTCGGACTTCATCGCGGAGAACCGTGCCCTGTGGTACGAGGACATCGGCGAAACGCCCTAGTCGATGAACTCCTGGGCCACGCCCACAGCCCGCTCGCGATCGCGCGCCACCAGACCGATCCGCGTCCGCCGATCGAGGATGTCGCCGACGTCCAGCGCGCCCTCGTGGGTCACCGCGTATTGGAACTCCGCCCGCGTCACGTCGACGCCCTCGGCGACCGGGTCGGCGGGGCGCTCACAGCTCGCGGCGGCCAGGACATTGGGCGCCTCGGCGCCGTAGCGCGCAACCAGCGATTCGGGCAGGCCGGGCAGCGGCGGGACGTCTGCCCCGGGGTTGGCCGGTGCTCCGATCAGCGGCAGGTTGCGGGTCCGGCACTGCCCGGCGCGCAGCCGCCGCAGGTCGATGGCGCGATTCAACACGTCCTCGGCCATGTAGCGGTACTCGGTCAGTTTGCCGCCGACCACACTGAGGGCGCCCGACGGTGATTCGAACACGGCGTGGTCGCGCGACACGTCGGCGGTGCGTCCCTCCCCGGTGTCGATCAGCGGCCGCAAACCCGCGTAGGAGCCGATGACATCCTCGGGGCCAAGCGCGCTTCCCAACGCGGTGTTCACCGTCTCCAGCAGAAACGCGATCTCGGCCGAAGACGGCTCTGGCACATCGGGAATCGGCCCGGGCGCATCCTCGTCGGTCAGCCCGAGATAGACCCGGCCCAGCTGCTCGGGCATCGCGAACACGAAGCGGTTCAGCTCGCCGGGAATCGGAATGGTCAGCGCTGCAACAGGATTCCCAAACGCAGCGGCGTCGAACACCAGATGGGTCCCGCGGCTGGGCCGTAACTTCAACGAGCCGTCGATCTCTCCGGCCCACACACCCGCCGCGTTGATGACCGCACCGGCCGACACGTCGAATGACTCACCGCTGCGCTGATCGGTCAACCGCACCGACGTATCGGTCGCCTCCGAGGCGGCCACGTAGGTCAGGATCCGCGCGCCGTGCTGGGCCGCGGTGCGCGCCACCGCAACCACCAATCGGGCGTCGTCGATCAATTGCCCGTCGTAGGCGAGCAATCCACCCGCGAGCCCGTCGCGTCGCACGGTGGGAGCCATCTGCACGACGCGCTGCGCGGAGACCCGGCGGGATCTGGGCAGGGCGGACGCCGGGGTCCCGGCGAGCATCCGCAACGCGTCGCCCGCGAGGAACCCGGCGCGCACCAGCGCACGCTTGGTGTGATTCATCGACGGCAGTAGCGGAACCAGTTGCGGCATCGCATGAACCAGATGAGGAGCGTTGCGGGTCATCAGGATTCCGCGCTCGATGGCGCTTCGCCGTGCGATTCCGACGTTGCCGGTCGCCAGGTAGCGCAGGCCGCCGTGCACCAGTTTGGAACTCCAGCGGCTGGTGCCGAATGCCAGATCGTGCTTTTCCACGAGCGCGACCCGCAGCCCGCGCGATGCCGCGTCCAGGGCGATGCCGACGCCGGTGATGCCGCCGCCGATGACGAGCACGTCGAGGGCTTCGCCGTCGGCCAGCGCGCTCAGCTCGGCGGTGCGGCGCGCGGCGTTAAGGGCGGTGGAGTTCACGACAGGTATCCGTTCAGGGCGTGGGTGAGTTCGGCGGCCAGCGCTTCGGAGTCGAGGATGGGCCGGACGATGTCGGCGGACTGAATGGTCGACTGCGCGATCAACAACACCATGGTCGCCATGCGCCGCGGGTCGCCGGCGCGGACGCTGCCCGATCGCTGCGCCACCGCCAGCCGGGCCGCGAGCGCCTCGATCAGGAACTGCTGGCTGGTGCCCAGCCGCTCGGTGATGTAGACCCTGGCCAGCTGCGAGTGCAGCACCGACATCACCAGCTCGTCGCGCCGCAGCCGGTCGGCCACCGCGACCACCTGCTTGACCAACGCGTCCCGGTCGCTGCCGTCCACCGGCACTTCGCGCGTCACCTCGGTGATGTGGCTGGTCAGCAGCGCCGACATGATCGACGGGGTGTCCGGCCAGCGCCGGTACACCGTCGGACGGCTCACCCGCGCGCGCCGGGCGATCTCGGCCAGCGTCACGCGATCCACCCCGAAATCGATCACACAACTCGCCGCGGCCTGCAAAATCCGCTCCCCGGTGTCCAAGACTGCGTTACTTGTTGACATCATATGTAATACTGTAACGCATGACGCAGGATTCCGGCACTGAGCAACTCCTTCCCCCGATGAAATGGAACGCGTGGGGAGATCCCGCCGCCGCCAAACCCCTCTCCGAAGGGATCCGTTCCTTGCTCAAGCAGGTGGTGGGCCTGGAGGACTCCGACGCCGGCGAACTGCGGCCCGACCAGGTCACGCTGAGGCCGTCGGCGTTGTCGCAGGCCGATCACGATGCGCTGGCCGCGATCGTCGGCGCCGCCTTCGTGCGCACCGCGGATCGGGACCGACTGCTGCGCGCCGGCGGCAAGTCCACCCCCGACCTGCTGCGGCGCAAGGAGCCCGCCCAGGATGCGCCCGACGCGGTGTTGCTCCCCGGCACCGACGAAGAGGTCGCCGCGATCCTGCGGCACTGCTCCGAGCGCGGCATCGCCGTCGTCGCGTTCGGCGGCGGCACCAGCGTCACCGGTGGACTCGATCCCACCCGCGGGCAGTTCGGTTCCGTAATCTCCCTGGACCTCAGGCGCTTCGACCAGCTGCTGTCCCTGGACGAGGTGTCCGGCGTGGCGGAGTTGGGTGCCGGTGTCACCGGACCGGACGCCGAACGCCTGCTCGGCGCGCGCGGCTTTTCGCTCGGCCACTTCCCGCAGAGCTTCGAGTTCGCCACCATCGGGGGTTTCGCCGCGACTCGGTCGTCGGGCCAGGATTCGGCCGGTTACGGGCGGTTCAACGACATGATCCTGGGGCTGCGCATGATCACCCCGGCCGGCACGCTGGACCTCGGACGGGTCGCCGCGTCGGCGGCCGGCCCTGACCTACGCCAGCTGGCGATCGGCTCCGAGGGCGTCTTCGGCGTCATCACCAAGGTGCGCCTACGGGTGCACCGAGCACCGGAAACCACCCGTTACGAGGCGTGGTCGTTCCCCGACTTCGCCACCGGGGCAGCGGCTTTGCGGGCCGTGACCCAAATCGGCACCGGGCCCACCGTGGTCCGGCTCTCCGACGAGGCCGAGACGGGGGTTAACCTCGCCACCACCGAGGCGATCGGGGAAAGCCAGATCACCGGCGGCTGCCTGGGGCTGACCCTGTTCGAGGGCACCAAGGACCACACCGAGAGCCGGCAGGCCGAAACGCGCGCGGTGCTGCAGGCGCACGGCGGAACGTCGCTGGGCGAGGCGCCCGCGCAGGCCTGGGAACGCGGCCGGTTCGCCGCCCCGTACCTGCGCGACTCGCTGCTGGCCGTGGGCGCGCTCTGCGAAACCCTCGAGACCGCCACGGACTGGTCGAACCTCGACGCGCTGAAGGCCGCCGTGACCGAGGCGCTGACGACCTCGTTGGCCGAATCGGGCACGCCGGCGCTGGTGATGTGCCACATTTCGCACGTGTACCCCACGGGCGCTTCGCTGTACTTCACCGTCGTCGCCGGCCAGCGCGGCAACCCGATCGAACAGTGGTGGGCCGCCAAGAAAGCCGCCTGCGATGCGATCATGGCCACCGGCGGAACCATCACCCACCACCATGCGGTCGGCGCCGACCATCGCGCCTGGATGCGCGACGAGGTCGGCGATCTGGGCGTGCAGCTGTTGCGGGCAATCAAGACGACGCTGGACCCGGCCGGAATTCTCAACCCCGGCAAGCTGATTCCGTGAGCGACCTGAGCCGGCGCGAGATCGGCAAGGTCGCCGCGCTGACCAATCCGGTGTCGGGGCACGGCGCGGCCATCGCGGCGGCGCAGACCGCGATCGCCCGGCTGCACCGGCGCGGTGTGGAGGTCGTCGAAATCATCGGCGACTCAGCCGAAGACGCGCGTCATCTGGTCGGCGCGGCACTGGAGAAGGGCACAGACGCGGTCATGGTCACCGGCGGCGACGGCGTCATCTCCAACGCGCTGCAGGTGCTGGCGGGTACCGACGTTCCGCTGGGCATCATTCCGGCGGGCACCGGCAACGACCACGCTCGTGAATTCGCCATTCCCACAACGGATCCCGAGGCCGCAGCCGACATCATCATCGACGGCTTCACGGAAACCATTGACCTGGGCCGGATTCGGGGCGACGACGGGACCGATAAATGGTTCGGCACCGTGGCCGCGGCCGGATTCGATTCGCTGGTGACCGATCGCGCCAACCGGATGCGCTGGCCGCACGGGCGGCTGCGCTACTACCTGGCGATGCTCGCCGAACTCTCGCAATTGCGGCTGTTGCCGTTCCGGATGGTGCTCGACGGCACCAAAGAGATCGACGCCGACATCACGCTTGCGGCCTTCGGCAACACCCGAAGCTATGGTGGCGGGCTGCTGATCTGTCCGAACGCCGATCGCTCCGACGGACTGCTCGACATCACCATGGCGCACTCGGATTCGCGGACCAAACTGGTCCGGCTGTTTCCCACCGTCATGAAGGGCACCCACGTCGAGCTCGACGAGGTGAGCACGGCGCGCGCCCGATCCGTCCAAGTGGAGTGCCCGGGCATCAACGTCTACGCCGACGGCGACTTCGCGTGCCTGCTGCCCGCCGAGATTTCCGCCGTGCCGCGCGCGTTGCAGATCCTGCGGCCAAACCGCTGATCACGGCGGTGTAACACTTCGGCCACCGAAGACGACATCTTGGCATCAATACCTCACAGGAGGAACGATGCTGGGACACCGCAGGACCGGACTCATCGCCGTGGCGGGAGCGGCCGTGAGCTGCTCGTTATGGCTCGCTCCGGCGGCCTTCGCCGGTACGGGTTCGGCCCTGGACGGGCACTACATGGTGACGTTCTCCGCCAACCAGAAGACCGGCACCAGCGCGGCGGCCCGGATGCCCGAACCGGCGCAGTGGGCCAAATACTCGTTCACCTCGAGTTGCTCCACCGGCGGTTGCGTCGCCAAGGTCAGCGACGCGCCCGCCTCCCCCAGCCTGTACGCGCAGCAGTCAGGTCCCTACACCTGGAACGGGTCGCAGTGGATCGAGCAAACGACCTCCAAATACGACTGCCCGGTCGCCGGCGGCCGGGTGGAACGCGACCCGGCCCGCTCGACCGCGGTGCTGACGCCCGGCCCCAACGGCGCGCTCACCGGCGTGTTTCACACCGACATCGTGAGCGGCGCGTGCAAGGGCAGCGTCGAAATGCCGCTCACCGCAACGCCTTACAGCCCGCCGGTGATCTAACCGACGCCGCGGCTGAGCCAGGTCACCTCGCCCGCATCGCCGCCGTCGCGGTACACCTCGAGCGCTTCGTCCCAGGCCGTTCCCAGTACCGAATCGAGTTCGGCGGCCAGCGTGTCGGCGCCCTGCGCCATCATCGACCGCAGCCGCATTTCCCCGACCATGATGTCGCCGTTGGCGCTCATCGACCCGCTCCACAGCCCCAGCTGCGGGGTGTGGCAGAACCGCTGACCGTCGACTCCGGGGCTGGGGTCCTCGGTGACCTCGAACCGCAGCACCGACCAGGAGCGCAGCGCGTTGGCCAACCGGGCGCCGGTGCCGACCGGCCCGATCCAGTTCGTCACCGCGCGCAGCTGGCCGGGCATCGCCGGCTGCGGGGTCCACACCAGGTTCGCCTTGGCTTGCAGGGTCGACGACAACGCCCACTCGACATGCGGGCACACCGCGGCCGGTGAGGCGTGCACGTACACCACGCCTGCCGTGGCGTCGGCGAATTGATTCGACGCTCGCATCTTTTGCTCCTTCAGTTCCACGAGGGACGTCTTCCCCAACGACCTGGTAAAACCCAAGGGCAAACTGCGTGCAGGATGCGTGTAGTTGTGATTTTTGTGCCGTGCGTGTCTATTGTGCCTTGTGAGACCCCTGTTGCGCTAGAGTGCAAATTTTTCGGCGATCACCGCGTCGGAAATTGCCGGCCAGATTTCGAGCGCCCACTGCCCGAAATCGCGGTCGGTGAGCACCACCAACGCCAGGTCCGCCTCGGCATCGACCCAGATAAACGTGCCTGATTGGCCGAAATGCCCGTATGTCGAGGCCGAGTTGCGGGTGCCGGTCCAGTGCGGCGATTTCGCGTCCCGGATCTCGAAGCCCAGCCCCCAATCGTTGGGCCGCTGCACGCCGTATCCCGGAAGCACGCCGTCCAGACCGGGAAACTGCACCGTGGTCGCGTCGGCGTGCATGCCGGCCGAGACGGTCGACGGTCGCAGCAGGTCACCGGCGAACGCCGCCAGATCCGCAACCGTGGAGGTCGCGCCGAAACCGGCCGCCTCGGCGCCGCCGTCCAGCCGGGTCGACGTCATGCGCAGCGGTTCGCATACCGCTTCGGCCAGGTAGCCGCCGAATTCGATGCCCGACTCGCGCTGGACGGCCTCGGCCAGCAGGGTGAAGCCGTAGTTCGAGTAGATCCGGCGGGTGCCCGGCTTGGCCAGTACCTTGCCGGATTGCAGTGCCACACCCGACGCGTGCGCCAGCAGGTGGCGCACCGTGGCCCCCGGCGGGCCCGCCGGGGTGTCGAGCTCGAGCACCCCTTCCTCGACGGCGATCTGCACCGCCCGGGCCACCAGCGGCTTGGTGACCGAGGCCAGCGCGAACTGCCGCTGGATGTCGCCGTGGGTGGCCAGGATCCCGGCGGGCCCGACGACGGCGGCGGCCGCATTGGTTACCGGCCAGTCCGCGAGGGCGTCCAGCGCGGGCGTCACTTCCTGGCGATGTAGTAGCTGTTGATCGGGTCGGACTCGACCTCGACCACCCGGACATCGGCGAATCCCGCGTCGCCGAGCATCGAGGTGGCCAGCTGGGTTCCCCACGCCGTGCCAAGTCCGACGCCGTCCAGCGCCAGGGACACCGTCATGCAGTGCATCAGCGAGACGGTGTAGAGGTAGGTGCTCATCGGGACGTCGACGTTCTCCTCGAGCCGGCTGGATGCCTTGATGTCGGCCATCAGGAAGACGCCGCCGGGCCGCAGCGCGCGGTAGATGTTCTCCAAGACGCGCGCCGGCTGCGCCTGATCGTGGATCGCGTCGAACACGGTGATCACGTCGTAGGCGTCCGTCTTGTCCAGCTCGGTCAAATTGTGTGCCTCGAAGGCCGCGTTGGTCAGGCCGAGGCGGGCCGCCTCGGCGGCGCCGGCCGCGATCGCCTGTTCGGAGAAGTCGATGCCGGTGAAGCGGCTCGCCGGAAACGCCTGTGCCATCACGTTGATCGCGTGTCCGCTGCCGCAGCCGAAATCGGCCACGTCGGCCCCGGCCCGCAGCCGTTCCGGCAGACCCTCGGCCAACGGCAGCACGACGTCGACCAGCGCGATGTCGAACACCGCGGCGCTCTGCTCGGCCATCAGCGCGTGGAAGCGCGGGAATTCGCTGTAGGGCAGGCCGCCGCCCTCGCGGAAGCATCCGATGATTTTCTGCTCGACCTCGCCGAGTTGCGGAAGGAACAAAGCCACCAACGCCAGGTTGTGCGGTCCGGCGGCGCGGGTCAGCACCGCCGCCCGGTGCGCGGGCAGCGAGTAGGTGGCGGTGTCGGCGTCATAGTCGACGACGTGCGCGGTGGTCACGCCGGCCAGCCACTCCCGGACGTAACGCTCGTTGAGTCCGGCGGCCTCGGCGATCTGCGCGCTGGTGGCGGGCGGCAGTCCGGCCATCGTGTCGAAAAGGCCGGTCTGGTGTCCGATGCTCAACAGGAGTGCGAGGCTCGCGCCGTCGATGGCCGCGACCATTCGTCCGGTGAATTCCTCGGCGGTCTCGGCTGCCGTCGTCATGTTCAGCGACGCTACACCGTAGGTTGTAGGCCATGAGTCAGACAGTGCGCGGAGTGATTTCACGGAAAAAGGGTGCGCCCGTGGAGCTGGTGGACATCGTCGTCCCCGACCCCGGGCCGGGCGAGGCCGTCGTCGACATCGCGGCGTGCGGGGTGTGCCACACCGATCTGACCTACCGCGAGGGCGGCATCAACGACGAGTATCCGTTCCTGTTGGGCCACGAGGCCGCGGGCACGGTCGAGGCCGTCGGCCCGGGAGTGACCTCCGTGGCGCCGGGCGACTTCGTGATCCTGAACTGGCGCGCGGTGTGCGGGCAGTGCCGGGCCTGCAAGCGCGGCCGGCCGCAGTTGTGCTTTGACACCTTCAACGCCGAGCAGAAAATGACGCTGACCGACGGCACCGAGCTCACCCCGGCTCTGGGCATCGGGGCCTTCGCCGACAAGACGCTGGTGGCCGCGGGCCAATGCACCAAGGTCGATCCCCAGGTCGACCCGGCCGTGGCCGGCCTGCTGGGCTGCGGGGTGATGGCCGGGCTGGGGGCGGCGATCAACACCGGCGGGGTGACCCGCGACGACACCGTCGCGGTGATCGGCTGCGGCGGCGTGGGCGACGCCGCGGTCGCCGGGGCCGCGCTCGTGGGCGCCCGGCGGATCATCGCCGTCGACACCGACAACACCAAGCTGGACTGGGCCCGCAAATTCGGCGCCACCCACACCGTCAACGCCCGCGAATTCGACCCCGTCAAAACCATCCAGGACCTCACCGACGGCTTCGGCGTCGATGTGGTGATCGACGCGGTCGGCCGCCCGGAAACCTGGAAGCAGGCCTTCTACGCGCGCGATCTGGCCGGAACCGTGGTCCTGGTCGGCGTTCCCACCCCCGACATGCGCCTGGACATGCCGCTGGTGGACTTCTTCTCCCACGGCGGCTCGTTGAAGTCGTCCTGGTACGGCGACTGCCTGCCCGAGCGCGACTTCCCCACCCTGATCGAGCTGCATCTGCAGGGCCGTCTCCCGTTGGACAAGTTCGTCTCCGAGCGCATCGGGCTCGGCGACGTCGAAGAGGCGTTCCACAAGATGCACGACGGCAAGGTGCTGCGTTCGGTGGTAGTCCTGTAATGGTGGACATCGATCGCGTCATCACGCACGGCACCTTCGAACTCGACGGCGGCAGTTGGGAAGTCGACAACAACATCTGGCTGGTCGGCGACAATTCCAACGTCGTGGTGTTCGACGCCGCGCACGACGCCGCCCCGATCGTCGAGGCCGTCGCTGGCCGCCATGTGGTCGCGGTGGTCTGCACGCACGGGCACAACGACCACGTGACCGTCGCCCCCGAACTCGGTACGACGCTCGACGCCCCGGTGCTGCTGCACCCCGCCGACGAGGTGCTGTGGCGAATGACCCACCCGGACAAGGACTTTCGCGCCATTTCCGACGGCGAGACGCTGACCGTCGCCGGCACCGAGTTGCGCGCGCTGCACACCCCGGGCCACTCCCCTGGATCGGCGTGCTGGTACATCCACGACCTCGGCGTCGTGTTCAGCGGCGATACGTTGTTCTCCGGCGGACCGGGCGCAACCGGCCGCTCCTATTCGGACTTTCCGACGATCCTGCACTCGATCTCAGAGCGGCTGGGCAAGTTGCCGGCCGAGACCATCGTGCACACCGGCCACGGCGACAGCACCATCATCGGCGACGAGATCGTCCACTACGAAGAATGGGTCGCCCGCGGCCACTAGCCCCTCGCGCCTAGCCGCCGCCCAGGATCCGGCGCTTCTCGGCCTGGAACTCTTCCTCGGTGAGCGCGCCGGAATCCCGCAATGACGCAAGCGTTTTGAGTCGCTCCAGCCTGATGTCCTCGTCGCTGGGCACCGGGGCAGCGTAGCTGGGCTGCACGTCGACGGTGGGGAAGACCACCGGCGCGTAGGCCGACACCACGGCTCTGCGCCGGGTGCGGGACAGCCACACGCCCGACAGAATCGAAATAACAAGGCCCGCAACGAAAATCGCGACGAACACCCACACGAGGTAGCCGTACGAGCTGCTGTGACCGAACGCCAACTGCGGGGTGATGTACCCGTTGACCTGCCCGTCCGTCGTGATGTCGTAGGTGGCGTCAGCGGGAATCTGCGCCACCCACACGCGCACGTGCGAGTCGTTGTTGACCGTCGTCGTGCTGCCGATGTTCTCGGTGACCACCGGTTGGGCCACCCCGTCGGGCGGCTTGATCGTCACCCCGAGCGGCGGCACCGGCAGGCCGCCGCCGTTGGGGCCGCCGATCACCACGGTGTGCAGGCTGATCGTGACTTCGCCGGCGGGCAGATGCAGACGCCCCGCCCCCGGGATCGGCACCTCGCCGTAGGCGTTGTATTTGTCCAGGAAGAACGCGTTGAGCACCAAGGTGGTGATGAAGCCGCCCACCGACACGACCATCATCACGACGGCAGCGGACAGCGCCATTTTCACCAGCCGCCTGCTTGTCACCCACGCAGTGTGTCACTGCGGGCCAGGCCGTGCCAGCGTTCCCAGGCGATGACGCAAAGAGCACACTTGGACAGGACCCACACCGAAGAAGGAGTGATACGCATGGCCAACGATCTCGTCGCCACCGTGCCCGACCTGTCGGGGAAGCTGGTCGTCATCACGGGGGCCAACAGCGGTCTGGGGTTCGGGCTGGCCCGACGGCTGTCCGCCGCCGGCGCCGACGTCGTCATGGCGATACGCAATCGCGCCAAGGGCGACGCGGCGATCGAGGAGATCCGGCGGACGGTGCCCGACGCCAAATTGACCATCAAGTCCCTCGACCTGTCGTCACTGGCGTCCGTCGCCGCCCTGGGCGAAGAGTTCAACGCCGAGGGACGACCCATCAACATCCTGATCAACAACGCCGGGGTGATGACGCCGCCGGAACGCGACACCACCTCCGACGGCTTCGAATTGCAGTTCGGCAGTAACCATCTCGGACACTTCGCGCTCACGGGCCACCTGCTGCCGCTGTTGCGCGCCGCCGACGGCGCGCGGGTCGTGTCACTGAGCAGCCTGGCGGCCCGCCAAAGCGGCAAGATCCACTTCGACGACCCGCAATTCGAGAAGTCGTACGCGGCCATGTCCGCCTACGGCCAGTCGAAGCTGGCCGTGCTGATGTTCGCGCTGGAATTGGACCGGCGCAGCCGCGCGGGCGGCTGGGGCATCATGTCCAACGCCGCGCACCCGGGCCTGACCAAAACCAACCTGCAGATCAGCGGGCCGTCGCACGGCCGGGAGAAGCCGGCGCTCATGGAGCGGTTGTACAAGACGTCCTGGCGTTTCGCGCCGTTCCTGTGGCAGGAGATCGACGAGGGAATCCTGCCCGCCGTGTACGCGGCCGCGACGCCGCAGGCCGAGGGCGGCGCCTTCTACGGGCCCAGCGGCTTCTACGAACTGGCCGGTGGCGGTGTGGCACCGGCCAAGGTGCCCGCGCGTGCCCGCAACGACGAGGACTGCCGGCGACTGTGGGAGCTTTCCGAACAACTCACCGGTGTCCGCTACCCGAGCTGAGGACTGCCGCAGCGTTTATCGTTCCACCATGCCCGAATCAAGCATCGTGGTGCGGCCGGAGCCGATGGAGAGCGCGACCTACACCGCGTCCTCACGGCTGCAGGCCGCCGGATTGTTACCCGCGGTCGCGCTGTTCGAACGCGCCGCCGCCGAGGTCCCGCTGCCCACACCGCCGCAGCCGATCGTCGTCGCCGACTATGGCGCCGCGACCGGCTACAACTCGCTCAAGCCGATGTCTGCGGCGATCGGTGCACTTCGACGGCGCACGAGTCGCGACCACGCAATCCTGGTGGCGCACACCGATGTACCAAACAACGATTTCACCGCCTTGTTCCGGACCCTGGCCGACGACCAAGACAGCTACCTGCAGCACGATCGCGCGAGTTTTCCGTCGGCGATCGGCCGCTCGTTTTACGGCCAGATCCTGCCGTCGCGCACCGTCAACCTCGGCTGGTCGTCGTGGGCGGTGCAGTGGCTGAGCCGGATCCCCGCCGGAGCACCCGAATTCGACGACCACGTGCAGGTCGCCTACAGCAAGAACGCGGAGGCCCGCGCCGCGTACGCCCGTCAGGCCGCCACCGACTGGAATGACTTCGTGGCGTTCCGCGGCCGGGAGTTGGCTCCCGACGGCCGGCTGGTGGTGCTCACGATGGCCCTCGACGAAAACGGCGAATTCGGTTACCGCGCCATGAACGACGCGCTGGTTGCGACGCTCAACGATCAGGTCAGTGACGGCCTGCTACATCGAGATGAGTTGCGGCGCATGGCATTTCCTGTTTTCGCCCGCGACGAGAAGGACTTTCGCGCGCCGTTCTCCCCCACCGGCCGCTTCGAGGGTTTGACGATCGAGCACCTCGAGATCTTCAACGCAGACGATCGATTCTGGGAAACGTTCCAATCGGATGGCGACGCAGAGGCTTTCGGGGCGCGATGGGCAGCGTTCGCGCGGGCCGCCCTCTTCCCCACTTTGGTGGCCATGCTGGATCGCGGGGCCGATGACCCGCGGGCGGCCGAATTCATCCAGCGGCTCGAGGCCGGCATCGCGCGCCGGCTGTCGGGTGCGCCGGAGCCAATGCGGATCCCACTCGCCTCGCTGGTCCTGGTCAAGGACGGATCGCGGTGACCGGAGTTTCGGCGTTGCACCCCAGTGGGTAGACCTGATCCGGGGTCGGCTCATATCGCAACTCCACGAGGGGGACCAGAGCATGGGCGAGCAAGGCAACGACGAGGCCAAGCAAGTGACGGAACCAGACGGCGGCAATTCTCGGGAAACGCCGACCGAAAAGCCGGAACCGGACGAAGACGACAACGCGAAGGCCGCCGAAATGATGGAGGCCTATGAAGATCGGCCGACGCTGATACTGCCCGGCACGGGCGGGGCTGTCTCCGGAACCGCCGTGGGCAACTGGCTGGACGACGACGGCAACCCCAAATCCGCCACCGACGAGGACGCCCCGGCCGCCAAGGCCAACGCCGACAGGATCGACGATAAAGACATCGAAGAACAAGCGGCCAAGGACAAGGAATTCAACGAAGCCGTACTCAAGCACGCCAAAGAAAAGGCGGGCGAGCAGACGTCCGACGACGAGCAGGCCGTGGGCACATAGCTTTTCGACGAAGCTAGCCGGTGATCGCACCGACATCGGTTGTACCGCGCGCCGCGCGCAACGCGGCACCGACAGCGGCGGCGAGCTGCGGGCGCGGCGTCGTCACAACCGGGACCCCGAACCGCGCCGACAGTGTGGTGGTGACCATCGGCAGGCTCGCTCCCCCACCGACCGAAACCACCGCCGCGACGTCGGACTCGCGAATTCCGTTGCTCCGCAAGGTTGTTTCGAAGAATGCCATAAAGTTGGCGAGCGAATCGCTGATAGCGTCGAGCAGTTCGGCCCTGGTGACCTGGATATCGAGCAGCGTGGTCACCGTCCTCGCCGAGAGCCGCTCCTTGGCGATTCGGCATTCCGCTCGGAGCCGAGCCAGCCGCGGGACGCCCCGGAACCCACCCGTGGGCAGATTGGCCAGCACGGCCGTCAACATCGCCTGGTCGAGCAGGTCGCCAGAGAAGTCACGACATCGCGCGGTGGCGCCCATCGGCTGGTACTCGCCCGCGGCCTCGACCAACGTGATGCTGGTCCCGCCGCCCCCGAAGTCGCACACCGCGACAATTCCGCGCTCCGGGATGCCTGCGGCGGCGCGCACGGCGAACAGCGCCGCGGCGGCATCCGGGATGAGCGTCGGCGGCCGCGCACGGTTCGACCACTCCGACACCCCGCTCAACGCCGCGCCCAGCTCGTCGACCGCCCTGCGCGGCCAATGCGCGGGGTAGGCGATCACCATGCTGTCGGGCACGGGCCGCCCGCGGGCGGCGATGTAGGCCAGCGCGCGCAGCGCGTCGGCGGCCAACACCTCGCTGCGATGCACCGAGCCGTCGACGGCCTCGATGGCGACGGGGTCGCCCACCCGGTCGACGAAGCCGGTGATCACCACGCCGAGCTCGTCCAGCTTCGGATTTTCCGACGGCACGCCGACCTCGGGCGGACGGTGGCGATACAGCGTCAACACGGGCTTGCGGGTGATCGCCTGCTCGGCGGTTACCGCGGCCAGATTCGTGGATCCGATGGACAAGCCCAGCGCGGGCCCGGCCACGTCAGCCATGCGTCCCATCCCCCCGTCGGCGCAACCTAGACGCTGGTCAGCGGATGGTGCCCACCCCGGCAATCAGCGGCAGATCCAGCGGGGTCACCCAGCCGGGCGGCAGATCGTTGACCGCCGGGACCGCGTTCAAAGCCCGCATCCCGGTCGACAGGCATCCGGCCGTGGCCGCGTCGCGCCCGGAGCCGTCGGTGAACCGGAACGCCGTCTCCTGGAAGATGCTCGGCGTCCCCTCGATGTCCACTCGGTAGACGTCGTTGTCGTGGCCCCTCGGCCAGTCCGGGGCGGCGTCGAGTCCGATGCGGTTGACGTGCTCGAGCTGGATCCGCGTCTCACCCTGGTAGATGCCGTTGATGGTGAACCGGACCGCGGCGACATGACCGGGCTTGATCACGCCCCTGGCCGAGTTGCGCTCCGTGGGCGTCACCCACTTGTCCCAGGTGGTGGTGATCTCGTCGAGCATGATGCCGGCGGCGTGCGCGATCATCGGGACGGTGGCGCCCCACGCGAAGATCAGCATGTCGCGGTCTTCCAGCATCGGCTTGAATTCGGGCTCGCGGCCGATGCCCATCTCGAATTCGTAGTCACCCTCGTAGTTGGTGTAGTCCAGCAGCTCCGACGCGCGCACCCGCCGCACCTCGGAACACAGGCCCATCAGCGTCATCGGGAACAGGTCGTTGGCGAAGCCGGGGTCGATGCCGGTGGTGAAGCAGGACGACTGCCCCAGCTCGCAGGCCTCGGTGATGGGCTCGATCCAGTTCGGCGGATTGAGGTGCATGGTCGGCCAGACCCACGGCGTCATCGCCGTCGAGCACACGTCGATGCCGGCGCGCAGGAAGGCGGTGATCAGCTTGATGTTGTCCTTGGCGTGCATGGCCGTCGGTCCGTAATGCACCAGCGCATCGGGTTTCAGCGCGATCAGCGCCTCGACGTCGTCGGTGGCGGTGATGCCCACCGGCTCGCCGAGCCCGCAGATGTCGCCGACATCGCGGCCGACCTTGTTCGGGTTGCTGACGCCGACGCCCACCAACTCGAAGGCCGGATGTTTGACGATCTCCGCGATCACCATCCTGCCCACGAAGCCGGTGCCCCACACCACTACACGCTTTGCCGCGCGATTTGCTGACAATTCGCCCATGAATCAACCTTTCGCTCACCGCTCACCCTAAGCGCTGCTCGACCCCAAACGACCCGAAACCCTCGACGCGACATGCCTGTAGTGACACGATGAGGAACCATGACCAGTCGATGGGCTCTCGGCGGCGGCTCAGTCCTGTTCGCGGTGGCGGCCGGATTCGCGGCTACGTGCGGTGTGGCTAACGCGGACGCTTTCCCTCGGGTCCGCTACGAAGTGAGCGGTTCCGGCGTGGCGCAAGCCATCAACTACCAACTGGATACCGGTCAGAAGCACATCGTGAATGTGCCCCTGCCGTGGTCGACGGAATTCACCGCATTCGGCGGGCAGGTATACGTGCTCAGCGTGGAGGGCGACGGCCAGGTCTCCTGCAACATCGTGGTCGACGGCAACTCGGTGTTCAAGGCGACAGCGTCGGGGACCCCGGGGCGGGCGGTCTGTTCGCATTGAGTCGGAACTAGGAGGATCGCGTGGGCCTCGACATCAGCGACATCCGCAACAAAAGCGACAAGCGCGTCAAAGGCGTCAAGAAGGGCCTGAAGAAGCGCGTCAACGGCACGCCGCCGCCGGAGATTCCGCTTTCCGACATCCATCTTGAATCGCTTGACTTCTGGGCCCGCAACGACGACGTCCGCGACGGCACCTTCGCCACCTTGCGCCGCGAGGCCCCGATTTCGTTCTGGTCCCCGATCGAGTTCGAGGGCTTTGAGACCGGCAGCGGGTATTGGGCCTTGACCAAGTTGGACGACGTCCACTTCGCCAGCCGCCACCCGGACATTTTCAGTTCCGCCGGCGGCATCACCGTCAACGACCAAACCCCGGAACTGGCCGAGTATTTCGGCTCGATGATCGTGCTCGACGATCCGCGGCATCAGCGGCTGCGTTCGATCGTCAGCCGGGCGTTCACACCCAAAGTGGTTGCCCGCATTGAAGAGTCGGTGCGCGAGCGCGCTCGCCGCCTGGTCGCGGGGATGATCGCCAATCATCCCGACGGGCAAGCCGATGTGGTCAGCGAACTCGCCGGGCCGCTGCCGTTGCAGGTGATCTGCGACATGATGGGCATTCCCGAGGAGGACCACGAGCGAGTCTTCCACTGGACCAACGTGATCCTCGGGTTCGGCGACCCCGACCTGACGCTGGATTTCGAGGAATTCCTTCAGGTTTCGATGGACATCGGCGCCTACGCCAGCGCGCTGGCCGAGGATCGCCGGTCCAATCCGCACGACGATCTGACCACCAGCCTGGTGGAAGCCGAAGTCGACGGCGACCGGTTGACATCGCAGGAAATCGCGTCGTTCTTCATCCTGTTGGTGGTGGCCGGCAACGAGACCACCCGCAACGCGATCAGCCACGGCGTGCTGGCGTTGTCCCGCTATCCCGAGCAACGCGACAAATGGTGGTCGGACTTCGACGCCCTGGCGCCCACCGCCGTCGAGGAGATCGTGCGCTGGGCGTCGCCCGTGGTGTACATGCGCCGCACCCTGACCCAGGACTTCGAGCTCAGCGGCACCAAGATGGCCGCCGGCGACAAGGCGATCCTGTGGTACAACTCGGCCAACCGTGACGAGTCAAAGTTCGACAATCCGTGGGCGTTTGACGTCGCGCGCAACCCCAACCCGCACCTCGGCTTCGGCGGTGGCGGCGCGCATTTCTGTCTGGGCGCGAACCTGGCCCGTCGCGAGATCCGAGTGGTGTTCGACGAGTTGCACCGCGAAGTCCCGGACTTGGTCGCGACGGCGGAACCCGCGCGCCTGCTGTCGCAATTCATCCACGGCATCAAGAGCCTGCCGGTCGCGTGGACCGCTCGATGACCGACGCCGATGTCTGCGTGGTGGGTGCCGGTTTTGCGGGTTTGACCGCGGCGCTGCGCGTCAAGCAGGCGGGCCGGTCGGTGGCGTTACTCGAGGCCCGCGATCGGGTCGGCGGCCGCACCTTCACCGAGATGCGCGACGACGGATCGTGGATCGACCGCGGCGGCGCGTGGGTCGGGCCGACCCAGGACCGAATCCACGCGCTGATGGCCGAATTCGGCGTCAAGACCTTCAAGCAGTACCACGACGGCGAAGCGATGATGGTCGTCGACGGCAAGCAGTATCGCTACTCGGGCACGGTCCCGTGGACCATGAGCCCGTGGGCGTCGCTGAACCTCGGCGCGGGCTTCTACGGACTGAGCCAGTTGTGCAAGTCGATTCCGCTCGAGGCCCCCTGGGAGGCTAAGAAGGCGGCCAAGTGGGATCGCATGACGTTGGCCGAATGGCTGGACAGGAACGTCAAATCCAAAGCGGCGCACGACTTACTCGATACCGCGGTCTCCGGCTGCTACACGTCCGCCGCCTCCGAGGTGTCGATGCTGTTCGTGCTGTATCAGATGGCGTCCGGCGGCGGGCCCGGATTCGTGTTGGGCGGCAAGGACGCATCCCAGGACTCCCGGGTCATCGGCGGCATGGGTGCGATCTACCGGCCCGTCGCCGCCGAGCTGGGCGACGCGCTGCGGCTGTCGCAGCCGGTCCGGTCCATCACCCAGGACGCCGAGGGTGTCACCGTCCGCTCGGAGAATGACAGCGTGCGGGCCAGGCGGGTGATCGTCGCGGTACCGTTGGCGATCGCCAGCCAAATCACCTACGAGCCAATGCTTCCCGCCGATCGGTCGTTTCTGCACCAGCGGATGCCGAGTGGCGCGATCGTGAAGATTTCGATCGTCTACGACGAGCCGTTCTGGCGGGCCGACGGTCTGTGCGGTCAGTCCGCCGCACCCGGAACCGCGGCGCCGGTGACCATCGACGCCTGCACCGACACCGGCACACCGGGGATTTTGTGCGTGGTCAGCGAGGGTCCCATTGCGCGCCAGCACTCGCGGTTGGGCGAAACCGAGCGCCGCCAAACGGTTCTCGACACCCTGGCCCAGCGGTTCGGCGCCAAGGCCGGCAAACCCGTGGACTACCACGAGCAGGACTGGAGCGCCGAGCGCTACTCCGGCGGCGGCATGTTGAGCCATGCGCCCCCCGGGGTGCTCACCGAGTTCGGCCACGCACTGCGCGAGCCGTGCGGCCGCATCCACTGGGCCGGCACCGAAACGTCGCCGAAAATGTGCGGCTGGATCGACGGGGCGATCCGCTCCGGTGAACGCGCCGCCAACGAGGTGCTGTCCTCCGCCGAGCAGGCGTGAAAGTCCTTGTCAGCAACCCAGTTGCTGTGCCAGATCGAGGAAGTCAGCGGCGTTGATGTCGAACTCGTCCGAGTAGTGCACGTCGACATCGCCGCCCGCCCCGAATTCCAAGGGCCGGGCCACGAAAGCGGTGTGAAAACCGAGCCGGGCGGCGGCCCGGAGGTCGTACTTGTGGGCGGCGACCATCATGATGTCGGTGCCGTCCAGACCGAGGTAGGTCGCGGCCATGCGATAGATGGCCGGGTCGGGCTTGAACACCCCGGCCATTTCCGCGGCGAAGATTGTGTCCCAGGGCAAGCCCGCTCGCTTGGAGATGTTGACCACCGCGGCGACATCGGCATTCGAAAGGGTGGCCAGTGTGAACCGGCTTTTCAGCCGGGTCAGGCCGGCCACCACGTCCGGCCACGGCGTCAGGCGTTGCCACGCCAGCGTGAGCTCCTCGCGCTCGGCGTCGGTGAACCCCGTGATGTCGCATTCATCCAGCACGGTGTCCAATGCGTCGCGGTAAACCGAGTGCACCGAAACCCAGCCCTGGTGGGTGGTCTGCGCAGCCTCCAGCGCGGCGAAGTAGCTTGCCCGCCAACGCCGCACCATGTCGGGCCAATCGACGCCCGGGTGGCGACCGGCGCTGATCCGCTGCGCCTCGCCGCAGACGGTCGAGTGAAAATCCATCGCCGTGCCTTGCACGTCGAACAACAGCGCCTTGACCACACACTCATCATGCCGTCAATTAAGATCTGCGACGTGTCCGCCGGCGACCAAGAATCCGACAGCCCGGCCGAGACCGAGCCCGACTACCGCTTCACCCTGGCCAACGAACGGACCTTTCTGGCCTGGCAGCGCACCTCGCTCGGGCTGCTCGCCGCCGCCGTCGCGCTGGTACAAATCGTCCCGGAGCTGGGGATCCCCGGCGCGCGGCGGGCGCTCGGCGTCCTGCTCGCGGCGCTGGCAATTCTCACCAGCGGGATGGGATCGCTGCGCTGGCAACGGGCCGATCGCGCCATGCGACGCGGCCTCCCGCTGCCACGCCAGCCCTCACCGGCTTACCTGGGTGTGGGTCTGATCCTGGTCGGTGTTATCGCGCTCGGGCTGGTCGTCGCGCAGGTAATCAGGGGGTGAACGACCCTGCGGCGGCGGGCATTTGGCCGAAGGGCGGGCGGCACCAGAGCGCCGCTACGCGGCCTCACACCGTCGTCTGTGCCAGCCAGATCGTGCGCAGGCCGCAGCTGGGATCCTCCACGACATGCGTCACCACGTTGAAGCCGGCGTCGTGCAGCAGCGCGCGATATTCGGCGCCGTCCAGGCTCGCGTGATACAGCGGCTCGCCCCGGTAGCTGCCCACCGCCTCGCCGGCCGACGGGCCGCTGGTGAACATCAGCGCGGCGCCGGCCGCCGCGTGGCGCTTGAAGATCGCGAACATCTGGCGTTGATCGGACTGCGACAGGTGAAAGAAGCTGTCCCAGGCGATGATTCCGTCGAAGCCGCGGTCCAGTCGCAGCGTTCGCATGTCCGCGACGAGCCATTCGTTCGCGGGGAAGCGCTGCTCGCACATGGCGATCATGGCGCTCGCGCCGTCCACGCCAGTCACCCGGCAGCGGCGTTCGATGAGGTAGCGGGCGATCGGCACGCCGCATCCACAGCCGAGGTCGAGCACCGTCGGGTCGCGCGGAAGCAGTTCCAGAAACCGATCCAGCCATGCCCGCTCGAAAAGGTCTTCGCCGCGATCACGCGACCAGGCGGCGGCGTGGCGTTGGTAGAGGTCGATGACGCTGCCGGCGCTACCAGAGGTAGACAACCGCGTCCTTGCCGCCGGTGCACTTGATCCAGGGGTTGGCACCGTCGCCGGCGCAGTGCATGAGGAAGTTGGCGGTATTGCGCGGATCGCAGATGGCGCCCGGCACGGTATCGCAGGGCACCGCTCCTTGCGCCGACACCGAGCGCTGCATGGTGCTGGCGTTGCCGTAGGTGTTCCAGTACGCCAGCATCACCGAGTTGGCGAAAAAGCACGACGTCCCTGCCGATCCGCGTCCGGCGTGCGTCCCGTACCCGGTTCCGCTCGCGACCTGGAAGCCCTGGTCGCACACGGTGTGGCTGATGCTTTGATCCGGACCGGTCACCAACGGCGCCGGTCCGACTGGGGCGCTCATCGACGGTCTCATCGAGGTGGTCGGGGCCGGCCCGGGGCCATGGATGTTCAGCTTGGCCAGCAGCGCGATCACGACGCCGATCGCGCCCAGAACCAACGCCGCCGACACGGCGATGACGGTCGGCACGAGCCAACGCGCGCGATCGCGCGGACGTTCGGGCGGCTTCGGGGTCTGGGGCACCCATGCCCTTTCCGTCGACTCGACCGAGGTGGTACCGACACCTTTCAGCGCGCGGTTGGCGGCTCGCCCCAACGCGCCCGCACTGCCATACCGATCGTCGGGTTCCTTGGCCATGCCACGGGCGATGACGTCGTCGAAGGAAGCCGGAACATCCGGGTTCGTCAGACTCGGCTGCGGCGGCGGGTAGGCCAGATGGGCCGCGATTACCGCCTCCGGGGTATCGACTTGAAACGGCATCTGGCCCGTAAGCGCTTCGTAGAGAACACATGTCAGGGCATAGACGTCGATCGCGGGCGTGATCTCCTGGCCCCCGAATCGCTCGGGCGCCATGTAGGCAAAGGAACCGACTTGAGCGCCGGCCGCCGTGAGGCGGGTATCGCCAATCGCCTCGGCGATGCCGAAATCCACCAGGTACGCGAAATCGGCCGGCGTGACAATGATGTTCTGCGGCTTGACATCACGATGGATCAAACCCTCGGCGTGCGCCGCGTCCAACGCGGCGGCGATCTGCGCGATGATGGCCACCGCCCGCGACGGATCCAGCGGCGCGGTGTCGATCATGGTCTGCAGGTCGGTGCCGCGGACCAGTCGCATGTCGATGAACAGGCAGCCGTCGATCTCGCCGTAGCCGTGAATCGGGATGACATGCGGCTCTTGCAACTTGGCGGCGGCGTGGGACTCCCGCTCGAACCGGATCCGGTATTGCCGATCGTCGGCGAACTGGCTCTTGATGATCTTCAGGGCGACGGTTCGGCCGATTTCGTTGTCGTGCGCCTCGTAGACTTCGCCCATGCCCCCGCTGCCGAGCACGCCGGTGATCGTGTACTTGCCGAATGTCGTTCCGACACGGGACTCTTCCGCGGACATGGTCGCTACCCGGCCGGCGCTTTGCCATTTAGGAATGCCACGATCCCGTTCGTGACGGCCACGGCATACCTTGCCCGGCCGTCGGCGCTTTCCATCTGCGCGGCCTCCTCGGCGTTTCTCATGTTCCCGAGTTCGACCAGAACCGCCGGGTATTCAGCCAAATTCAGGCCGGCGAGGTCGGCTCGGCCGTACAGTCCGTCGGACCCGAGATAGGTGGACGGCTGATAGCCGGCGGCAACCAGGGCGTCGCGTATCGCGTGGGCAAGCCGCAGCGCCGGGCCCGACTGGACGTCGTTCAACGGCGGGCTGGAGTAGTTCACGTGGAATCCGCGGCCCGATGGGGGTCCGCCGTCGGCGTGGATGCTGACGATCGCATCCGGGTGCATCGCGTTGGCCGCCGCCGCGCGTTCGTCGACGCAGGGTCCAACGGAGCTGTCGTTGCCGCGGGACAACTGCGTGCGAACGCCCAGTTGATCGAGCTGGGCCTGGATCAATCCGACCACGGCCCAATTGAATGCGTGCTCGGGATAGCCGTCATTGGTGGCGGCCCCGGACGTCTGGCATTCTTTGGTGCCGCCGCGGCCGTTGTTGACCTGCCGGCTGATCGACGCATCGTTGACGGCGTTGTGGCCGGGGTCGAGGAAGACGGCCGCGCCGGCGACGCTTGCCGCGGCCCGCGGTGCCTCGAATGTCGCGGCGACGCCGAGCGCCGCCGGCGCGACGCCGGCAAACTTCAGAACATCGCGCCTCGACACATCGCTCACCGCGCGATGGTAGCAATCAGCGGTAGCGCCGACTCGGGAAAAGGTAGTGCATGAGCTCGGCGCCTTCGGTGCCGTAGATCCCGCGGTCGTCGCCGCGCATGACCCAGTTGTGCTGCCGATCGGCACGCGCGACAAGAGCGGCGCGGCGACGCGCCTCGGCGGCCCGCCGTTCGTCGTGGTGGCGCACGACGGCCCGCGCGATGAAGAAGGCGACAACCAGTGCGACCGCCGCGAGGATCCACCAGATGAACTTGATGATGATCGCGATCAGCAGCAGCAACCCGAATAGCCCACCGAACCTCATGGCTGGCAAGATACGCAGCCCCTCTGACAAAATCCGCCGGGGCGGCGGCGTCGGCGCTACGCTCAGCAAATGAGAATCGGGCTCACAGTGCTGGCGACGGCCGCGGCAGCAATCATGCTGGCAGCACCGGCGCAGGCGGATAGCGAATCGTTTCAATCCCCGTCGGGCAATATCGCGTGCATGTTGGGCGCCGATGGGGTCGCCTGCGATATCAGCGACTACACCTATCAGCCACCGCCGCCGCCGGCGTGCGCACAACACATTGCCTGGGGCAATCGGTTCGTGCTGGAACCGGGCAAGCCTGCCGCCATCCACTGCCACGGGGATACGCTGCGCCTCCCGGGCGAGCCGACGCTCGATTACGGTCAGACCGCATCCGCGGGAACGCTGTCCTGCGTCAGCGAGGCCTCGGGCATGCGATGCGCGGATAGCGGCAGCGGGCACTATTTCCGGGTGTCCCGTGACTCGTATGACCTTGACTGACAACGTCTTTCAGCCGCAGAACCGCGCGACGAGCAGATCGACGCGCTCGCGCTCGTAGTCCGAACGTAGCCGGGCGCCGCGGCCCAGGGTGGCCAGCCCGTGCAGCGCGGCCCAGAACACCTCGGTCAGGGAATCCGCGTCCGCGTCCTCGACGACCGCGGACACCGCCTGGCGCAGCGCGTCGAAGGCGGTCACCAACGCGGCTGGGGTGTCGTCGGCCGCGAAACGCAACGTGGTGCGCCCCGTGAACATCGCGTCGTAGACGGCGGGGTTGTCCCGGGCGAAGTCGAGGTAGGCGTGCGCGAGCCGGGTCAGCGCAGCGGCGGGGGTGGCGGCGTCGGCTCGCGCGGCGTGTAGCCGGCGGGCCAGCTCGTCGAAGCCGTCGAGCGCGACGGCGGCGGCGACCTGGTCCATGCCCGAAAAGTGTTTGTAGAGAACCGGTTGGCTGTATTCGATCTCGCTGGACAGCCGCCGGGTGGTGACGGCGTCCCAACCCTCGGTCTCGGCGAGCCGGCGAGCGGTGTCGACGATCAGCCGATGCCGCGCGGCGCGCTCGCGGGTACGACGGTCTTCGGTGGCCATGCCCAGTATGGTAGCACCGCTAGGAACACTAGCGACGCTATTGACGCCTGGTCGGGCAGGGGTTAGCGTTGCTAGCATGACTGACACCAGCCGGCACCTCGCCGAGACGTACCTGAGAATGCTCAACGACCACGATCCGGACCTCGTCGATCGCTTCGTGGCCCGCGACTACCGCAATCACAACGCGTACGTCGACGACGGGCGGGAGGCCAACCGGCAGTTCTGGACCGGGTTCTTTGCGGCATTTCCGGATCTGACGGCGACCATGGAGGATCTGGTCGTCTCGGGCGATCGAGTGGTCGGGCGCTTCGTGTACCGGGGTACGCATCGCGGCGATTTCATGGGAATTCCCGCCACCGGGCGCCGCGTCGAGATGCGCTCCATTGACATCTGGCGGGTCGCCGACGACGTGTTCGTCGAACACTGGGATGAGCTGAACACGATGGAGTTCTTTCAGCAGCTCGGTGCGGCATGATCGAGCTCGCCAAAGCCGCCGCGCTTTTCGCGGTCCTGGGCACCGCCGTGGTCTTTGGCACCGACGTGTTCTGCGCGCTCGTGCAACGACCGGCACTGGCGTTCGTCGACGACGGGGCGCTGGTGGCCGTGATGGGCCACGTGCATCGCTATGGTGATCGCCGCATGCCGATTCCGGGCGTGCTCGGGCTGCTCGCCGCGGCGGCCAGCGCCGCACTCGCCGCCGCGGCCGGCCGCTGGACGGTGGCCACCCTTGCGGGCACCGCGCTGGCGTTGTTGCTGGTTTGGCTCACGCTGTATTTAACGGTGAGCGCACCCATCAATCGGCAGCTCACCGCCGCCGCGCGAGACCGCGTGGTACCCGCGAATGCGCGTGTCCTGCAAGCTAATTGGGATCGTGTGATCACTGCGCGTGCGGCGCTGCAGGGCTTGGCGGTTTGCGCGCTATGCGTCGCGCTGATCGCCTGAGCCCACAGTTGTCGCTGGTTATAGTGCCCTAAGGACGTAATGTCGCCGCCGTCGACATTTAGTCGGCGGCTAACTCCGCGTTCACTTCGAGCGATTAACCAGAGCACCGGCAGTTCATTTCAGTGGGGGGATCTGAAGATGAGGAAGCGCCTATTCATAGCTATCGCCGTCGCCTTGGTTGGCCCGCTGGGAGCGGTGTCGACGGCTCATGCCGACAGCAACGACACCAAGTTCCTGGCGGCCATGAAGTCGGAGGGCATCACCGACCATGTGTCGGCTCAACACGCAATCGAGGCCGGTCATAGCGTCTGCCAAAAACTCGATGGCGGTGAGACGCCCACGCAGGTGGCCAGTGACGTGTTGAACAGCAGTTCCATGCCGGCCTACCAAGCCGGTTACTTCGTCGGCGCGAGCATCGACGCCTACTGCTCGCAGTACGCGGCCAAGGCCGGCGGCCACTAAGCCAGCATGGCGGCAAGCTCGGCGCGTGGTACCGGGACCTCGAATTCACCGTCGGCGTGCGAAAGCAGTTGTCCCTGGCCGAAATAGAAGGTCACCGCGTCGTCGGTGATGGCGAAATTTTGGTAGTTGCTGACGTCGAGCCCGCCGTTCAGCGTCGGCGGTGTTGCTGAGCCCGAACGCTTTTGGGCCGCGCGCTGGACCGCCGGATACACGACGTCCAGCGGATTGGTGCCCGGCTTGAACAGGGTGTCGAAGGTGATCGGGGCGCGCTTGGTCAGGTCGTAGTTGAACGCCTTGAACCAGCTGACCGGGTGGGGTTCGGCGTCCTGGCCCATCCGCAGCACCAGGCTCTGCGTGCCGGCCGATCGGTAGGTTTCCCCCTGCGCTATCAGTTGATACGGCGCGCCCCAATCGCGCGCAGCGGGCAACTGGGCGAACTTGACGAAGTCGTCGCGCGTCTGCATCAGATAGTCGGCCACCGGCTGTTGGTCGGGGTAGTCGACCGGAAAGCCGAAGTCGATCTTGTAGGTGGCGGTAGCGCTGCGCACGTGGCAAGTCTGGCCGGGGTCGACCGTTCCGCCGAGTTGGTCGCACGCCGACTGGGCTGCGGAGGTCCCGGTGGCAAACCAGCTGACCAGCGCGCTGGCCGTGATCGCTGCTAGGCCGATCCTGCATCGGTCTCGCATCAGCTTCACCTCGAGTCCTAGGGTCGGCATTTCCGGCAAACAAAAGACAGCACACCAAACCTGCCTCATTCTTATTCCAGTTGCGTCCAAATGGCAGGAGATTCAGCGATGAAGTCCACCCTTTTGATCGCCTTCACCGCAACCGTGGGCATCGTCGCCTCGGGCGTGACGGGGTGCGCATCGAAGCAGACGGCCAGCACGGGTGCGTCGACGACGCCGACCGCGTCCTTGGTTGCGCCCGGCGCATGGCAAACGCAGGACCTGAGCGCGCTGACCAACGCTCCGGCGGCTGCCCTCGGCGGCATCGCCGGCTACATCTCCCAGCCCGACAACACTCAGCACGTGCTCTACGCCAACACGGCGGGTCACATCGTGGACCTGTCGCGGGACGGCATCGGCTGGCACTTCAAGGATCTCAGCGCGGCCGCCTCCGCTCCGCTCTCGAGGTTGGACGTCGCGGGATACGCGTTCCAGCGCGCCCAACACGCGGTTTATCTCAGCACCGAACATCACATCGAAGACCTGTGGTGGGATCAAAGCGGCACCCATGTGGAGGATCTGACCGCACTGACCGGTTCCCCGCTGTCGAGCGACGCGATCACCGGGTACGGCTTTGAGGGTCAGGGCACCCAGCACGTGTTCTATCGCGGTTGGCCCGACGATCAGCTCCACGAACTGTGGTGGGATGCAAAGGGCTGGCACTATAACGATCTGGCCGCGGTCACCGGTTCGGTCATGGTGGACCTCGGTAGCCACCCGGAGGGCTACGTGTTCCAGGGCACCCAGCACGTGTTCTACCGGGATGAGGGTGCCGGACATATGCACGAACTGTCGTCGGACGCCAACGGCTGGCACAACAACGACCTGACCGCAGCGACCGGCGCCCCGCCGTCGATCGGCGGGTTCTTCTCCGCTTACCCGTTCGCGGCGCAGGGCACCCAGCACGTGATCTACAAGAGCTATCCCCTGGAGGGCACCCACCTGCGGGAGTTGTGGTCGGATCACTCCGGTTGGCACACGGACGATTTGACCGCGGCGACCGGGGTCGCGGGCTCGCCGTGGTCAGTGTCGGGATATGCCTTTGAAGCCCAGGGCACCCAGCATGTGATCGTGGACGACAACAAATTCGACGAGCTGTGGTGGGACCGCAACGGCTGGCACCTGGATGATTTGACCGCCGCCACCGGTGCGCCGGTCTCGGGCGGCAACGGACCGATCGGCTATGTGGTGGACGGCACGCAGCATGTCATGTACGCCGGCCGCAACGACAAGCACATCCACGAGTTATGGTGGGGCCCCAAGGCTTCGGGCTAGTTAGCCGAGCTTTTCCAGGCGGAACGGCATGGTGATCACCAGCGCCTTGTTCACCCCGCAGGCACCGCTGTCCCCGACCGTCTTATCGAAACCGGCGAGGACCGTCGAATCCCAAGAGATCCAACCCCTTTCGTCCACCGGGTAAAACCGGTAGATCTGGTGTCCGGTGCGGGCGGAGCCGTCCGGGCAGGGCTGCCAATTGGGAATGTCGCGCTTGACGACCCACTCGCTGCCGTGAATGCTCGTGTCCGCGCTCCAGCCTTGATCACTGGTGACCCACCCGGTGCATTCGACCGGCGTGCTACAGGTGGTGTTGATCGTCCAGGTGCTGCGGACGCTGGCTTCGTCGTGGTAGATCTCGTTGGTTTGCGCCCACTGACCGTTTGACAGCGCGGCGTAGGTCCCGTTGAGTCCCCACTCGCCGGACGCGTCCGCCGGCGGTGCGCCGACGGCGAGGATCCCCACCAAGATCCCGCTCGCGACCGCCGCCATCCGCCTCACCGTGCACCAGCTAAGCGGTGGGGGTGAATTGGAGGTGGAGCTCGGTCAGCCCCCGCAGGATGTAGGTCGGAACATAGGTGTAGCGGCGGTGGTCCGCGGGTCCGTGTTTGGCCTCGTTGGCGCGAATGTCGGTCATGCGGTCCAAGATTCGCTCGATCGAGATCCGGCCTTCGACGCGGGCAAGCGGCGCGCCGGGACAGGTGTGTGCGCCGCGCGCGAACGCGATGTGTTCCCGGACGTTGGGCCGGTCGAGCCGGAATTCGTGTGGGTCGTCGAAGCGTTGGGGATCGCGGTTGATCGCCCCCGGGGCGACCATCACGGTGGTGCCGGCGGGGATGTCGACGCCACCCACGCACGTCGACTTGCGGGCGAGCCGGTAGGTGGTCTTGACCGGGCTCTCCATCCGCAGGGTTTCTTCGATGAACGCCGGGATGAGACTGTGGTCGTCGCGCAGTGTCTGCTGCAAATCCGGCCGGTCGCAAAGGATTCGCAACGCCGCGCCGAGCAGCTTCGCGGTCGTCTCCTGACCGGCCCCGAACAAGAACGTGGCCGTGCGCACGACATCGACGACCTCCGGCGTCGATCCGTCGGGATACTTCGCGCCCGCGAGATCGCTCAGCACGTCGCCGCGCGGTTCGCGACGCCGGTCTTCGATGTAAAAGTGGAACTTCTCGTCGAGGAAATCCAGCGGGTTGATCGCGGCGGGATCGTGCTCGAGATTACCTACGGTATGCGAATTCCCAAACACGGCACGGAATTCGTCGTGATCGGCTTCCGGAACGCCGAGCAGGTTGGCGATGGCAAGCAGTGAGTACGGCTTGGAATACGCTTCGAGGAACTCGCATTCGCCGCTCTCGACGAACTCATCGAGCTGCTGATCGGCGAGCCGCCAAAGGAATTCCTGATTCTCCTTCAACCGCGCGGGCGTCAACAGCCGGCTCAACACCGATCTCGCCCGGGTGTGTTCCGGTGGGTCCATCGTCACCATGTGTTTGTGCAGCGGCAACTTCGTGCGATGCTGCTCGACCTGAGCGCTGATGTCGTCGCCGGACGGTTCGAACGGCAGCGGCGGGAACGGGCCGCCCACCGCGATGCAGCTGGAGAACGAGTCGATGTCCTTGTATAAGGACATGGCTTCGTCGTAGCCGGTGACGGCGACGACGCCGTGATGCGCCTCGCGCACGACCGGCGCCTTGCCGCGCAGATAGTCGAAATACGGCTGGGGATCGGGGACGAGCGACGGATCGGTGAAGAAATCGATGGAGTCGAATTCGCTGTTTTCGGTCATGCCCTCACCCCCAACGCGGTCTGGCAGAACTGCCACAGGTTTTCCTTGGTCGCATTCAAGTCGTCGCCGGTCTGTGTCGCGTAGGCGTAGTAGTGGTTGACCGCGCGCAGGAGTTCGACGACGAACCAGGCATCCGATTCGGGGTTGCGGGGACGCAGCAACCCGGCGTCCGCGGCGTGGTTGATCTCCTTGAGTAACAGGTCCACGAACGGCCTTTCGGCCTCGGCAAGCTCTTTGGGGAAGATGCGGTGCAGGTGCCAGTGCATGGCGACGGTGAACCGCATGCCGGCGGCGCGGCGGCTATCGCCGTCGAAGATTTCCAGCGGCGCGGTGATGTAGAACCGCAACCGGTCCAGGGGGTCGGCCATCTCGGCGGCGGCGCGGCCCCATCGCTCGCAGGCCTCGGTCATCGCGTCGCCGATCACGGCCAGCAGCAGCTCGTCCTTCGATGCGAAGTAGCGGTAGAAGGTCTGCAGTGCGACGCCGGCCTCGGCGACCAGTTCCTGGGTGGTGAAATCGTCCTTCACCAGGATGAGTCGCCGCGCGGCGTCGAGCATCAACCTGACCTGGTTGGCGATGCGGGTGCGGGAACGCTGCACGGCGGCTGACCGATCGACCGCGCGCTCGACCCACGACTCGGATGGAACCGTCACAGCGACTCCTCAACGCTAGTAACAGTAGAACGATATTCTGCCGAATCTAAGAGCACAACTCTCAAAATGCCTCCGCGCTGTAGACCACCGCCCCGCCGAAATGCGGTGACGAATGACAAGCCAACCCGATGGTCGCGTTGTCGCGCTGGCGATCACCGGCCCGTCGCGACAATTGCAGGTAGCACTCGAGCATCTGCGGTATGCCGTGCATGCGCCCGTTTCCCAGCGCACCGCCGCCCGAGAGCGCCGGTATGGCATCCGGGCGGTCGCTGTCGATGCCGCCGGACTCGACGAAGCGATGCGCCTCACCCGGCGGGCAGAACCCGAGCACCTCCAGCCAGAACCACACGAACGACGAGAAGCCGTCGTACACCTGCGGCAGGTCGACTTGGTCGGCCGTGATGCCCGCCTGTTCCCACAGCCGCCTCGCCGTGTGCGCGCCGCCGTCAAGGATGTCGTCCAGCGGCCAGTGCAGCGGAAGTCGCTGCCGGGCAGGGGCGCCGGCGGCATAACCGGCGACATACACCGGCGGATGCGGCAGATCCTTGGCGCGTTCGGCGGAGGTGAAGACGAAGGCGGCCACCCCGTCGACCGGGATGTCGCAGTCATAGCGGCAGACCGGATCGAAAAGCGATGGCGCTTCCAGGTATTCGTCGGTGCTCAGCGGCCGGCCATGCCAATACGACCACGGGATCCGCGCGCCGTTCTTGCGCGCCTCCACCACGACGGCGGCCATCGACTCGCGCCTCGCGCCGTACCGTTGCAGGTACTCGTTGTAGGGCAGGGCGATCATGGCCAGCGGCCCGAAAAACCCTTGGGGCGCGGTCCACTGCAGGGGGCCGGACGCCTGCCGCATGGGGTTGGCGTGATATTTCCCCGCCGGATTGTGCAGGGCGCGGTGCAGCAACACGTAGTCGGCCGCGCCGCTGGCGACCGCGTTGACCGCCATGCCGACCGAGCCGGTGATCTGGCCGATGCCGTCGAACCCGGCGACGTAGCGTGGCTCGACACCCAAATGCTGTGCGAGCCAGGCGGAGGACACGGTGCTGACGCCGTCCTCAGCCGCCCGCCCTCCCGCGCTGGGCAGCAGGCTCGAGCTGACGAAGCCGTCGATCTGGTCGAGGCGCAGGCCGGCGTCGGCGATTGCGGCGCGGGCGGTTTCAACGGCCTGCGCCCCCAACGGCCGATCGGCGTGGCGCACGACTTGGGTGTGCGCGTAGCCGACCAGGGCGACCCTGTTCCTCACCGGGTGAGCTCGAATGCCGGTACGGCCACGCCGGGGGCAAGGTCCTCGAAGCCGACCGTGACGGCGTTACCTACGTGGAGCTCCTTCTGTGGCCCGTCCAGCAACCGGCCGATCAACCTAAGTTCCTTCTGCTCAACGAGTTCCACGTCGACGAGCACGAACGGCAGGTCGTCCTCGAATCCCGGCAGGAAGGCCTGGCGCACGACGGTCCACGACCGCACGGTACCGCGGCCGCTGACGGGTGTGAACTCGAAGCCGGGCTCGGTGCTGCGGCAGTGCGGGCACACCACGTCGGGCGGCATGCTGAACTGGCCGCATTGTCCGCAGCGGGCGACGGTGAGGACGTGCTCGGCCGCGGCCGCCCAGAACGGGGCCGATGCCTCATCGGGGACCGGCACCGGGCGCGCGGTCACGGAATCACGCCCTGTTCCATCAGCTTTGAGATCGCGTCCCAGTCGTAGCCAAGTTCCTCAAGCAGGGCCTCGGTGTGCTCGCCGTGCTCGGGTGCGCGCCGCAACGGCGCCGCCTCCTCGTCGAGTTGAACCGGCACCGACGGCAGGCGATAGGTTTGGCCATCTTCGAGGCTGACCTCGCCCACATAGCCGTTGGCGGCGATCTGCGGGTCCTCGATCACCTCCTGGACGGATTGCATGGGTGCCCAGGGGGCGTCGAGTTTGGCCAGCAGTTCCTTCCATTCGTCGAGCGTGTGGCGGGCGAAGATGGAATCCAGTTCGGCCACACAAGCTTCGGCGTTGGCGCGGCGCGCCGCGAGGTCATTGAAGCGCGGATCGTCGATGAGGTCGTCGCGGCCGACCACCCGGCAGAATTCCGGCCAGTAGCGGTCGCCCTGCAGGAACATCAGTTGGATGTGGCGGCCGTCCTTGGTGCGGTAGTTCCCGACCAGCGGGTTGACGGCCGGCCCGCGGCCGCCCATCGGCTCGGCCGACCCGCCGTTGAGTGCGGCGAGCAGATCCGACGACAGCGTCCACATCGCGGTGGCCAGCAGCGACACGTCGACCACCGAGCCGACGCCGGTCTTGGTTCGTTTGAGCAGCGCGGTCGCGATGCCGAAAGCCAGGGCCATGGCGCCGTTTCGGTCGCCCATGGCGCCGCGCTGGCTGATCGGGTAGTCGCGGTCGGGCGGGGTGAGGATGTGGCCCACTCCCCCGCGCGCCCAGAACGCCGAGCTGTCGTAGCCGGGCTGGTTGGCGTCCGGCCCGCGGGTGCCGAAGCCGTGGCCACGGGCGTAGACGAGGGTGGGATACCTTTTGCGCAGCGTGGCTGCGTCGAGCCCGAGCCGGCCCAGCGCGCCGGGTCGCAGGCTGGTGAGGAAAACGTCTGCGGTGGAGAGCAATTCGTGCAGCACGGCCAGGCCGCTCTCGTGACGAAGGTTCAGCGCCATCGACCGCTTACCCCGATTGGCCAGGGCCATCGAAAGATTCACGCCACCGCGGTCGGTGCCGATGCCCTGCGTCGCCAGACCGCGGTAGGGGTCACCCTCGAGGCGCTCGATGCGGATGACGTCGGCGCCCCAGTCGGCCAGCAGCGCCCCGGCCACCGGGACGAACACCCACTGCGCCAACTCGACGACGCGCATTCCGTCAAACGCGTTGGCCTCCATCTATTGCCTCCTGTCCGCGACGGCCGTGCCCAGCCGGTGTATCAGCGTCACGATGATCGCGGGATCGACCTTGGTGGTGATGCCCCAGAGAAAGAACCCGTGCAGCATGCCGCCGGCGATGGCGCGCCACGCCTCGTGGAATGGCGGCGGCGTGACGCCGTGGGAAGCCAGGGCATCGAGGTAGTGCCGCAAGAGATCTCGTTCGTTACTGCGACGTTCTTCGACGGTCAGCGTCGAGGCAATGTGGTAGCCCACGTCGAAATACCACTTGCCGCGTTGGACGAGTTGCCAGTCGACCAGGGACGCTGTCCCGCCTGTGTCGACAACGAGGTTGCCCACGTGGGCATCGCCGTGGATGACACACCAGGTTCCCGATGCCGCCTCCGCCGCGAGGTCGCGGTACGCGTCGACGAGCCGATGGGCGTCGTCCGTGCTGTCGAGGTTGCGGGCGATGATCTCGATCGTTGCGGATTCGCCCCACACTTCCAGGACGCGGCCCAGCTGCGGCGCCAGCCACGGAACGTCGATGTAGCGTGGGTCGGCCCACGTTGCCGCGTGCAGCCGGGCGAATTCGACGAGTGTGTCTGCGGTTTGGTCGGGTGTGTAGGGGCTGTTGCCGTCCAGGAACGTCGCGCCCTGGGACGCAACGTCTTCGGTGATGACGACGCCGTGCTGCGTGACCGGGTCGATGTCGGCGTAGACGCTGCGCAGCGTGCGCACCCCGGTCGACGCCGCCAGGTCCCGGTAGAAGAATGCTTCCGGTGCGCCGACATAGCGGGCCGTACGGCCGATCTCGTTGAAATAGCCCTTGACGCACAACGCCAGCGATCGCCCGTCGGCGCACTCGGCGGAAAACCGGGCATTGGTGGAGATCCGGTCGACCACCGGCCCCGGCACGACCGCGGAAACAGCGATGCCGGGGAATTGCGGCTGCAGCGCCGCGGTGAGCCAGTCCGGAGACAACGCCTGCTCGAGGGCGTCCGGCACCGGCACGGTCGTCGCCGTCATGCGAATGCCGCCTTCGCCTTTGCGGCCTGAGCCTGCAGGATGGCATCGCGGTCGGCTTCGAGCAGAAAGCCCGCCGCGATGATCTCGTCGAGGCTGCCGGTGAATTCGGCGAGGTAGCTTTGCGGATCTCCGTACCGGTCGGCGAGCACCTGGTACGACAGCGGCGTTTCGCGGCCGGCGAGCGCGCACACCGGCCCCGGCGTCGAGTGGGCCTCGTAGCGGGCGATCGGCACGTTGAGGAACGGTGACGGCACGCCCCCGCGGGCGTTGCCGAATCGGTCGACGGCCGCCTGCGCCACCGTGTCGTCGACGTCGAGTTCGATGCGCGGGGCCGTCGGCGGGGCGATGTCGTCTTCGGCCCAACGGAATAGGTTGCGCAGCGCGGCACGGACGAAGGCCGCCGTCGGAAGGCTCGATCCGTCGCCGTCGCAGCCGACGATCTTGGCCGCGTGCGGCGCCCCCGCGATTTCGTACAACCGGAAGCGATCCGCGCTTGTGTCGCTGTCCGGCCGCCGCACCGAGGCGCTGCCCGGGTTGACGAACTCGTCGAAGCGGAATCCCTCGACGTCGCTTTGCGGTTGTACCTCGATGACCGGGGCCCCGGTCGGTGGCATCGGGGCGTACTCGAAGCGGGGCAGGCCTTCTCCCAACGCGAGCGGCGTGAGGCTCGCCGCGTGCGCGGTCGGGAAGAAGCCGTCGTAGACGTCACCAAACGCCGCGGCGAAAGTGGCTGCGTCAAGCGCGCTTTGCGAATATCCGCCGAGATACACGCGCCGGACGGGACCCCGCTTGACGAACGTGCCGATGTCCCGCAACATGTCCCAGACCAGGTCGTTGGATCCGATGTCGACGTCGGCGTAGCGGTGCGCGTTGCGGCGCTTGAGCTCTTCCGACGACCAGGCGCGCACGCTGATGCCGACCCACGCGTCGCCCTGCGCCTGCAACAGCGGCGCCACGTGCAGCCACAGCGCATCCAGGTCGATGCCGTAGGTGGTGTTGAACGGCTCGATGACCACTCGGCCGCTGAAGCGGCCCAAGTCTTTTGGATAGCGTGCCAGGACCCGGGTGACGTATTCGTGCCCGCTGCTGTGCACGCTGGCCGGCCCGGTGGCGGGACCGGTGTAGGTGTTCGCCGTGCCGGAGAGCAGGTATTCGGTCTCGAGGTAGTCGTCGGAGAACTCGGGGAGCAGCTCTTCGAATTCGGATGGTGGTCGGGTCGCGCTGGTCTCGGGAATGCCTGCGCCGGCGGGCATCTCCCGCAGCTTCACCATTCGGATACCTCGTTCTAGACTCTACGAGAATGACAATCTACCAAAGATGAGGAGCGTCATGCGATCTCCGCGACAACTCGCCGCGATACTCGCGGGCATATTCGCGCTGGCGCCCGTACCGGTCGCTCAGGCCAATATGACGCTCGGGAACTACAGCCTGCAGATCGTGGGCAGATACGACTTCCACACCTGGACATGGGCGATCAGTGCCTGCCCCGGCGCATGTGTTCACGTGAACGCCATCGCCATGCCGGTGGGAAGGGCGTTCAACTACGCGGGCGACGCGCAGCTGGCCAACGGCCGCTACACCTTGACCGTCGATGTCCCCGACGGCCTGCGCTGCGACAATATCTATTACGGCACAACCATTCCCACGCACGACGTATACACCTGGGACGCGGTCACGCTGGCCGGCTCGCTCGAGTCCTCCTTCGACGCGGGGTGCGACGGCGCCCCCGGCGGAACCCTCACCTATCCGTTCACGCTGTCGCGCCTGTGAGTCACGTCCGTCACAGGCGTCTCCAATCCGAGGCACATACGTAGTTGTCCGCCTCCGAGCGACAAGTTCGCTTGAGCGCGCGACGTTGTCGCTCAGAGGTGGACAAACGGTCATATGCCACCCAGCCGGGGGCCGGCCGCTCTCTCCCCGGCCCTTTGCATCGCGTCCATGCACTGCTGCAGCGCGAACGCCGGATTGAGCTCCAGGGCGCGCGTCGCTTCGGGATAGATCAGAATGTGCCCGGCGGGAAAGAAGTACACCTCCCCCGCGCACGCCACCTCGTCGGCCCAGTCGGTGTTGGGATACGTTGCGCGAATTGATCCTTCGAAGATGTACCCGTAGTGCGGGCAGGTGCACACCCCGCCGGGAAGCCCGCCAATTTGGTAGAGCTGCGTGCAATCCAGCGGCCCGGTGGTGGTGTAGCCGACCTCCATGTCGCCCCACTGCACGGAGCGGAAACCGTCACCGGCCAAGGGCCATCGCCCGCCCCCGCCGCTGGGCAGTTCCTCCGGTCTCGCGTGCGGCATAGCTACCTCGCCTTGCCGCCGAGTGCGGTGAGACAGAACTCCCACAACTGTTCCTTGACGTCGGGCTGCCTCGGCACGTACGCGTAGTAGTGGTACACCGACCGAACCAGTTCGACGATGAACCAGGCCGCCCATTTTGGATCCGCGGGGCGCAGCAGACCGGCGTCGACACCGGCATTGATTTCACCGAGCAACAAGTCAACGAACGGCTTTTCCGCCTCGGCGAGCTCGTCGGGAAAGATGCGATGCAACCGCCACCGCGTCGACACCACGAACCGGGCCGTCTCACCGCCACCACCCTCGCTGTCGAGCACGTCAATGACGGCGGTGACGTAAAAGTGCAACCGCTCGACGGGACCATCCAGCTCGCCGGCGGCCTCGGACCAGCGCGCGCAGGCGTCGGTCATCGCGTCGGCGATCACCGCCAGCAGCAGCTCGTCCTTGCTGGCGAAGTAGCGGTAGAACGTCTGCAGCGCAACGCCGGCCTCTTTGACCAGTTCTTGGGTCGTGAAGGCATCGCCCTTGATTCGGATGAGCCGCAGGGCCGCGTCGAGCATCGACCGCACCTGGTTGGCGATGCGGGTGCGCGACCGCTGGACGGCCGCTGACCGCTGGGCGGCCCGTTCTTCGGCTCGTGACACCGAAGTCATGCTAGCGGCCGTCATGCCGGTGTGAGTATCACGACGGGAATCTCGCGGTCCGTGCGTGTCTGGTAGACGTCATAGTTGGGCCAGACCTCGGTGACGATCTTCCACAACCGCGGCTTCTCGGCCGCCGACGCGGTGCGCGCGACGACGGCGAATTCGTCAGCCTTGACCTGGATCTTGGCCGCCGGGTTGGCTTGCAAATTCAGGTACCACATCGGGTGAGTCGGCATTCCGCCCTTGGAGGCCACGATCAGGTAGTCGACCCCGTCGCGGGCGAAGATCAGCGCCGACGTGCGGGGCTCGCCGGTGCGACGACCGGTCGTGGTGAGCAGGAGCGTGGGCACGCCGTTCCAGAGGTAGCCGACCTCGCCGCCGCTGTCCCGGTACGCGCGGATGTGATCGTCGCCGAGCAGCGTCAGGTCGGGCTGGGAGTAATCAGACATGTCACGCCTTATCGAAGAGCACGGGTATGGCGGTCGCTCCGCGCTCGTACATCCCGATGATGCGGGGCGGTTCGGCGTCGGGATCCAGCCGCAGGTTCGGCAGCCTGTCCAGCAGCGCCGAGATCGCAATGGTCATCTCTGCCCGAGCGACGTGCATGCCGAGGCAGATGTGCACGCCCTGCCCGAAACCCAACGACGGCCGGAACTTTCGGGTGATGTCGTATTCGTCGGGACGGTCCCATCGAGTCGGGTCCCGATTGGCCGCACCGAGTGCCAGGTGCACGACCGATCCCGCCGGGATTTTCACGCCGGCGAGCTCGGTGTCGGCGATCACCCAGCGGGAGAACATCGGGTCGGTGGGCATCCAGCGCACCGACTCCTCGATGGCGGCGCGCAGCAGCTGCCGGTCGGCCCGCACCGCGTCCAAGACCTCGGGCCGCTGCAACAGCGTTGTGATCGTGGTGCCCATCTGCTTCCAGGTGGTTCCCGAGCCCGCGCCCAGCAAAAGCAGTACGAAGGAATCGATTTCGCGATCGGTGAGTCGGGTGGTGCCGCCGTTCTCGTCGGTCAGCTCGGCCTGCACCAGGATGCTGATCAGGTCGTCGCGGGGCTCCGCGCGGCGGGCGGCAATGACGGGCTTGAGGATGTCGACCACCTTTTGCGGATCCCGCGCCAGCGCCTCCCGGATGTCGAGCGCCTGCTCGACGGGCACGCCGAAGCTGCCGGTGATGGTCAGCACCGGGATGGCCGCACAGAAGTCGACATTGAGCTCGGCGCGTCCTTCATGCGCGATGCCGTCGACCAGCAGATCCACGGTTTCGGTGATCCAATTGTCAATCCACCACTTGCCATTCGCCGGCAGGAACGACGGCTGCACCAGGGCGCGATAACGCTTGTGCTGCTCGCCGTTCATCGAGAGCATGCTGTTGGTCAGGCCCAGCGGACCGCCCTCGAGGTCGACAGGATCGGGAGACGACGCGAACACCTCCGGGTTGCGGTAAACGGCCATGCACGTGTCGTAGTCGAACACAGTGAAATGCGGGCTGTCCGGGTACGGCAGCCCGTGAAAGAACATCATGTCCGTGCTACCGGTGAGCTCGTGCAGGACGCCGGGCAGCACAGGTCCCTCTTCGCGCAACCGGTGCCACACCGGATAGGGATCGTCCTCGTAAGCGCCACCGGCCCAGGCGTTGTAGGAGCTGCGCAGGTCGAACAGCTCCCGCAGCCGGTCGCGGTCCAGCGCGGGTGCGGTCATCGGGCCACGAACCCACCGTCGACCGGCAAAGCCACCCCGGTGACGTTGCGCGACGCGTCGGAGACCAGATACAGCGCGGCCTCGGCGCAGTCTTCGGCGGTGATCGCGCGACCCAACGGGTGTTGCCCGCCAACGGCTTTGGCGATCTCGGCCTGCTGCTCGGCGTCGACCTGCAACCCACCGGCGGCCATGAACCCAGTCAGCGGCATGGCGGCCGGGCAGATGGCGTTGACCCGAATCCCGAAGGGAGCGGCCTCGATTGCGACGCCGCGGGTGAGCTGGATGACCCCGCCCTTGGTGGCGCCGTAGACCGTGCCGCCCCAGCCCACCAGCCCGGCCACCGAGGCCGTGTTGAGAATCACGCCGCCGTCACCCTGCTCCTTGAAGCGCAGCACAGCGTACTTGCAGCCGAGGAACACCCCGCCGAGGTTGACCGCGACCAGCCGGTTGAAGTCCTCGAGCGAATGGTCCTCGAACGTCATGCCGAGCCGCGGCGTCGGGATGCCCACGTTGTTGAACAGGATGTCGAGCCGCCCGTACTGGTCGACCGCCGCCGCGATCATCGCCTGCACCTGCTGCTCATCCGAGACGTCCGTGCCGATGGCGATGGCCATGCCACCGACCGACTCAATCTGGCGCACGGTGTCTTTCGCGTGCTCGGCATCGATGTCCGCCGCGACCACCCGGGCGCCTTCCTCGGCGAACCGCAGCGCCGACACCCGGCCCACGCCGGACCCCGCGCCGGTGACGATGGCGCTCTTGCCCTCGAGTACCCCGGCCATCAAGCGCTCGCTAGGACCGGAGGCTCGGCCGGCGTAAACCGGTACAGCCGTTCGGCATTGCCGCGCAGCAGCTTGTACTGCACGTGCTCCGGCAGGTCCTTCATGGTGCTGCGGGCAACGTCGATGCAGTCCGGCCAGGTCGAGTCCGAATGCGGGTAGTCCGTCTCGCACATGATGTTGTCCTCGCCCAGCTCGTCCAGACTCCGGACGGCGTGGCGGTCCTCGATGATGCAGCCAAAGATGTGGTTACGGAAGGTTTCCCGGATGTCGAGGGTGTCCAGGTCGATCGCCTTGCCGGCACCGGCGTGGGTGTCGAACTTCGCGCCGCGCATCACCCAATACCGCTGCTTGTCGAGCACCTGCTCGGCGCGCTCCAGGAAGTAGGGCATCCAGCCCATCTCACCCTCGGACAACGCGATCTTGAGCTTCGGGTAGCGCTGGAACATCCCGCTGAACAGCCAGGACAGCATGGTGCCCGACGTGCGCGACGCACCCCAGGTCAGGTTGGCCATGAACGGCGCGTCCGAACAGATCTTGGGCAAAGTCGACGACGAACCCACGTGCATGCTGGCGACCATCTCCAGCTCGTTGGCCGCCGCCATCACCGGCTCCCAGTAGCCGTCGGGGTCGTGAATCGTGGGCAGCCCCAAGGGTTCCGGGTTCTCCGAGAATGCGAACGACGTCACGCCCTTGGCCGCCATCCGCTCCATCTCCTTGGCGGCGAGCTTGGGGTCCCACATCGGAATCAGCATCAGCGGGATGTAGCGGCCCGGCGCGGCGCCACACCACTCCTCGACCAGCCAGTCGTTGTAGTGCTGCAGGCATTCGAAGCCGAATTCGCGGTCGCTGGCCTCCATGAACAGCTGCCCGCAGAACCGGGTGATGGTCGGAAAGCACAGCGACGCAAGCACGCCCGAGCGGTCCATGTCCTCGACGCGGGCCTTGGCGTCATAGCAGCCCGGCCGCATCTCGGAGTAGGACAGCGGCTCCGGGCTGAACTCCTCCTTGGACTTGCCGACCACGGCGCTCAGGCCCGAGTTCGGGTAGCGCTTCCCGTCGTACACCCAGTTGTCGATGCCGTCGTCGTTCTTTTCCATGTGTGGCGCCCGGTCGCGGTCCTTGGCGGCGACGCGGTCGACCCACAGGTTCGGCGGTTCGAGGATGTGGTCGTCGACCGAGATCAACCAGTTCAGGTCGTATTCGCTCACTTGAGTTCTCCGATCGACATGTGCTTTACCTCCTGGAATTCGCGGATCCCGTCCGGGCCGCGTTCGCGGCCCAGACCGCTCTGCTTGTAGCCCCCGCTGGGTGCGTAGGCCGAGAACACGCTGGTGTTGACATTGACCGCACCGGTGCGCAACCGACGCGCCACGGCGACCGCGGCCGCCGCATCGGCGCCATATACCTGACCGGACAACCCATAGATGCTGTCGTTGGCGATCGCCACCGCGTCGTCGACGTCGCGGTAGCCCAGCACGCCGATGATCGGGCCGAAGATCTCTTCCTGCGCAGCGGGATTGGCGTTGCTCGGCAGATCCAGCACGGTGGGCTCGAAGTAGTAGCCGCGGTCCAGTCCAGCCGGCCGGCCGCCGCCGCAGTACACCTTGCCGCCGTGCTCCTCGGCCAGCTTCACGTACTGCTCGCACTTGGCGCGCTGCGCGGCGCTGATGACCGGGCCCATCATCGCCGACGCGTCGGTGGGCGGGCCGACCTTGATCGACTTGTACGTCGCGCTGACGGCCTCCAGCACCTCGGCCTTACGGTCTTGCGGCACAAGCATTCTGGTGGCGGCCACGCAGGCCTGCCCGGCCGTGCTGGCGACCACGATCATCGCGCCGCCCGCCGCGCGCTCCACCGCGTCCGGCAAATAGATCTGCGCCGACTTGCCGCCGAGTTCCAGCGACACCCGTTTGACGGTGGGGGCCGCCTGGGCCAGGATCTTGCGGCCCGCCAGCGTCGACCCGGTGAACGACACCATGTCCACACCCGGGTGGCTGGTCAGCAGCTCCGCGCCGGCGGTGCCCGACTCCACCACCACGCTCAGCACCCCCGGCGGCAGGCCTGCGGCGTCCGCGGCACGGCCGAAGATCAGCGACGAGATCGGCGTCAGCGGGCTGGGCCGCAGAATCACCGAGTTGCCGGCCATCAACGCGGGAATCAGCTTCTGAAAGCCCATGATCAGCGCCGCGTTGTACGGCGTGATCGCGGTGACCACGCCGACCGGTTCGTGGCGGCGAATGCTCAGCGCCACCCGGCCGCGCGTCAGGTCGTCGACGGGAACCGGGCTGGCTTCCTCGTGCGACATCGACAGGTACAGCCCGATCGTTTGGCGCCCGATCGTCGCTCCAGCGCGCAGCTGGGTGCAGTCGGCGAAAAACGTCGACTGACCGGCCTCGGCGACCATCGTCGGCACCAACTCCTCGCTGGCGCCCTCGATGTGATCGATGAACGCGTGCAGCACCCGCGCCCGCTCGGCGGGCGCCATGTCCGCCCACACGCCGGAGTCGAAGCTGCGGCGCGCCTCGGCGATCGCGCGCTCCACCTCGACCAGCGGGGTGGCGGTGATGTCGGCGACGTGGCTCTCGTCGGCCGGATTTTCGACGCTGACCACGTCATCGCCGGTAACCCAGCGGCCGGCGATATAGGTGCGCTGCTCCGCGAGGATGGTCACCACACTCCTAAACAATCAGCTCGAGGTAGAACGATATTCTACTCGCCACAGAAGTTCAACTCTCGCCATTCGCGAGCCGAACCGCACTGCGGAAACTCACGCGGAATTTCGCAGTCACGTTCGGCTCGCGGGCGATTGGTCGCGAATCCGCTCACGCACCACGAATTTCTGCACCTTGCCGCTGGCCGTGCGCGGGAAGTCATCGACCTCGTGCAGCTCCTCGGGCCATTTCTGCTTGGCGACGCCCGCGCGCTCGAAGTGCGCGCGGACCTCGGGCAACGAAGGCTTCGTGTGCCCCGGCTTGAGGCGCAGCATCGCGGCGGCGTGCTCGCCCAGCCGGGCGTCGGGCGCGGACACCACCACGGCCTCGGCGACGGCCGGCAGCCCGAGCAGGATCTCCTCGAGCTCCAGCGCGCTGATGTTCTCGCCGCCGCGGATGATGATGTCGGACTTGCGGTCGGTGATGGTGATAAAGCCATCCTCGTCCATCACCCCGATGTCGCCGGTGTGATACCACCCGTCGTCGTCAAAGGCCTTCGCGGTCAAAGCGGGATCGGTGTAGCCGATGAACAAATCCGGTCCGCGCGAGAGGATTTCGCCGTCGTCGGCCAGCCGGACCTCCACGCCTGGCCGCGCTTCGCCGTCGGTGAACAGCCGCTTGTCCTCCGGCGCGGTCCAGTGCGAGCCGGTGATAGACGGGTGTTCGCTGCTGCCGTAGGAGCGGTGGACGAGGATGCCGAGATCGGCCAGCCGGCGCGTGACGGCCGCGGGAACGGTGGACCCGCCGAGGCCCAGGTACTTGATGTACTGCAGGTGCTCGTCGGTGAACCGAGGATGGTCGAGCAGGCTGGTGACGAAGTAGGGCGGCCCGCCGCCGAGCGCCACGCCGTCGCTTTCCATCAGGTCGATCGCCTTGTCGGGGTCCCAGACGTCGGTGAGATCGATTGGCGCGCCCTCGATTACCGGGATCAGGAAGGCGCCGAGCATGCCGATGAAGTGTCCGACGGGCAGTGCCGTGAGTTGCCGGCCGCGTCCCGGCGGGTAGTTCGAAAGCAATTGGCGGGTCTCAAAATCCAGCGATTGATGGCTGTGGATCACGCCCTTGGGATTGCTGGTGGTTCCCGACGTGAACGCGATCAGTGCGGGGTTGGCGGCATCGGTCGCCAACGTGTCGGTCATCGGCTCGGTGTCCAGGAGCGCGTCGAAGCTCGCACCCACCACCCCGACGATCGGCACGTCGGCGCTGACATCGGGCTCATACGTCATCCGCCCGAACCCTTCGGCGGTGATAAACACCTTGGGCTTCACGGTGCCCAGGATGTAGCGCAGCTCCTTGGGCCCGTAGAAGTGGACGATCGGGACGACCACCGCGCTGAGGAACGCCGACGCCCAGAAGGTGACCGCGGCCTCCACCCAGTTCGGCAGTTGGAAGGCGATGACGTCGCCGGGACCGACGCCGCGCGCCCGCAGTCCGGCGGCAAGCCGGCGCGCCTGCAGTTCGACCTCGCCATAGGTGCCGGAAAACGGGCGCTGCGCCGAGTGGACGTGGAACGTGACCTGCGGGTTGTCCTTGAGCCCGCGCCCCAGCAGGTCGCCGAGGGTGTCGCCGGTCCACCATCCTTGGTCTGCGTAGCGTTGCGCCAATTCCGGCGAGACGGTCCGGACGGGGAAACCGGTCACGATGCTCCTCTGCTGGCGTGTCGGCAGTGGCCAGTGTAGAACGACACTCTCGTGTAAAGCAGTCTTGTACTTTGAGCACAACGGTTGTATCGTTCTGCTCGCTACTAACATGAGATTTGTATCACATCGCGAGCTCTGACTGCAGTAGGCCGTTGGGGCACTTGGCATTTCGTGCTCCCCTGCGGCAAAGGAGCGTAGGTGACCCTCAGCGTTCCGGCCGGACAGCGGGCGATCCGCCGCTCGTACGGTCGTCCGCTGGCGGGCCTGGCCACCGTCGTCGTCTTCGCCGCGGTCGTCGCCATCGCCCTGACACAGTTCCGCGGCGGATTCACCGAGACCGTGCCGGTGACGGTGGTTTCCGACCGCGCGGGTCTGATGATGAACCCCGGCGCCAAGGTCAAACTGCACGGCGCTCCGGTCGGCGCCGTCGCGTCCATCCACGACATGCCCAACGGCCAGGCGGCGATTCAACTGGCCCTCGACCCGTCCCGGCTCCGCCTCATTCCCGCCAATGTCCTCGTCAACATCGTCGCGACGACGGCATTCGGCGCGAAATTCGTCCAGTTGATCCCGCCCCAAGACCCCTCCGCGCAACGCCTGCGCGCCGGCCAGGTCCTCGACGCCGATCGGGTCACCGTCGAGATCAACACGGTCTTCCAGGAACTCACTTCGGTGCTGGCCAAGATCGACCCGGCCAAGCTCAACGAAACGCTCGGCGCGTTGGCCACCTCGCTCAACGGGCGGGGCGGTCAGCTCGGCCAACTGTTCACCGACCTGAACGCATTTCTGGCCAAGTTCGAGCCGAGCCTGCCGAACCTGAGCCACGACCTCGCAGCCACCGCCGACGTGTCCCTCGGTTACGCCGATGCGGCAACGGATCTCGTTAAGACCATTGCCAATACGACGAAGGTCAGCCAGTCCATCGTCGACGAGCAGCAAAACCTCGACGCGTTTCTGATCAGCACGATCGGCCTGGCCGACATGGGTAACGACGTCGTGGGCACCAACCGGCAGGCACTCACCGATGTCATGCACCTGCTGGTGCCCACCACCGATCTGACCAACGAGTACCACGAGGCGCTGACCTGCTCGCTGAAGGGCATGTTCCCGTTGGCCAAGCAGCCGCCCACCCCGGTGCCCGGCCTCGAAGTGCTGGGCGGCATCGCGCTGGGCGCCGAGCGTTACCGCTACCCGAGGAACCTGCCCAAGGTCGCCGCCAAGGGCGGCCCGCAGTGCGAACACGAATTGCCGGTGGCATACAACACGTTTCCGCCGTTTGATGTCGCCAACGTCGGCGCCGACCCCTGGCAGTACAACAACCCGGGGATTCTGCTGAACTCCGACCTACTCAAGCAGATCCTGTACGGACCGATCGATGGGCCACCGCGCAACACCGCACAGATCGGGCAACCCGGATGAGCCGAATACTGGTGAAATTCGGCATCTTTGCCGTCGTGATGATCATGTTGACCACCTCGCTATTCTTCATCTTCGGCCAGTTCCGCAACGGCCCCACGCACGGGTACTCCGCGATCTTCGCCGACGCCTCGCAGCTGAAGACCGGAGATTCGGTGCGGGTAGCCGGAATTCGGGTCGGCACGGTTCGCGCCGTCGCGCTGCGGCCCGACAACACGGTCCTGGTGAAATTCGACGCCGACGACGACGTCGCCCTCACGTCGGGCAGCAAGGCCGCCGTGCGCTACCTCAACCTGGTCGGCGATCGCTACCTCGAACTGATCATCGGCCCGGGATCGATGCGGGTGCTGCCCGCCGGATCACAGATTCCGGTCGACCACACCATGCCCTCGCTGGATCTCGATTTGCTGCTCGGCGGGCTGAAACCCGTTATCCGAGGCCTGAATCCGCATGACGTCAACGCGCTGGCCGCCGCGCTGCTGCAGGTGTTTCAGGGCGAGGGCCAGACTCTGCAGTCGCTGCTGGCGAAGACGTCGTCGTTTTCCAACGATGTCGCCGCCAAAAATCAAGCCGTCGAGAAGTTGATCGACAACCTCAACACCGTGGTGCAAACCCTTGCCCAACAAGGCAATCAGTTCTCCGGCGCGATCGAGCACCTGCAGCGTCTGGTCACCGATCTGTCCCACGACCGCGACCCCATCGGTGACGCCATCACGGCGCTGGACACCGGTACCGCGTCGATCGCCGACCTGCTGAGCACAGCGCGCCCACCGCTGGCGGGAACGGTCGACCAGTTGAATCGCTTGGCGCCGGTGCTCGAAAAGGGCAACGGCTACCTCGATGACGCCCTGCAGCGGGCGCCCGGCAACTACCGCAAGATCGCGCGGACCGGTGCCTACGGCAGCTTCGTCAACTACTACATCTGCGGGTTGATGTTCCGCGTCTCCGATCTGCAGGGCCGGACCGCGGTTTTCCCGTGGCTGCGGCAAACCGAGGGAAGGTGTGCGGAGCCCTGATGCTGAGATACCGTGACGCCAAACACATTCGGTCGGGCTTCATCGGCGCGGTTCTGATCGTGCTGGTCACCGCGGTGGGGCTGGCACCCGAGCGGCTGCTGGCCTGGGCGACGACGATCCATTATCAGGCGCTGTTTTCCGAGGCCGGCGGGCTCGCGGCCGGCAACAACGTGTTGGTGTCGGGCGTCAAGGTCGGCACGGTTTCCGATGTCTCGCTGCGCGACGGCGACGCGCTGGTCACGTTCGGGGTGAGCAGCAAGGTGCGGCTCGGATCGCTGACCAGTGCCCACATCCGGACCGGTTCGCTGCTGGGCGCACGGGTGCTGACGTTGGAGCCGACGGGTAGCGGCCGGATGCGTGCGTCCGACGTCATACCGATGACGAGGACATCGTCGCCCTACTCGCTGAGCGCGGCGGTTTCGGAGCTGACCACGAATCTGGCTTCGACGAGCACCGACAGCCTCAACCACTCGCTGGACGCGCTTTCGGCAACGATCGACCAGATTGCCCCGCAATTGAGTCCGACGTTCGAAGGGCTTACCAAGCTGTCGCGGGCGATCAACAACCGGGGTGAAACCCTGGACGCGCTGCTCAAGAGCGCCTCCGATCTCACGGGAATCCTTTCGGGGCACAACCAACAGGTCAACTCGTTGATCCTGGACGGCAACGCGCTGCTCGACGTGCTGGTGCAGCGCCGCAATGCGATCGGCGACCTGCTGGCCAACGTGTCCGCCGTCGCCAAGGAGCTGTCCGGGCTGGTGGCCGACAACGAAAGCAAGCTGGCGCCCACATTGGACCGGTTGAATTCCGTTGCCGCAGTGCTGGAAAAGAACCGCGACAACCTCTCCAAGGCGTTGCCCGGCCTGAAGAAATACGAGTTCACCTCGGGCGAGGCGGTGGCCAACGGTTTCTATTACAACGCCTTCGTGCCCAACCTGGCGATCCCGGAACTGATCCAGCCGTTCTTCGACTATTACTTCGGGTTCCGCCGCCATGACCCGCACCTGCCGCGCGCCCTGTTCCCCTGGCCGCACAATGGTATTCCGCAAGGCATCCCGGGGCCACACGATGATTAGGCGATTGGCGACGGCGGTGCTGTTGGTGGGGCTTCTCGTGGGCGCCGGCGCCTTCCTGGTTCGCGAGACGTTCTTTCGGCCGCTGACGATCACCGCCTATTTCCCGTCGGCGACCGGCATTTATGCCGGTGACGACGTCCGCGTGTCCGGCGTCAAGGTCGGCACCGTGTCGTCGGTGCAGCCCCAGCCGAGCCGGGCCAAGTTGGTCTTACGGGTCAATCGCGCCGTGCCGGTCCCGGCCGACGCGAAGGCGGTGATCGTCGCGCAGAATTTGGTGGCGGCGCGCTACGTCCAGCTCACGCCCGCCTACCACAAGACCGGACCCAAGATGCGTGACGGCGCGGTGATCGACCAAGACCGCACCGCGATACCCGTCGAATGGGACGAGGTCACCACGCAATTGACCCGGCTGGCAACCGATTTGGGGCCGTCAGGCCCGGTATCGTCGACGTCGGTCAGCCGGTTCATCGACAGCGCCGCCAACGCGCTGGACGGCAACGGCGAAAAGCTGCACCAGACCCTCGCGCAGCTGTCCGGGATCAGCCGCATTTTGGCCAACGGCAGCGGCAACATTGTCGATGTCATCAAGAACCTGCAAAACTTCGTCACCACGCTGCGCGACAGCAATCAACAGATCGTGCAATTCCAAAACCGGCTGGCGACGCTGAGCAGCGTGCTCAACGACAGCCGATCCGATCTCGATGCGGCGCTGTCGAATCTGTCCGTCGCGGTCGGCGAGGTGAAACGCTTCATCGCCGGCAGCCGCGACAAGGCCGCCACGCAGCTGCAGCGGCTCGCCGATGTCACTCAGGTGCTCGTCGACCATCACCTGGATGTGGAAAACATCCTGCACGCCGCGCCCACCGCGTTCGCCAACGGTTACAACATCTACAACCCCAACGTGCCCGGAGCCATGGGAAGCTTCATCATCCAAAACTTCGCCAATCCAACGCATTTCATCTGCGATGAGATCGGGGCGCTGGCCAACGTCACCGCGGGCGAAACGGGCAAGCTGTGCGCCGAATACCTCGGCCCCGGAGCCCGCACCGCGAACTTCAACGAGCTACCCATTCCGACCAACCTGATCCTGCAACAGATCGCGAGTCCCGGCAAAATCATCTACGCCGAGCCGAATCTCGCGCCCGGCGCCGGGGGGCCGGCTCCGGGACCACCCGAGGCTCCCCCGGCAATTTCGGCGTACAACGGGATGAATGATTCGGCGCCGAAGAGCTTGTCCGACTTGTTGTTGCCGGCGGTAGGTCCGCCTCCCCCCGCTCAGGGGACCGCGCCGTGAGCGTCACTCGGGCACTGGGCATCGCGGCATGCGCCGCCGCTGTCGGCGGCTGCGCGTTTCAGGGTGTCAACTCGCTGCCGCTGCCGGGCGCGGTGGGCCGCGGACCGCACGCCAACGTCTACCACATCGAGGTCGCGAATATCGGTACGCTGGAATCGAATTCGCCCGTGATGATGGCCGACGTCGTGGTGGGCAGCGTCGGCAAGATGCGGGTCCGGGGCGATCACGCCGACATCGAGGTCTCGGTCAAACCCGATGCCGTGGTGCCCGCGAACGCGGTAGCCACCGTCGGGCAGACCAGCTTGTTGGGTTCGATGCACGTCGAACTCAATCCCCCGCTCGGCCAGCGACCGCAGGGCCGGCTCGAGGCCGGGGCAACGATTCCGCTGGACAGGTCGTCATCGTATCCCTCTACGGAGCAGACGCTTTCGGCGCTTTCGGTCGTGCTGAACTCCGGAGGCCTGGGGCAGGTCGGCGACATCGTGCACAACTTCAGCGCCGCGTTGTCCGGCCACGAGAACGACGTCCGGGAACTGTTGACGCGGCTCGACGACTTCGTCGGAGTGTTGGATCAGCAGCGCGAGAAGATCATCGCGTCCATCGACGCGTTGAACCGACTCGCCGGCACGTTCGCGTCGCAGCGCGAGGTGATTTCGGACGCGCTGCGCAAGATACCGCCGGCGCTGGATGTGTTGATTCGGGAACGCCCACGCTTGACCGCCGCGCTGGAAAAGCTGCACGTCTTCAGCGATACCGCGACCCGGCTGGTCAACGACACCCAGGCCGACCTGGTCAAGAATCTGCAAAATCTCGAGCCGACCATCCGCGCGCTCGTCGACGTGGGACCGGAGCTGCCCATTCTGCTGGGCTACATCCCCACCTTCCCGTTCACCCAGAACTTCGTCGACCGCGCCATCCGCGGCGACTACTTCAATGTCTTCGCCGTCATCGACATGACCGTGCCCCGGTTGAAGAGAACGATCGGCGGCGGCACCCGCTGGGGAGATCCCGACGCGCCGCTGGTGCCCGCCCCGGGCGATCCGTGGTATCAGAGCTACACCAGGGACCCGATGAGCGTGGGCCTCACCCCGCCGGCGCTGCCGGGATCCGGGCCGCCGGCCGCGGCGCCGCCGCCGCCGGCGTTCGCGGGGTCCGACATGAGTCCCATTGCGCCGCTTGATCATCCGGGACCCGGCTGATGCTCACGCGTTTCGTCCGGATTCAGCTGGCGATCTTCATCGCCGTCGGGCTCACCGGCATGGCGGCGATGTTCTTCGAGTACATGCAGGTGCCGACGCTGCTCGGGATCGGCAAGCTCAACGTGAAGCTGGAGTTGCCCGAAACCGGCGGCCTGTACCGGTTCAGCAACGTCACCTACCGGGGCGTGCAGATCGGCAAGGTGACCGCCGTGGGTCCGACGGCCGACGGTGCCGAGGCGACGCTGGCGATCGACACCTCGCCGAAGATTCCGGCCGATGTGCACGCCGCGGTGCGCAGCATTTCCGCGGTCGGCGAGCAATACATCGACCTGGTGCCGCGCTCGGAATCGGGACCCTACCTGCGCGACGGGTCGGTGATCCAGGCGCGTGACACCTCCATCCCGCCACCCGTGGGGCCGATGCTGGACAAGCTCAGCGCGCTGACCGACAGCATCCCCAAAGACAAACTCTCCCAACTGCTCGACGAATCATTCAGGGGTTTCAACGGATCCGGCTACGACCTGCAGACCCTGCTCGACTCATCGACCAGAATCTCGCACGACGCTAACGACACCGCCGGCCATACCCGCGCGCTGGCCGATGACGCCGTCCCGTTCCTGGATGCGCAGACCCAGACCAGCGATGCGACGCGGCGCTGGGCGCACAACCTGGCCGGTGTCACCGATCAGTTGGTGACCGACGATCCGCAGTTTCGCAAGCTGCTGCGCACCGGACCCGATTTCTCCCAAGAGGTTTCGCGGCTGCTGACCCAGTTGAAGCCCACCCTGCCGGTGTTGCTGGCCAACCTGACGACCATCGGCCAGATTGGCGTGACCTACCATCCGTCGCTGGAGCAACTGCTGGTGTTGCTGCCCCCGACGGTCGCGGCGTACAGCTCCTATGGCGTCACCAACAACCCGACCGGGCTGGCCGTCGGCGGATTCACCCTGACGATCGCCGACCCGCCCGCGTGCACGGTGGGATTCCTGCCGCCCTCGCAGTGGCGTTCGCCGGCCGACACCACCACGATCGACACCCCCGACAACCTGTATTGCAAACTGCCGCAAGACGCTCCCATCGCCGTGCGCGGCGTGCGCAACAATCCGTGCATGGGCCACCCGGGAAAGCGGGCGCCGACGGTCGAGATCTGCAACAGCGACAAGCCCTACGAGCCGTTGGCGATGCGGCAGCACGTGCTGGGGCCGTCGCCGCTGGACCCGAATCTGTTGGCGCAGGGTGTGCCACCCGACGACCGGGTGACGGTCCCGCCACACATTTTCGGTCCGTTGGACGGGACGCCCCTGCCGCCGGGAGCGACGCCGGCCGGAACACCGCCGGGGCCGCCACCGCCGGGGTCGGTGAACCAACCGCCGACGGCGCCAAGTGCGTTCGTGCCCAACGGTTCTGGGCCTTCGGTGGCCACCGCTCGTTATGACCCAGCGACCGGGCGGTACGTCACCCCCGACGGTCTGATGTTCCGGCAGGCTGACCTGGCGCGGTCGTCAAAACCGAAGACGTGGAAGGACATGGTGCTTACCGCAGCCGGTCCCGCTGGTCCACGCTGACCCCGATGGTAGAAGTTAGGTCTCAATGGTACCATCTACCATATGGCGCTGAACATCAAAGATCCCGAGGTGGACCGGCTCGCGAACGAACTCGCGACACGGCTTCAAACGAACAAAACCGACGCCATTCGCCGAGCCCTTCGTGCCCAGCTTGGACTGTTGGAATCGCGCGCTGGCGACCGCGAAACACAGCTCTTGGACGTGATGCGCACCGAAATCTGGCCGTTACTCACCGACCGCAGCCCGATCACCAAGCGCGAACGCGAGGAAATCCTTGGCTATGACGCCGATACCGGAGTCTGAGCGCCACGATGATGATCGACACAAGCGCCATCGTGGCGCTGGTTCAAGACGAGGAACCTTACGCCACCCAGGTGGTCGCCGCGCTGGCCAACGCCCGCGAACGGGTCATGTCGGCACCCACGGTGGCCGAATGCTTAATCGTCTTGACCGCCCGTCATGGTCCGTTGGCGCGCACCGTTTTTGAACGCCTACGCAACGAAATCTCCTTAGGCGTAGTTCATTTCACTGAAGAACATGCCACAGCGGCTCAACGGGCCTTCTTGCAGTACGGTAAGGGTCGGCACCCCGCGGCTCTGAACTTCGGAGACTGCATGACTTATGCGGCCGCCCAGCTGAGCCGCGAACCACTGTTAGCCATCGGCAATGCCTTCGCCCAGACCGACCTCGAATTCAGCGGCGTCATCGGCTACTGGCCCGCACCGGGCAGGCCCAGCTAGGACAGGGCTTGGCGGCCAGTTGCGCGCCGGACTTCTGCGTCAGTCACCAATGGTGCGACCCTCTGGGATGAGCGAATCGTCGAGTTGGCGGCGGCTCTCGGTCGCGATAAATACCGAGGTGTCGAGCACTCCTGTGGCCGGCGTGGCGTCATCGGATCAGACCGAGATCGTCGGTGGTGTCGCCTGCCAGAGCCGCCAGGTCGTCGGGTAACCCGGGATCGGCTTGAGCGCGGCGCAATCGCGACAGGAACTCTGTTTTGTACAACCAACCCCGACGTTGCGGTCGGACTGCGGTGAGAACAGCGACAGGACGGCCGTTAACAGTCATGGTGACGTCCTCCCCTGCACGCACACGCGGCAGCACGCCCGCGGTGTCGTTGCGCAACTGACGGGACGCCACTTCGGACATGCTACGAACGTAGGAATGGGCGCGTTGTGGTGGAGGTGCATCGTGGCGCGTCAACGTGCGGCGCGCTCCGACTGACATGATGAGCTGGTGACACTCCTGACCGACTCGGTGGTCTCGTCTGAAAGCGGCTCGATTGTGGGCTCGATCGCCACCATGGACAGCGTCGCCGTGGCCGGGTCGGTCGCCACCGGAGGCAGCGTCGCGGTCGCGGGTTCGGTGGCGACCGCGGGCAGCGTCGCGGTGGCCGGTTCGGCGGGCACCGCGGGCAGCGTCGCGGTGGCGGGTTCGGCGGGCACGGCGGGCAGCGTCGGTGTGGTCACCAGTCTCTTGACCGTGCTGTGTCTTTTTGTGCGCGAGTGCGTGGCGTGCGTGGCATGCATCGCCTGCACCCGCTGCATCGGCTGTGTCGCCTGTGTGCGCTGCGTCGACTGCGTCGGGTGCGTCGGTTGCGTCAACTGTTCGGGATTGCGCAATGTCAAGGGCGCCCGCAACCTTGCGGTTCAGCCCGCCGGGTGAATTCCTACCCAACAGACGGCCAATCGCTAGTCGGCGTAGGCACACGCGTGTAACGTCCGCAATCACTGGTCGTCAAATCTGTGCTAACTCTCGGATTTTTTGGGGGTGCCATGAGCACATCCGAGGTGTCCGCTCCGTGGATCACAACCGATACGGACGAGGTCGTGGTGTCGCTCCACGACGAGACCCTGTTGGTCGGCGGTGACGACGCGGCTGTCGAGTCCTATTTGGTGCGGCTGCGGGCGGCCGCCGGGTACGCCATGCGCGTCGCCGGGGTCGAGCGCGCCTCGCTCACGAACGCGGCGGGCAGGCTGGGCTCGCTACTGGCCGACTCCGGCCGGTACGTGCAGCTGCATCGCGACAGCCTCGATGCATTGAAGGACGCCAATCTAATTCCCTTGGGCGACGGCTGCTTTCGGATGACGACGGACGCTGACGCCGGCCAGTTCCTGGCACCGCTGCGGTGGCGACCGGCGGGGCTCGGCCCGGAAGCGATGATGTCGGCGCAGATGATCGCGGTGCAGGTGGCGCTGACGTCCGCGGTGGCCCAGGTGGAAGACGCCGTCCGGCGCGTGGAAGACAAAGTCGAGTCGGTGCTCGAAGTGGCCCGGGCACAGCGGGCCGGCGACGTGCTCGGCAATAGTCTGACGATTTCGTGGATGGTGGAATCGCTGGACAAGTACGGGTCGCTGCCCGATGCGTACTGGGATTCGGTGGCCGCCTTGGGACCGGCGCTCAACGTGACCGTCGAGCAATTACGCAACCATGTCAGACGCGTCCTGGCCTCCTTCGATCAGGCCCTGGGCGTGCAGCACCGCGCCGGAAAGCTGCGAAACGCGCTCAACGACAACCGACTTGGTGACACGTTGAGATTGCTGGTTATCGCCGAAGGCGCGCTGCACCAATGGCAGCGCCTCAACCTCGCGCGAATCGAGGCGACGCAACCCGAGCAGCTGCTGCGAGCGATCGATGAGGCTCGTGAGCTCGTCGACGGGCATCTCCGCGAAGACGTCTCTATCTACGGCTGCGCGCGGGAAGTGCTCGACCGGTTCGTCAAGCCGGCCACTTTCGACGGCTTCCGATTCTGGTCGGTGCGCGAGTTGGCCCGACACGGTTGCGCCGTGCGCGACGAATTCGACAATTTCGCCAAGGCCCGCCACCACCAGGTCGAGGCCTGGGAGGACTTTCACGTTCCCAGCGTCCTGGATGCCGCATTCGCCACCATCGGAGCCGCCGCGAGCACCACCAACCGCGCACTCGCGATCGTCGGCCGCGGGCTGGTGTTCCTGGGGGCACAGCTGGCCGAGCCGTTCCGGGGCAAACCTAACGAAGCCGAGCCAGATGTGGTCGGCGCAGGACTTGAGGAACCCGTTCCGTCGGGCTGAACACGCGACGCGCCGGCGCCGGCGTTTTCTCACCTTTCACAGTGGCCACTGGCGGGGCGGCATACGACTAATTGTCCGCCTCTGAGCGACAATGTCGGGCGGTGCTGGCGGTGGTCGTGAAGCTCAGATCCCTTGGGCGCCAGTTCGGCTCGTGTTCAACCCGGTTGTCGCTCAGAGGTGGACAAACAGTCGAGTGTCCCGGGAGCCGGGACGCTTGGGGCGGATGTGACTACCGAAGCGAAGGTAGCGAGCCAGGGATGCTGAGACCGCCGCCTTCTTGCATTTCGGAACATTGTGCGGAATTTCCCACTTGTCACAACCTTTGTCCACCTCACAGCGACAACTTTTTACGCGCGCGAGCTTGTCGCCGCAGGTGCAGCACGGCGTCCGCGGAGTTGTCGTAGACCTTCACTTCGGTCAGCACGGGCAGCAGTGGCGGATCGCGTCTTCGGGAATGTCATGCCCGCCGGCACGGACGCGTTGGCGGACCCGGTCAATGTGCGCGTCGGCGCTGGCCAGCCCGACGTAGAAGACGCGGACCTCGATGCCCCGCGAGAGGCCTCGGCGATCAGCCGCGGCACTTCTATATTTATGTGCGGATCAGGCAATTTCAGCTTTCCGTGGGGATGAGCACCGCGACGTCGTCGTGCAGGTGCGCTAAGCCGCTATCAAGAGTGGCCAGCTGACCCTTGTGGCTGCGTGCGAGCTGCGCGAGGTAGGCATCCGTTATCTGTCGGTGACCGACCACACCGCCGACGTCGACGTCGGCGAAAGAGACAGCGTCAGGCCAGAACTCGTGGCCGTTCGCACTCCGGACTGCGGCGACGACTTCGCGAGCGGCCGTCGCGGACTGACCCGTCCGGACCAGGAACCGAACAAGTCTCCCCTGTGTGATCGGGCACGTGGCGAATTCTGTCCAGGATGCCGATAGCCATTCCGCGGCGGCGTCGTGATGCACATGCTCGCTGACGACCAGTGCAATGAGCACGTTCGCGTCAAGCAGCGCCGTCACTCCTCATCCTCCAATGACCGCACGTCCTCCGACGTCACGACCGTCCCCACGCTGACAACAGGCAAGCCCGTCCGTGGATCTATCGAGATCTCGGCGGTGCCGGCGGCGGCACGCAGGCCGCGACGCATGAGGTCGGCGACGGTTTCGCTCAGCGTCCGGTGGGTGTCCCGCGCGATCGACAGCGCCTGTTTGTGCAGGTCGGCGGGGAGATCGATGGTGGTACGCACGCCACATCCTAGCATCTGTGCATCATGATGCATAGATGCGCCGAGCGAGCTCGGGGCGTCCGATTAGGCCGACTCAGCACGGACCCCCCGCAGCAAATCGCACGCGCCGACGAAGCGGGCCCACTCAGCCTCGGTCGGACGCGCCGCACAGTTGGCGAGGGCGTCATCGCTCACCACCAGACCGGGCCGGATTGGCGCGAGCATCTCGGCCAGTTTGCGGATTTGCCCGCTCGGACTATCCGCGAAGCTCTGAAACACCCTGTCGCGGACCCGCTGCCGAGCACTGTCGATACCGGCGGCCAAGTCCAATTCGGGAAGCCGCAGGGCGCCCTTGCATCGGCTGGCCTGTTCCTCGAAGCGATCTTCCCAGCACTCCGCCTGCCAACCACGCCACAAGCGCGGAAGCGCCTCGAAAATGCCCATGGTATCGGCGGTTTGCCACGCTCCCAATGTCTTTCGTGGCACGTCGATATGGACGCCGCCTTCGGGGATCATCCCGAGCGTCAGGCGTCGCACCCCGCGGCCAGGCAGTTTGTCCAGCAATGTGGGCCCATGCCACGCCTTGCTGAGGTGCCACCATAACGGCCACATGCGGAGTTGTCCCGTGTCGTCGACAACAGAAACAAGATGGCACAACGTGTTTCGGTCGCGGGCGAGCCGAAGGGTTGGCTGCTGGTCCCAAGTGTCGGGCGGCAACTCCGCTCCCACGTATCCCGCCAGCTCGACAGTTCCGTCGTATGCCCAACCGACCGCATAGCCCGGCCAGACCGCGGCGAGCACACGCATCAGGGCCCGACGTTCGGCCATGACAACCATGAGCGTGTCACCAAAGAACAACAGACGCCTACGATCGAGATCCACCAACGCGCCGCCGTCAGCCCATGCCGGGTCGACCCACTCATTCTTCGGACACGGCCGCAGCGTCTGCACATACCGCAGCGCCAAGCCTGGACCGCCGATCAGCGCATCGAGTATGCGGCCGCCGGCCCAGTGCGCGTAATAGAGCTGCCAATCCTGATTCTCCACAACGACGAAGTTCGCCCGGTTGCCCATGCCGCCCCGATTTCCCTTGACGCGAGCTCCGATGTCGCGTCGGCTGAGCCGAGTCTGCCCCGGGGGTCCGACACTGTGTAGTCACCCAGGCGCGAGTGTGGGGAAGATCTGATCACCGGGGCCGTCGCAATTGCCACTGACGCCGTTGAGGCTCAACACAAGTCGCAGCGCACCTTATGCTGCTGGCCTCACGAAATGTCGTGATCGGGGTGAGGGACGGTTCGTAGGTCCAGGCGTGGGATCGCGGCAAAGTCCGACGGATTGCAACTGTAGAGCGGCAGGCCGTAGGCGATCGCGCTGGCGGCGATCAGTGCATCGTAAGCGCGGGCCGCTGGCTTTCGGCCGGACGCACGCAACGACGCGGCAACTGACCCAAAAGCGCGCGCAGACTCGGCGTTAAACGCCAGTACATCGAAGTCCGACTCCGCCTGCTGCAAATGCGCCTGGCGTGCCGTCCGCTCGTCGTCGGAACGGGCGACGTGTGGCCCCACCGACAACTCCGCCAATGTGATAGCGCTGATCACGACCTCGTCCGGCAGATCTGCGGGGTCTCCGATGCGCCCGAGCAGGATCACGGTTGATGTGTCGAGCATCCCCCTCGACACCGCGTCTGCGGTCACAGCGTCGGATCGATCACGGTGTCGATGTCGCGTCGCAGCACATCGGGATCGACGCGAGGCAGCCCTTTTCTGCGCTCAATGAGTTCGACCGCACTGGCGCTGCGACGCGGCAGGGGGCGCAACTCGGCGATCGCGCGCCCGTCTCGCGTGACGATCACACGTTCGCCCCGCTCCACCCGGTCCAGCACTTCTCCACCTTTATTGCGGAGGTCGCGCACAGTTACTGATTCCACGTCAGCAGTGTATCACCGGTGAGACATACGTGCGGTGTGGTGTGTCTCTTGCATTTCGTAACGTTGTTTCGTAACGTCGATACAAATCACCAAGGGCAAAGGAGCACTCATGAGCGGACCGGTCACCTACCGTCGCGACGAATCCATCGCGACCATCACCATGGACGACGGCAAGGTCAACGCGCTGGGGCCGACCATGCTGCAAGCCCTCAACGACGCGCTCGACAACGCCGACCGCGACGACGTCGGCGCGGTGGTCATCGCCGGCAACCACCGCGTGTTCAGCGGCGGGTTCGACCTGAAGGTCTTTCAAGCCGGCGAAGCGCAGCCGGCGATCGACATGCTCCGGGGCGGATTCGAGTTGTCCTACCGGCTGCTGTCCTACCCCAAGCCGGTCGTCATGGCGTGCACCGGCCCGGCCATCGCGATGGGATCGTTCCTGTTGTGCAGCGGCGATCACCGAATCGCCGCGCCGGGATACAACATTCAGGCCAACGAGGTGGCCATCGGCATGGTCGTGCCGCATGCGGCCTCGGCAATCCTGAAGCTGCGTCTCACGCGGTCGGCCTATCAGCAAGCGGTCGGGCTGTCCAAGGTGTTCTTCGGCGAGACCGCCCTGGCCGCCGGATTCATCGACGAGATCGACCTGCCGGAGCGGGTACTCGCTCGGGCGCAGGAGGCTGCCCTCGAATTCACCAAGCTCGACCAGCGGGCCCACGCCGCCACCAAACTGCGCGCCCGCGCCGACACGCTCAAGGAGCTGCGCGCCGGAATCGACGGCGTGCCACGCGAAATCGGCGCGCAGTAGACCGGATGCCCCGACCCAAACAGCGCACCCCCGAGCTTCGCGACCAAGTGCTCAAGGTCGCGATGTCGACCTTGAACGAGGACGGCCTGTCCGGGTTCACCACCCGGCGGGTGGCCGAGCTGGCCGGCACCTCGGTGCCCGCGGTCTACGAGTTGTTCGGCGACAAGTCCGGATTGGTGCGCGCGGTGTTCTTCGAGGGATTCCGGATGCTTGCCCGCCAGCTGCTCGCCGTGCCCGAGACCGACGACGCGGTCGGCGACGTGCAACGGCTCATTCCGGTGTTCCGCCGGTTCTGCCTGGAGTACCCGGCACTGGCGCGGGTGATGTTCTCGCGGCCCTTCCAGGATTTCGACCCCGGCCCCGAGGAACTGGCGGCATCGCCGTCGCTGCGTGAGATCTTCGTCGGCAGAATCAAGCGGTGCACCGATGCCGGACAGCTCACCGGCGACCCGGTCGATATCGCGCACGTATTGCTCGCTCTGGCACAGGGTTTGGCGGTCCAGGAAGGCGGCCGCTGGCTGGGCAAGTCGAAGGCGTCGGTGAATCGGCGCTGGGACGTCGGGGTGAGTGGGATCCTGCGGGGCTTTGCGGGTTGAGGCCGGCGCCTACATCTGCTGGGCCGGCTGCAGCACGCTGAACACTGCGCCCTGCGGGTCGGTCAAGACGGCCGAGCGCCCCACCGACGGTATGTCGAACGGCTCGACCATGACCTGCCCGCCGCCCTCGGCCGCCTTGGCCGCGGCGGCGTCGGCATCGTCGACGGCGAAGTAGACGTGCCAATGGTTGGGCACACCTGGCATCGGCGGTTCGGTGCAACCGCCGACATCGTTTTCACCGACCTTGAGCAGCGTGTACTTCTGACCCGGTGCCATCTCCACCACGGAGTGTGCCAGGCCCACCACGTCCTGGTAGAAGGCGAGCGCGAATTCCGGGTTTTCCGTGATCAATTCGTGCCAGATCGGCGCGCCCGGGTCGCCGACCAGCGTGGCGCCGATGCGGCGATTGGCCTGCCACAGCCCCACCGCCGGGCCGGTCGGGTCGGCGACGATGGCCATCCGGCCGGCTTCGCCGATGTCGACGGGCGCCATTAGCACCTGCCCGCCCGCGGGTTCTACCTTGTAGACCGCCGCATCAACGTCGTCCACCGCGATGTAGGTGTTCCACATCGGTGGCCTGCCCTCGGGCGCACCCGGCGGCATCGGCGTGATCGCCGCCACCTTTTCGCCCTTCACGGTGGCCATGGAGTAGACGCCGCCTTGAGGCATCGGGCTGTCATCGAAGCTCCAGCCCAATAGCGATGCGTAGAACTGCTTAGCCGCGGACTGAGCGGTGGTTTGCAGGCCGACCCAGTTCGGTGTGCCCTGCGCGTATTGGCTTAACTTAGGCATGATCCACCTTTCATCTGGCGAAGGAAGGCACCGTCGGTGTAGCGGACGGATCGATCGAGGATTCCGGCGGGCCCGGTGGCGACGGTTCGGCGTAGGTCAAATCGCCGCACCTTGCGGGCGCGACGAGCTTGATGCGATTCCCCCAAACGCAACCAGACACCGGTTTTCAACCTACCACCTGTCGATCGAAAGCCTAAGTGCGGAATTGACATTCGAGGAAGGATGGCTACGAGCATGAGGGTGGTCGGGTTGATGTCGGGGACGTCGATGGACGGCCTTGACGCGGCGGTGGCGGCGGTCGAATGGGACGGCGACAACGTGGCGATGGCGCCGCTGCGTCACATCGAGCGGCCGTGGCCGGACGAGGTGCGCGCGCGCCTGCACGCCTCGCTGGGCCCGACGACGGCGGGCGAGCTGTGCGAGCTCGACCAGCTGATCGGGCAGACGTCGGCGGCGCTCGCCGCTGAGCTGCTGCCCGCCGACCTCGTCGTCAGCCACGGGCAGACCATCTACCACTGGGTACAGGGCGGCGAGGCGAAGGGAACGCTGCAGCTCGGGCAGCCCGCGTGGATCGTCGAGGCGACCGGGCTACCGGTCATCTCCGATGTCCGCGCACGCGACATCGCCGCCGGCGGCCACGGCGCCCCGCTCGCCGGCGTTCTCGACGGCCTGTGGCTGCAGGGCGAGCACACGCGCGCGGCGCTCAACCTTGGCGGGATCGCGAACGTGACCCTCGTCCGCCGCGGGTGTCCCCCGCTCGCGTTCGACACCGGGCCCGCCAACTGCCTGCTCGACGAGGCGGCGCGCCGCACCACGGGCCAGCCGTGCGACGAAAACGGTCGGCTCGCCGCCCGCGGCACGCCAGACGCGGCGCTCCTGCAACGGCTGCTCGACGACCCCTACTACGCGCTCGCGCCGCCGAAGTCGACCGGCCGCGAGCACTTCCGCCTCGGGGTCCTGCCGGATCTCGCGCCCGAGGACCTGTTGGCGACGCTGACGGAGCTGACCGCGATCACCGTCGCCGATGCGCTCGCGCCCTACGCGCCCGACGAGGTCGTCGCGTCCGGAGGCGGTGTCCGCAACCCGGTGCTACTCGCCGCGCTCGAGCGCCGCCTCCCGCTCACCGTCAGCGACGACCACGGCCTGCCGGCGCAGGCCAAGGAGGCCTACCTGATGGCGCTGCTCGGCTTCCTCGCCTGGCACCAGGTGCCGCTGCTCACCGGACCGCACGTGCTCGGACGTATCTCTCCCGGCGACGCGCCGCTGACGCTCCCGCCGCCGGCCGCCCCACCCACCGGGCTGCGTATCCGAACGGCGTGAGGCCTATCGCCTGGCCGTCATTGACAGCCTTCGAGGGGGTCTCGATACTCCACCAGTACGGCACTGGTTGGGGCGCAAGGAGGTTGGTGGTGATCGATCTTGGACTGTCCGGTAAGCGTGCGGTGGTGTCGGGCGCGGGCTACATCCCGCAGCGCGCGGGCCACGGCCGGTTCACGTCGCTGGCCCTCGCCGAGGCGGGCGCCTCGGTGGCCTGCATCGACATCGACGAGGAGCGCGCCGAACGCATCGTCGCCGAGATTGCCGGCAGGGGCGGCACTGCCGTGCCGATCGTCGCCGACATGACCGACCCCGTCCAGGTCGGTCGCGCGATCGACGACGCCGTCGCGGCGCTGGGCGGTGTCGACGTGTGCGTGGACATCATCGGCGGCGCGACCTGGGGCAAGGTCGAGGACTTCACGCCCGAGGTGTGGGACGCGACGATCCACTACAACCTCAACCAGGTGTTCTACCTTTTCCAGGCGGCGGCGCGGTACATGATCGCCCAGCGCACCGGCGGATCGTTGGTCGCGCTCACCTCGGTCGACGGCATCGCGGCGGCCCGACACCATGCCGCCTACGGCGCGGCCAAGGCCGGCGTCATCTCGCTGGTCAAGTCCTTCGCCGACGAACTGGGGCGCTACGGCATTCGCGCCAACGCGGTCGCGCCGGGCAATGTGGGTTCGGGCAACGAGGATCAGCCGCCAAACGAGTACGCCGTCAACGGAATTAACCCGCTGGCGGCGCCGCGCGCGCATGACATCGCCAACGCCGCGTTGTTCCTGTCCTCGGAGCTGGCCGCCCGCATCACCGGTCAGACCCTCGTGGTCGACGGCGGTGCCACCATTCGCCAGCTCTGGGACCTGCCCGAGTCGATGATCCCGGCCGACCAGGACGAGGCGCTGCGCAACCTCATGAGACCCGGGCCGTCAAACGGCTAGCGCTGGTGCACCATCGGCAGGCCGGGCATCGAGCTTCTGCCCTTGAGCACATGCGGGGCCTGGATCGAGCCGATGTAGATGTCGCGCATGTCTTCGCCTCCCCAGGCGATGCTGGTCGGGGCATTTAATACCGCGCCGTCGGGGTCGTCGAGTATTGGCATCGCCTCGCCGTGCGGGCTGATCGCCACGATCTTGTTGGCTAAAACGAGTGTGACCCAAAGGTTTCCGTCGGCGTCGAACGCGCATCCGTCGGCCATCCCCCACCGGCGACCCGTCTGCGGGTCGGCCAGAAATCGGCCGTGGTCTGGGCCGAACTCGTCAGGGCGACGGCCGCCCAGCGGCGGGCCGAATCGCTCTGGCGGCCCGAGTGTTTCGCCTTCGATCGGAAACCGGACGACGTCGGCGGCGAGCGTGCGGACCACGTACAGGTAGTCCTCGTCGCGGTCCAGCGCCATGCAATTCGGGAAGCTGACCGCCTCGGCGACCACGTGCGCCGATCGGCGGTCCGGTGTAACCCGGAAGAGGAACCCGTCGGCGGTGCCGCGCGCGATGGTATCAAGCAGGTCATCGGCCGTTGTGCTCACCGAACACCAGAGCGCCCCAACGGAATCCACCAGGACGAAGTTCAGCCACCGCAGCGGGCGTCCGTCGAGTTGTCCTTCTAGCACTGTTGTGATTGTGCCGGTCGCCGGGTCGAGGTCCTGGAGCTTCCCTAAGCCCCAGTTGGCGATCAGGAAGTGGCCGTCCCGGTCGCACGCGATCCCGTTCGGCTCACCGCCGGCCTGCCCCATGCGCCGAACGGTGTTCGCGTCAACGAGTTCGGCGACGGCCGAGGCCTTGTCGGAGGCGAACACCCGGCCATCGCCGGCCACCACCACGTGTTCCGGGCGATCCACGCCGCGGCCGAAGGCGTGCAAGCCGGAAATCATCGGTCCTCCGCGATGCCGAGGCCGTCGATGCGCCGGAAGCCTGCCGGGTTCGCGGTGACGATAGGGCGCTCGGCGTCGACACTCAGCCGGAGTGCCATGAGTCCTCGGGCGGTGCGTCCGGGTGCTGCGCCTTATCGAGGCGCTCGAAAACGTCGTCGCTCACGGTCGGCAATTCGGCAAGCGCATCCAGAAGCGTTGCCGTCGTGGCAAATTCGTTGCGCCAATACGCCCGCTTGATGACGCGAGAGAACGATTCGCCGGGCGAACGCCGAGCGGCCCGTAGGCGCTCGTATGCCTCGGAGTCGATGGATATCGTCTTCCTCGCCATGATGCATGTACGTTACCGCAGCTCGCGGCCGAATTTCTTGGTCAAATGCTTGATATGAAGGAGCGGTTGGGTGTGCGGTGAAGACTCGTGATGTGCAGATCACTGGCATAGCCGCGACCCGGCACGCAACTGTGGCTACCCGCCTTATTCGCCACTTCGAAGGAACGGGCGTCGACTAGGTCAACTCCTGGGACTGACATCGCGGCCCCATGTGCGGTAGCACCGAGTACAACTAGCCTTGAACGGGTCTCCCGCCGGCCCGAGATATTTCGTCAAACCCCCAGGGCGGCGCACCATGGAAGGATGCGCATTGCAGTCGGGGTGTCCACCGCGCCCGACGCGCGGGAAGCCGCGTTGGGGGCCGCAGCGCAGGCGCGCCACCAGCTGGCGGGTGAGGCGCCGTCGCTGGCCGTACTGTTCGTTTCGCGATCCCACACCGATCGGGCCGCGGACATCCTCGACGCGGTGCAGCAGATGGTCGAGGCGCCTGCGCTGATCGGCTGCGTCGCCCAGGCGATCATCGCCGGGAACCGCGAGATCGAGGACGGGCCCGCGGTGGCGGTGTGGCTGGCGTCCGGGCTGGCCGCCGAGACGTTCGCGATGGACTTCGTGCGCACCGGTTCGGGCGGGCTGATCACCGGTTACCGGTTCGACCGGACCACACACGACCTGCACCTGCTGCTACCCGACCCGTACACCTTCCCGTCGAGCCTGCTCATCGAGCACCTCAACACCGACCTGCCGGGCACCACCATGGTGGGCGGCATGGTCAGCGGCGCGCGTGGACCGGGCGCCACGCGGCTGTTCCGCGACCACAGCGTGCTCACCTCCGGCCTCGTCGGGGTGCGCCTACCCGGCGTGCATGCTGTGCCGATCGTGTCGCACGGCTGCCGGCCGATCGGCGACCCGTACATCGTCACCGGCGCCGACGGCGCACGGATCACCGAGCTGGGCGGGCGACCGCCGCTGCAGCGGCTGCGCGAGATCGTCGTGGGGCTGCCGCCCGACGAGCAGGAACTGGTCAGCACCGGCCTGCAGGTCGGGATCGTCGTCGACGAGCATTTGGCCGCGCCGGGTCAGGGCGACTTTTTGATCCGCGGGTTGCTCGGCGCCGACGCCGCGAGCGGGGCGATCGAGATCGGCGAGGTTGTCGAGGTCGGTGCGACCGTGCAGTTCCAGGTCCGCGACGCGGCGGGGGCCGACAAGGACCTGCGCCTGACCGTGGAACGGGCGGCAGCCGAGCTGCCCGGGCGTCCGGTGGGCGCGCTGTTGTTCACCTGCAACGGGCGCGGGCGACGGATGTTCGGGGTCGCCGACCACGACGCGTCGACCATCGAGGAGCTGCTGGGCGGGCTTCCTCTGGCCGGTTTCTTCGCCGCCGGGGAGATCGGCCCGATCGCCGGACGCAATGCGTTGCACGCGTTCACCGCGTCGATGGCGGTGTTCGTCGACGAGACGAGATGAGCGACTGCTCGACGCGGAGCCGCTGGTGGGCGCGCCATGCCGGCCACACCGGTCAGCGCTAACCGGCGAGAACGGCTCCTGGCCTGAAGAAGCAGGTCGGCAGAGACAGCGGCTACAGCACTGGTGACATAGCCCCAGCGAGGAAATGCGCACGCCGGCGGGGAAACGCCGAGATCCGATTGTCATCGAGTCAAGCACTTCGCTCAAAGTGGATTTCCATATCGGCGTGGCTCGATGATTACAGGCCGATTTTGATCTCCGCCGTCCTCGATTGAGGCCGGTGCAGATGGTGCAAACCGATACGCCTCAGGGATATCTGACGGGCGCTCCGGGAGACCTTCACGCGGGAATCCGTGCCACAGGATGGTCTCTGGATCCCCTGGATGGCGGAAAGACGCCGACACCCTGCCCTCCTCAAGATCGCAGAGGTAGTAATACAACGCCGGATCATCCTGGGACAGCCATGGACCGGGGTTGATGATCGACTCTCTGGTGTCGCGGGCGAGTCCCCAAGTGATGTCGGACGGCGGAGCCGTGTACACCAGGTACATCATCGGTCCTTCGGTCCACGCATGCGAGACCAGAAAGGGATCGCATCCTTTCCTGTTCTGAACGTCGATGCGCCGCAACAGGTTTCGCAGCACCTCTGTTGCGAACTCGCGTTGCGCGTCAGCGGGATCAGTTGATGGGTACATTCTTATTCACCCACGGCGGAGTCAGCGTCCAGTTCGGTTTCACTTCCACCACTCCACTACCCCCCGGGAGCGGATACATCGAGATAACCCCTTTCTGTCCCCCGTCAGGCACGTCTGGACGCCCTTCGTTGATATTGGCCACGATCCTCATCGTCACGCTCTCACCAGTATCCTCGCAATCGACAATCCCGAATGGACCCTCCGTGCAGTGCACGCGGTTGATGGGAACCTCGTAGACGAGGACTCCGCCCTCAATGCTTTTGAACCGGCTGTGCAAGATCAGGTCTTTGAACACATGGGGTTGATCGATTGGTGACTCCAGTAAGCCTTGTCCCAGCACGGAATCCAAAGCCAATCGCAGAAGCGCCTGCGAAGAGGTCGCCGCGCGTGGTTTTATTGCCACCGCGAACTATGTCAGTAGGGGGACATAGGCTGGCCGCGCGCCCGAGGCGGCGACAGCATTTTGCTGAGATAAAACGCGGGAGATCTGCAGTGATCAAGGACAACTACCACTCCGTCGTGGGTGAAGCACTGTCAATCCTGATCGACGGCCTCCGACCGTTTGTCGAACGTGTGTTTGCGCAAGCGTTACCGCCCGGCGTTGCGTGGACGGAGGTGTTGCGTCGCAAAGACGCCGCCGCCGGCCGACAGATGAGCAGCTACAGGAGCAGCGACCTGTCGTTGATGCTGCGTGCGATGACCGAACGGCTCGGGGAATACGGATTCCCGTTCACTCGCCATCTGTCACGGGCTGGACAAACCTACGCCAGCGAGTTGCGCGACGTTCGCAACAGGTGGGCGCACACCGAGGCGTTTACTGAGCCGGAGGCCTACCGAGCGATCGACTCCGTGGAACTGCTCCTCAGGGCTATTGGCGCAGATGATTTCGCTGCGCAGGCCGCCGAGCTGAAATCGACGCTGAATCCTGTTCGGTCTGCCGCCGCGGCCACCGAGGATCAGCCCTCCTCGGTCGAGCGGGCGACGGTGATCCCATCGGAGCCCACTCAAGCGCCGAGCGCTTCTACCGTCCGATTCGCGCCGTCACCGGCCGCGACGGCTCTAACGGAGCCCGCCCCTACGGGCGGCCGAATCGAAATCCACGCCGTCTCCGACCTGAGCTACCCGATGGCGCATTGCCGCATACCGGTGGTCGACCACATCACCATTCACGGCGCCGCGGAGGAGCTGCGCGGAGCGGTCCTGCAAGTTAGCGTCGTCAGCGCCGGCGCCGCGCTCGGCGGTCCCTGCGAGCGGCACCTCGACGTCGCGGCAGCGAAGCCGACGACTCTGCGCGACATCAACCTGGCCTTGGACCCGGCGTCCATGCTCACGGTCGAAGACCAGCGGCCAGGCCACATCGAGGCGGTACTCCGTGACGCCAGCGGAACGGTGGTGGCCGAGTCAGCCAAAGACGTCAACATCCTGGCCGCCAACCAATGGAAGGCCAAACCCCTGCAGCTGGCTATGGAATTGCTCGCCGCCCACGTGCAGCCCAACGCCGCGGCGATTACCGCGCTGATGCGCGAGGTTTCCGACCGCCTCGGCGCCGCGACCGGCCGCTCCGCGATCGACGGATACCAAACCGAGAACCCCGAGCGGGTGGACGCCATCGCACAGGCCGTCTACGACGCGATGCGCACGCGGGACATCCGTTACGCCGAACCCCCGGCAAGTTGGGGATTGGACGGCCAAAGAGTCCGCACCCCGGCAGAAGTCCTCGACGGCAGACTCGGAACCTGTCTCGACACCGCCGTCACCATGGCCGCCGCACTCGAACAGACGGGGGTCAACACCACGCTCTGGGTGCTCGAAGGGCATGTGCTGCTGGGCTATTGGCGTATCGACTCATCGCTGGCGACTGTCTGCACGACCGAGGTGATCGATGTCGTCAATCTGGTTGACCTCGGGCATCTGCGCCTCGTCGAGACTACGACGGTAACGGGCGGCGATCAGTCGGCTCCGTTTTCTGCGGCGGTCGACGCGCCGCGAACGTCGCATCTCAGTGGCGACTTGTCGAAGATCCTCGGCGTCACCGATATCCGCCAGGCCCGCCGGTCTCACATTTTTCCGTTACCCAGCCGGGTGGTCGACCCCGACGGCAATGTCGTCGTCACCGAATACACCCCCGCCGCGGATCCGGTCATCGCCCCCTACCAGCCCGCCGGATCGGACGCGGCCACGCACAGCTCGCGGGAAGCGGTCCCGCCCCGGGTCGCCAAGTGGAAGAACGCGCTGCTGGACTTGAGCCTTCGCAACAGGCTGATCAACTACACCGAACGCGCGGGATTCCGCCTTGAGGTACCCGGACCGGCGATCGGCCAATTCGAAGACGCGGTGAACGATGGCACCCGGATCGTCTTGCAACCTTCCGACGCTGTCAAGGAAATCGACATTGCACGCGGAATCCGTTACGGCCGTGACCTTCCCGAGCGCGACCGCCAACTTCTGTTTGCCGATAAGCGCAGCGCCTATATCGACATCACCACCGCCGCGTACAAAACGAAGTTGCGGTCGTTGGCCAATAAGGCCAAGACGATCCTCGAAGAGACCGGTGCCAACAATCTCTACCTGACGTTCGGGATGCTGAATTGGCGACTCGACGACCGCGAATTGCGATCGCCGCTGGTGCTGGTGCCGGTGACGCTGAGCACGACCAATCGCGGTGAGCGGTACAACCTAGTGCTCGACGAAGCGGGTGCGTCGACGCCGAACTACTGCCTGGTCGAAAAGTTGCGGGTGACTTTCGGATTGGAAGTGCCCGAGCTGCTCGACCCTACGCAGGACGCATCAGGCATCGACCTGGGCGCCACCTTTGACGCGGTTCGTCGTGCCGTTGCACGGAGGGGATTGCATTTCCGGGTGGAAGAGACGGTCCACCTGGCCATTCTGCAATTCGCAAAATTCCCCCTGTGGAAGGACCTCGACGACTCGTGGAAAGTGTTGTCCGCCAACAGTTTGGTGAATCACCTGATCAATTCGCCCGATAAGCCGTATATCGATCCGGTCACCGGCAGCGCCGACGTGGACCTCGACCAACTCGGCGACGAGGTGCCCGTGCCCGCAGACTCGTCGCAGCTGCACGCCATCGCCGAAGCCGCAGCCGGACGTACTTTCGTGCTGGAAGGACCGCCCGGCACCGGCAAGTCCCAAACGATCACCAACCTGCTCGCGCACGCGATGGCCGCCGGTCGCCGGGTGCTGTTCGTGGCCGAGAAGCGTGCCGCCCTTGACGTGGTCAAGAAACGGTTGGAAGCGGTCGGGTTGGGTGACATCTCACTGGATCTGCACGATAAGTCGTCGCGTCCCGCCGCGGTCCGCGAGCAGATCCGCGCCGCCCTGGACCTGCGGGTCAACGCCGACACCGAGTCGCTGCGTGCCCACACCGAGGCCGCCGAGTCCAGCCGAAATGCGCTCTCACGGTATGCGCGTCGTTTGCACGAAGAGAACGCCGCCGGCATGTCGTTGTATACCGCGCACACGGCCGAACTGGCCGCCGATCAAACCGTCGTCCCGATCGAAGTACCACCCGAGTTGGTTGCGCACGGCGCACCGGAATCCTTCGCCACCGTCCAAGGCATCCTGCGCAAGCTGCCCGAAATCACCGACCTCGCGCAGCCACGCGCTGACCATCCCTGGGGCTTCATCGATTCACTGCCAGCCGCCGGACTCGACATCGACGAAATCCGCCGCTGTGCAGTCGAATTCGACTCGGCGCTCGCCGACGCCGTGGACAACGGCCTGACGATCGACAGTCTCGCCCGCTGCGATACCGCCGCGAACTTCGAACGATGGGCGCAGCTGGCGGCGGCCCCACGCTACCCACTTGCTGCGCTCGATGCGCTGCATGAAGGACCGTGGACGGCGGAGCTGCGTACCTTGAAGGCCGAGCTGCTTACCCTCATCGAGCACCCGCCCGCGTGGCGTGCCGTGGTTTCCCTCGACGCAGTCGACCTGGACATACCGGCGATCCACCAGGCCGCCGTGGCAGCAGATCAGTCCGGGTTCTTTGGTCGCAAGAAGCGCCGCCGCGCTGTGCTGCAGCAGCTTTCCGACGTGCTCGTCGTCGATCCGGGCTCCGTTGAGCTGAAGTCACTGACGTCGACGATCGCCGACGTCATGAACTCCTATGCGGCGGTGAAGGATCTCCGTGAGCGAGTGGCACGGCTGCCGGCGACCATCATTGATGGCCCTTGGAATCCACTCAACCCCGAGCACACGGCCGCCGTCAGACGGCAGCTGGACTGGCTGCTGTGGACGAGTGCCGCATTATGTGGTCAGCCCGCCGACCCGCACACGCAGGATCTACGGGATTACTACTCGTCGCGGCCCTGCGGCGCCTGCGCTGATCAGCTCGCCCGAATCGCTCCGGCATGGACCACACTGACAACAGCCACCGGCACGAACGCCGAGCAGCAGAAGCAGTGGTCAGCACCGGAACACTTCCTCGTTCGATGGTGGGAAACGCGCGCAGCCCGACACCTCAGCGATACGGCGTCGATCCAGCACTGGGCGGACCTTCTCCGCCTGGTCGAACCCCTGATCGCCGTCGGAATGAGCGATACCCGGGCGGCGATCCTCAAGGACCACATCGACGCCGACGATGCCAGTCTGGCGCTTCAACGCGGGATGGCCATCGCATCCGTCGCCGAACGCCGCGACGCGACGGCGCTTGGCAGCTTCAACGCCGAGGCCCACGACAAGATGATCGCCCGGTACACCACGAGTCTGCGCGCCATCCGCGACGAGCTGCCCAGGGCTATCCCGGCAAAACTCGTGCAGAAGAGGCGATTTGATGCTAACGCCGCCAGCGGACAGGTCGGCGGGCTGCGTAGGCAACTCGAGCGGCGGCGCGGCGGCATGAGCGTGCGCGGTCTGATCGAGAACTTCGGCGACCTGATCACTCAGATCATGCCGTGCACCCTGATGAGCCCCGAGTCGGTCGCGCGATTTTTCCCCGCACGGTCGGATCTCTTCGACATCGTGGTTTTCGACGAGGCCTCCCAGATTAGGGTTGCCGACGCCATCGGCGCGATGGGTCGCAGCCGCTCAGTGGTCGTCGTGGGCGACAGCAAACAGATGCCACCGTCGAGTTTCGCCGAGGTGAACGCCAACGTCGACGAGGAAGACGACTCCGATCAGGAGTTCTTCCTCGACCAGGAATCGATCCTCACCGAATGCGTGGGCGCGCAAGTGCCGCAGCAGTGGCTGTCCTGGCACTACCGCAGCCAGGACGAGTCGCTGATCGCGTTCAGTAACCATAACTACTACAACCGCCGCCTGGCGTCGTTTCCCGCGCCGCGGAAGGGCGATGATTTAGCTGGCGCACAGGCGATCTCGTTGATACGCGTCGACGGAAAGTTCGAGCGCGCCGGAAGGGGCAAGACACTGCGGACCAACCGTGTCGAGGCTGACGCGATTGTCGATGATGTGGTGAAGCGCTTCAAGGAGTCGCCGGACGTCGTGCCGTCGCTGGGGGTAATCACCTTCAACGCACAGCAACGCGACCTGATCGAGAACCTGTTGCGCGACAGCGACGACGAGCGCATCGCGCGAGCTCTCGACGAACCGGACGGTCTTTTCGTCAAAAACCTGGAAAACGTTCAGGGTGACGAGCGAGACGTCATCCTGTTCTCAGTCGCGTTCAGCGCAAACGACAAAGGCGTGGTGCCGCTGAACTTCGGTCCGCTGTCGAGGCCCGGCGGCGAACGTCGCCTGAATGTCGCAATCACCCGCGCTCGCCGCGAGGTGGTGCTGTATGCAAGTTTCGATCCTGAGGATCTGCGGGCCGAGGAGACCAGCCAGACCGGCACCAAACATCTCAAGGCCTACTTGGAGATGGCGGCGCGCGGTGTTGATGGGGCGGCCGACACGGCCGGGCGCAGGCCCGTCTTTGACCGGCATCGCGACGACATCGCGGGTGCCCTGACGGCCGACGGACTCGTGGTGACGACCGACGTCGGGCTCTCAGACTTTCGCGTTGACCTCGCCCTCGCCGACCCATCCGAGCCCGGCCGGCAGCTGGTTGCCGTGCTGCTCGACGGCCCGGAATGGTATGCGCGACGCACCGTGGCCGACCGCGACGCCGTTCCGGTGGAGGTGCTGCGCGACATGATGCACTGGCCTGCCGTCGAACGCGCGTGGTTGCCCGATTGGCTGAAGCGGCGCGACGTCGTCGTCGGGCAACTCAAGACTGCGGTCGAGGAGGCCCGGCAGCGATCGTTGTCCGGGGACAACGTGGCGGTTGCTGCGCCGGTGCGGCGGCCGGCCCTATCAGCCGCTCACCTGCGTCAGGCGTCGCCTCCGACGACACCGGCCCCGAAAGCACATGCGCCGCAGACTCATCCGATGATACAGACCTATCGGGAGTGGAAGCCGCGACGTCTCGGGGACATCAGCGTGCTCGACGAGCTCCATTACCCGCAAATGAAAGCGCGCGTGTTTGACGCCATCATCAGCGTGATCGCTGCGGAGGCTCCCATCCACCCGCATCGGCTGGTCAAACTCGTCGCGGCCGCCTTCGGCCTCACCCGGGTCAATGAGAACCGCAGCCACTCGATTCAGCGCCTCGTCCCCGCCGACTACCGGCGCAAAGACGGCGAGGGATTCTATTGGCCGATCGGCGTCGAGCCGGAACAGTGGCGCATTGTGCGGCGACCGCCGGACGGTGTCACTCGGCAGCTGGAATACGTCAGCCTGATCGAGATCGGTAACGCGATGATTGTGGTGGCCGAGCAGACGGGCGGGATCGCGGCGGACGATCTGAAACGCGAGGCACTCAACCTCCTGGGAAGTCGCCGGGTCACCCAGGCGGTGGGTGCGCGGCTCGGGGACGCACTAAACGCCGCGCTTAAGCGAGGAGTCCTGCGGCGGAACGGTTCTGGGTGGATAGTGAGCGAATCGGATTAGCGGAGACGCATATGCCGACTACAGAAAATCATTAGCAGCGAAGGCTTGCCAATGACCGCACCCGAATCTCCGTTCTTCGAGATCCCCCGCGCCGAATGGATCGCAGCCAACCGATCGGCATTCGCGGTGTGGGACGCCCATCCGGTGAATCCAGGACACGCGCTGGTTGTTGCACGACGGCAAATCAGCGATTGGTGGGAAGCGACGCCGGGCGAGCGTGCGGACATCTTCGAGCTTGTCGACAGCGTACGGGCAAAGATCAACGAGCTGCACAGCCCCGATGGCTTCAACGTCGGATTCAACGCCGGTCACGCCGCCGGCCAGACTGTCGACCACCTGCACGTGCACGTCATCCCCCGATATTTGGGTGATGTCGCGGATCCGCGCGGCGGGATAAGAGGGGTGATTCCGGCAAGGGGAAACTACTTGGCCGGCAACGTCTCCCATCCCACGTCGAACCGCTCACAGCCCTCAGAGCACGACCTCGAAGTAACAACGCCGGTACTCATCGATGGTCAAGTGCGTCTGCTTCTGCCCGAACTCGTACGCCATCTCCGCCATGTCAACTTCGACCGCATCGATATCGTCGTGAGTTTCATCAAGATGTCGGGCCTGACTCTTCTCATCGGACCGCTCGAAGACGCACTCGAGCGAGGCGCGCGGGTACGCATCTTGACCACCGACTACCTCGGCCTCACGGAGCCGGCCGCCCTCGCGCGTCTGCATGACCTCATGGATGACGATCCCGATGCGATCAGCGTCCGCGTGTTTCGCGACAAGCAGGTCAGCTTTCACCCGAAGGCGTACCTGTTCTACTCCGCTGCGGAAGCCGCGGAGGCGGCGTTCGTCGGTAGCAGCAACCTCAGCGGATCCGGGCTCGACGGCGGGATCGAATGGAACCTCATGGTGGGTACCATCGACGAATTGAAACAACGGTTCACGGTGTTGTGGACCGATCACCGCAGCGCTCCCCTGACTGACGAGCTGATCTCGTCCTACACGCCTGCCCCAACTTGGGTCCCCGACGCTGTGGAAGCCGCTGATCGGCCCATGCAGCCCGCGACGCCGCGTCCCATCCAAGAAGAAGCGCTGCACGCGTTGGCGCAAACCCGTGCCGATGGGTTCGGCGCCGGAATGGTGACGATGGCAACGGGTTTGGGGAAAACGTGGCTGGCTGCATTCGATGCCGCACAGGCACGGGCCGGCCGTGTGCTGTTCGTCGCCCATCGCGAGGAGATCCTCAAGCAAAGTCGCGACGTCTTCCGACAAGTCAACCCGGAAGCCATGATGGGACTGTACTTCGGCGGAGAGAAGCAGCCCGATGCCGACTTCGTCTTTGCGACGGTGCAGACACTTTCCGGTAGCTTGGACCGATTCCCGCCAGATGCCTTCGATTACGTCGTCGTGGACGAGTTTCACCACGCCGCGGCGGCAAGCTACCGCAAGGTGCTCGATCATTTCACGCCACGGTTCTTGCTTGGGCTGACGGCGACGCCCGAGCGCCTCGACGGCGCCGACCTGCTGTCGCTGTGCGCAGACAACGTGGTCTTCGAATGTGACCTTGTCGAGGGCATCCGCCGTGACGAGTTGGTTCCGTTTCACTACTGGGGTGTGCCGGATCCGGTTGATTTCGAACCGATCCCGTGGCGCAACGGCAGATTCGACCCCGCAGCGCTCGAGCGAGCGATCGAGACGCAGGACCGGGCCCAGTCAGCGTTCGAGGAGTGGCAATCGCATCGCGGAAGCCGGACCTTGGCGTTTTGCGCCTCAAAGCACCATGCCGACTTCATGACCGACTTCTTCGTTCAGCGAGGCGTGCGATGCGCGTCCGTGCACAGCGGCCCGTCCAGCGCGCCGCGGCACCAATCCATCGGCGAGCTGCGCAGCGGCGCCCTCGAAGTGATCTTCACCGTCGACATCTTCAACGAGGGCCTCGACGTTCCCGACATCGATACCGTCCTCATGCTCCGCCCTACCGAGTCGCCCGTCATCTTCTTGCAGCAGCTGGGCCGAGGACTTCGCATCCAGGAGGGCAAGGAAGCGCTGGCCGTTATCGACTTCATCGGCAACCACCGCTCTTTCCTGCTCAAACCGCGCACGCTGCTCAGCCTCGGCCGACGCGAAGCGCCGAGCACACTGCAGGTGCTTGCGGCGTTGGAAAGCAAAGACTTTGGCTTGCCGGCAGGGTGTTCGGTCGACTACGACCTCACAGTCGTCGAGATGCTCAAGACGCTCTCGCGGACCAGTGCACGCGACGCGATCGAGGAATACTGCCGCTCGTACATGGAAGACGAAGGCCTTCGGCCGACGGCGGCGCAAACGTTTCGAGCCGGCTTCGATCCCGCGGTCGTCACGGCACACTACGGCGGCTGGTTTCAGTTCTTACGTTCCATCGACCTGCTTGGCGAAGGCGAGGCGGCGCTGGTCGATGCCCACGGCGATACGCTTCGTGCGATACAAACGGAAAGCATCACCAAGAGCTACAAGCTCATCGCCATCCGGGCATTGCTGCACGAAGGCGCGCTGCGCACAGGCGACGACATTGCCACCAACGCCGACGTATCGCGTCGACTGCTCTTGGCCGACCCGCGCCTCGCCCGTGACGTGCCGCTCAAGGAATTCCCGGACCTCGCCGCGGCTCCGAGCGAGAAGTGGGCTCACTATTGGCTGAAGTGGCCGATCGCGCACCTCACCGGTACGGGCCCCGACGGAGCGCGCGCCCCAAAGCTTTTCCGACTCGACGGCGACCGCATCATGCCGACGTTCGACGTCGGCGACGAGCTGGGCGAGGTCTTCGATGCGCTGGCCGCCGAGCTCATCGAGTATCGCCTCGCCAATTACGTGCTCAACAAGGAGAAGTCGACGACTCGGTCGTGGACATGCCGGCTCGCGTACGCCGATGGGCATCCGATCATCCGGCTGGATCGGCGCCAATCCGCCGACCTGCCGACCGACGACGTCGAGATCATCGCCGACGGCGTGGACTACCGCGCCTCGTTCGCGAAGGGCGCTGTCACATTCGCCACCCGCAGCGATACCACGGGCAATGCGCTGCCCGGGTTGCTTCGAGGGTGGTTCGGCCAGTCGGCCGGCCATCCGGGAACAACACACACGGTCACGTTGGAGCAAGTCGACGGCACGCTCCTTTTGCGGCCCGCTGATTCGACCGACACAGGACTTGAGATCGATTATGTCCCGGTGTTCGGGGACTACACCGTCGCGTGCGGTCCCGGCGCACAGCAGTCATGGACCGACCATGCCGCAACCGAGATCCCCATCAAAAGACAAGGCGGAGAGCCCCTGACACCGTCGCGTAACTTCGTCTGCTTTGCCAAGGGCGACTCGATGGACGGCGGACCCGACCCGATCAAGCACGGTGATCCACTCCTGTTCGAGTGGATCACCGGCGGGTCGGCCCGCGACTATCTAAACCAGCCCGTCATCGTCGAGACGTCCGGGAAGGGCGGAGTCGCAGGGACATTGAAGGTGCTCAGCCGAGAGGCCGACGGATACGTGCTGCGGTCGAACAACCCTTCCGTCGCACCCATTCACGGCGAGTCGAACATGCGGCCGGTGGCGCGGCTGGTGAAGAAGCTCGATCAGCAGGACATCAATCCGCTGGCGCCCAGGATTGGCGAGCAATTCAAGAGCACAGAGGTCCCGGCCCTCTACGGGGAGGTCTATAACCCGGGGAACTGGCGTTCGGGTCACGTCTCGCTGAAAAGCCATGTGATTCTGTTTGTTTCGTTGGAAAAACGCGCCGACCGCACCCAGTACACCGAACACTTCGAAGGGCCGGACATCTTCGTGTGGAGCTCGCAGACAACGACGTCACCAGAACGCAAGAAGGGCAAGGAGATTCTAGATGCCCTCGCGACGGGGAAGTCGATAGAGTTGTGGATGCGCCGGCGCGGCAATGACCCTGCGTTTACCTACCTTGGGCGCGTGGTTCCGATCAGCCACGAAGGTGCGGAGCCAATGTTGGTGAAGTTCCGGTTGCTGACGCCGCTGAGCGGTGAGCTCCAGTCGAGGCTGGGGTTCGCTGCTCACAACGCTAATCCACAAGGCGCCGACAACGATCGATGAACAGGTGACCGGTGACAGCAATCGTCTCTGATTGGGCTCCGGGATGTTCCGCTATGCGGCCTAACAAGCGAATAGAAAATTTGGGCAATCCCCAACGATAGAAGCGATCGGATTCCAGTCGGAATGGCGCGGTTCACGTCTTGGTGTTAGGTAGCAGTCGGTGTGGCCCGATGAAGCCGACATGGATTATGCATTGCTTGTCATCGAAGTGGAAGTAAATGCGCGGCGCCAGATTTCCACCTCCCGTGGCGATTTTAAGATGCGGCTCCATGTAGATGCGGCCGGATGGTGCGATCTCAGTGGCAATCGGAAATTCGCGTGTCCGCCGAAGTCTCGGCGAGTTGTTTACAAACTCCGATTCCTTCATTGCTAGCTTCTTATTGGTAGCACGCCATGCACGTGGGTTCTTTGAGTTCTCGCACCACTCCCAGAACCCACCGCCATCCCAGCCATCTGCGCGGTCGACGGCATAAGCGTGAAGAGCCAGCAACCCTTCCCACGACGTCTGACCCCATGCCGCCGCCGCCGGTGAAGCGTCGAGGTCATCGAGATCGTGCAGCGCTTCCTCGGGGATAACCAGCCTATCGGCCAGATACGCCCTGGCAAGGCTGACGGCCTCCGTCACACTAACCGCAGTCGCCGGAGGTTGTTCCTCTTCCACCACGGTGTGGAACTTGTCTGGAGCCGTAAGTTGGCCCTGCAGTGATACGACATGGCTTCTCAGGTCCTCGATCTCACGGAGCGCAAGGGCACGTTCCTCGAGAGCGGCGCCCAGGTCGATGGCCAAGTCGTCGATGAATTCGTCCTGTTGTTTGACGTGTTCACGCAGTTCTGTGATCGTCGTGTCAGCCTCGCGGAGCTGGTCGTCGGCGAGCTGGAGAAGTTCATCAAAGCTGCCGCCGGTGTCGACGTCCTCCAGCAAACGTTTGACTGCCGGATAGCTAGAAGGTGGTCGCCGCACCGCTGATACTGGTCCAAGCAGCCTGGCGATCGCCTGACCGGCAACGAAATTCGAACGTGTGTAGCGGTCAGAAGTGTAATAGCGGTGGCGCCAAGCATTTCCAGGCTCGGCTGGGTCCACATCAGCCAGATAGACGCGGATCGCACCGTCCCACACCCCGTAGGAACGGCCCAACGCGTCGATGAGTCCGTCGCCAGCTGCGTTGTCGACTGTGTAAGTGGTAGCGATGCCAAACGTCCTCTGCCTCACCGCCTCAACGATTTTGGGGTAATAGAGATCAGACTCTGCTGCTTTGGCTCTCGCCGCCGGACTGTCGTTGGCAACGATGATCGGCAATGTCCGACCAGGACGCGAGATTAACTCGGCAAGCAGTTCGCCGTCGGCCGCTCCCGTCATAACGGTACGGTCAGGCACGAGTGCATCACCGTCAACCTGAGGGGATCTTCCCCCTGCGAGTAGTTCACGAACGAGTTTGGGCGCCGCGACGGCCAAGCGCGCTATGTCGATGTCGCCAACCACCTCGACGTCGACCCAAAACCACCGATTTGCTGTGTCATCTTGCTCGAGGGCCTCCCAACTACGCAGCGTCGTGTGCCATCGTGTACCGCCCGAACGGGTCTCGATAAGATCACCGCGGTACGCCTCGGTAATACCGACTTCCGCGTCGGCGCCAGCGATAGTGTGGACCTCAAGATCGACCCGCTCGCCATTCTGTTGCCCTTCACCGTGAGCTTTCCCGGTGGTAGGCACGACAATTACCGGCCATTTTTCGCTCACCCAGTGGATAAACCTGTCGGCCGCGAATCCGCGAATGTCGTCAATGGCATTGTCCTGCCATATCGCTCGATAGATCAAGGACATAGGGCAACTTCTCCCACTTGGTCACACCAGTTCGTACAACGTCCCATGCTTGCTACACATGGTCGATTCGATCGATGTCGCGAGGCCGTTGTCTTGGATCAGCAGTCCGAACTCGACGTTGCGGTTCTCTGCGTTGTAGGAGAAGTTCGCGCTGGTCAGTAACACCATCGCGTGGTCTACCACGATGAATTTGGTATGACTAACGATTAGATTGCCGTCACGAAGTTGTGCCGATCGGTACACCGTGGCGCGGGGCAGTTGCGCCTTCACGGCGCACGGGTCGCCTTTGTCGGCATCGACATAAACACAGACTGCGACGCCCGGCTGTTCGGACACATACTTGAGCGCAGTCCACATGTTCGAGTTCGCTGAGAAGTTGTAAGTTGCGCACGTAACCGACACTCGCGCGCCACTGACAATACGGTGGAACTCACTAGTGAGATGGCCGGCGGTGGCCTCGTTGCCGGGCATCGTCCACACCGGAACCAGTTCGCGGTGAATAGACTTCGCACCTGCGATCGCCCGGAGTACCGCGGCGGACACAGCAGGGTTGGTATGGCCCAGCCCCGCGAGAGCAAGCAATTCTGCAGCCCGCTCGCGGTGGGCTGCGCCCACCGCTTGCAGCGCATGGGCGGTGTGTTCCCCGGCTTCGATTAGCACCGCAAGGCCCTCGGCCTCACTAGCAGTGAGGTATTCCCCAAGCGCCGCGAACGGACTCATAGAGCATCGACGGCTCCGAAGAAGCCCGGCACAGAGTCGCCGTCGGCGCTGGGCAGCGTAAGGAGGAACCGGCGGTCGAGGAACCGGTTCGCCTTCTCACAGGACGTTTCCGACGCGAAAGAGCAGCAGTGACAGGCGGCACCATGCAGGAAGTCCTCCGGGTCATGCGGTATCCGCATCGCGCACACAGGGTCTGACGAGCAACGCCCCGCACGCCGCAACGCCGAGGCCACAAGTCCTTGGAGCCGTATAGGTTCCGACAGCGCTATCAGACCGCCTAGCGTGCCTTCACTGTCGGATGCCGTGGTACAGATCAACAGTCCTGCGGCGCCTTCTCGCTGCTCGGATGTTGGCCAACCGTAAATGCGTTCGCTCAAGCTGGCCGCGCCATAGCCGCAGGACATGGCCATCTCACGGATCAGCACATGAGATAGCGTGTGAAGCAACCAGTATCGCGGGGCCGGCAGCCGCGTATCGGGGTCCACTTTGGCCGCCGTTTCAGAAAAACGACTCCAGAAGTTACGCCGATGCGCGTTCCGGTGCGCGGTCCACAACGGCGATGACAGAATCGTCTTCTCCCATGCCTCGACCTCGGAAAGGTTGAGCTGCAAGAAGATTCCCTCGCCACGGTCTTCGGTTGCCGGTATCCACGTCGGTTTGCCATTGCGGGTGAGTTTCACCAGTCGGCGCACCACATCGTTCACGCGGTCCAACGCATCGAGACGGGTAAAGCCAAGGAACGCGTTGACCTTTTTCATCTTGTTGACGGCAACCACCCGGCCGATCCGGCTGGGTAACTCGGGGCCGAGTTGTTGCTCGGTCACCATCAGGCCGCTGGTATTTGGTTGCTCGGGGAATAGAGCCGGTTTCTGCAGATATCGCCATTCAGGAACCAGCATCTCGACGGGGTCCCATGCGGCGAGCTTTTCGTGGCGCTCCTCCTCGGAGTCCGGAGGTTTGAGTACATCGGCGACGGTCTTGGCGATCTCGTCGTCGGTAACATCTGCCAGGTCGATGCTTTTGGCTCCGGCCAGTGCACGAATTACGTCGATCTGCGCACCGAATTGCTTCACTTGCTCCACACCGAGCTCAGCCCGGAGCCTGTCGGCGAGCGCTTCGGTCTTTTCCTCATGGGTGGGCATCACGATGATCGACTGAGTGGAGGGGAACCAGAGGTTGGACGCGCCCATCATGATTAGCGCGGGTCGTCCATCACAGTTGGTGTCAAAGGCGTTCAGGTGCGGGTGGCGGCCTCGACATGTCTGCGGCAATTTGTCACGCCCTGCCGTGCCTTGTGCTTCGGCCATGCTGCGCGTCGCCCCGCATGAGGCGCACTCGATGGTTGAGCCGATGCTCCGTCCGACGTTGGCATCGCGCATCTTCAGGTCTGGGGCTTCGGCCTTCGGACACTGTGCACCGCGATGCACCCATAGGCCGTAGGGGAACTCATCGAGATGTCCGTTGGCGCATGTCAGTAAGTGCTGCGCGGGGACGGCTGGACTCTCCCGCCGTCGCGAACTTGAGCCCGCGCGTTGCACACCGCGCCCGGGGCAGCTCTTGTGGGTGAACTGGGCTAGGTCTGGGCGAAACGGGTGGGTGTTGGTGTAGCTGAATCGCGGCAGCGGGCCGAGGTAGTCACATCCGGTGCAGCGCAACCATTGCGGGAACACTCGCGCCGGTATACCCAGGTCTGCGCCCTCACTGGAAAACGCGCGCTGCTTTGGCTGCCAGGGGAACGGCCGCAGCGCATCCACCTGTGGGCCGAGGTGCAGCCGTACGACGTTGAGCAGGCGTGGCTCGATGATTGTCGGCACGTGTTCGCGTCGCTTCCAAATCGGCTCCCAGTCATCCAAACCGGCTGGCATCACCGAGAATCCAGGCAGGTCCATGATTGCGCCGGGCCCGTAGGTGTAGAGCAGTGACGAGGGGCGCGCGGTCCCGACCTTCGCACGGTTTTTGACGACGCCCTCTTCGACGTCACCAAGGGGGTCCAGGGATACAGTGGCGTCATAGAGCATCTCGGTGACGGTGTCGGTCATTCGTCACCCTTCCCGGCCGGCAGGACCCAAGTGGGCGCACCGTCAGGTGTCCGCACGAACAGCCGCTCGGGGATGGGGCTGACTAAGACGTTGATCTCCGGCTGCACTTCCCGCATTGAGTTCGCTACCACGAAGGGTGGTTGCATCGATCCGCCTGCCGCCGCCTTGGCGTGCTCGGGGCTGACGAGCAGCGCCAGGTATTTGTCGCCCTCACCGGTACGTTCGTAAACCAGCGTCTTGCCCATCTCGGTGGCGTTTTTGGTTCGATCCGACCATCGATCAATCCGATTGGTCAGCAGGTCGCTGGCGCGTTTGGTCGCATCGTCGTCTTGTGCGGCTGCCGCGATGCGCTTCTTGAGCCGCGCGACGATGTTTTCGACGGCGCTGTGCTGGTCTTTGATCCGCCACGCGGTGCGCTCAGGCGATAGACCATCTTCCAGGTGGGCTTGCAGGACTCGTGCGGCGCTGACCAGCAGGCCGTCGATGCCCCGGTCCAGCGACGTCGGTGAGTACGGCGTGACCGACAACGCTTCGACCTGGGCGTAGAACGTTTCGTGGTAATGGCGAAATTGCTCGAAGTGGGCCAGGTCGCGTGGGCGAGCCCAGTTGCCCAGCGTCACAACCAAACCGGGCCGGTTCGCGTCTCGACCAACACGGGACGAGGCCTGAATGTATTCAGCGGTGTTCTTGGGCTGCCCGGCCACGAGCATCAACCCGAGGCGCTGCACGTCCACCCCAACCTGGAGCATCGAGGTGGCCAGCACCACGTCAAAGGGCGATTGCGCCTCATTGCGGACACGCACGGCTTTGCCGTTCTTCTGGTCGGCCATCCGGGTTCGCGCCGCTTCGTTGGTGTCGTAGGTCGGGTCGAATTGCAGCCCGAGCCGGTCCAATGTCGCGCCGATCTCCGAGGAGGCGATGCGCGCCGTCAGCTCGCCCTTGTGTAGCAGACCAAACGCGGCACCCAGCCGACGCGGAAAACCAGAACCCCGACGCGGCCGCCTGACCCTATCCTGCACGTCGTCCGACAAGTATCGAGTCATGCCCGCCAACTCGCGGGTGGCGTTAAAGTAGCCGACTAACGTCATGTACGGGTCGGCGTCGGCGCCACAGCGGTCGAACAGTAGCTGCCCGGCCGACAGCAGCACCTCCGAGGCGCGGATCTGTGCGTTGGCCAACCGCACGCCTTGCGCGCTCACCCCGACGTAACGGCGGCCCGAGTTCTCTTTGCTGACCGGGATTTCCACGGAGAAGTAGGTGTCGGCGACATCGAGCACTTGCGGCGGGAACATTTCGACGCGCCGCCCATACAAGCCCCGTACTTGCTCCGTAGCGTTGCGCACCGTCGCGGTTGAGGCCACGATCAACGGCCGCACCGGTTTGCCGTCGGCGCGCTCCCAGGAGGCGAGGGTTTCGACGGCGACTTCGAACAGGCCGACGGAGGTGCCCAGCGCCCCGGTGATTAGGTGCAGCTCATCTTGGATGATTAGATCCGGCGGCCGCAGCCGGTCGACTGGGCGAATCGTGGCCGCGGGCTGTCCGTTCGTGGCCGGGTGCGCGGTAGAGATGCTGCAGCCGCCGTAGTCGGGGTGCACGTAGCCGTGGCGTCCACATCGCCGCCTAACGTAGCCGAACAGCGCTGCGGCCTCGCCCTCGCGCGCCAGTCGGGCGAACTTGTCCACAGTGGCGATGACGAATGCCGGTGTGAGCCGATAGATCTCCTCGTCGACGGTCAACACCGGCAGACCCTCGGTCACGCTGCCGCCCTTGGCAAATGGACATTGGGCCAGTTCATCTCCGCAGTAGACAAATACGCGGCGCAGCGTCGCATCGGCTTTGACCTGTGCGGCGGAGACGGGGGTGCCGCACCAGGGGCAGCGCTGGAGCTGCAGCACCGTCAGGCGGTGCGAACCGTATTCGTTGGCCCGGGCCAGTTGCTCGTCGGCCTCCTCGAACCGTTTCGGGCTCACATCAGTGCCGACCCACAGTCCGATCCGGAATGGTTCGCTGCCCCAGGTGCTTTCATCGGCACGTCGCACCAGCTCGGCCGCACACATCAGCGCGGTGGCGCGCTGGAACTGCTGGGCGGTCAACAGCCGCAACGTGTATCGCATCAACACGGCGACCCCATCGCGGCCGTCGAGGGGTCCTTCGCTCGATTCGACGACGCCCTGCCTGCGGCGGATCGCGAAAGTGTAGGCCGCCAATCCGAGATAGGCCTCGGTCTTGCCGCCACCGGTCGGGAAGAACAGCAACTCGACCCGCGCTTGATGCTCGGCGCTGCGTAGCGGCACCGTGGGGTCGGTTAACGCGGGAAGCTGCATGAGGATGAAGGCTAGCTGGAACGGCCGCCAGGATGCGGCGGTCTCCCCCTTGTCTGCAACCTTTTTCTGCGCATCCGGGATCGACAGTGACGGATCGGAGGCGCGCTCCGCCGCAACCTGGGTGGCGATGCGTTGGTCGCGCATCACTTGGTTCATGAATCGAAAGCAGCGCAGCGCTTCGTCGTCAGTGGCGACGTGTTCGAGCCCGGCCTGAAGCCGCTGGTGGGCCTGACGCGCCTCCCACAACACCAACTCCGCTGTCTCGCGTAGATGTTCGGGCAGCTCGGCAGCGATCGACTGCTGGCCGTCCAACCAGGTGCCGTATTCCGTTACCAGGGGCTGCAGCCCGTTGCGCAACTCATCGGGTGTGACGCGGGACAGTTTGTCCATGGACAGCAGCGCGTTCTCCACAGGCCGAGCTCGAGTCTGCGGGGTTTCGGCGACCGGTAGCCAGGTTGTCCACACCGCTGACGCGCGCCGCGAGCCGGTTTTGACCGACCAGTCGACCGAGCAGGTCCGCCCGATCGCGTATTCCAGCCGGTTGCGGTACTGCAGGTTGAGCCGTCGGACCTCCGGATCGTGTTCGGGGAGTTCTTGTTCCAACACGTCGCAGACCGGCAGGAACACCTCGGCACCGCCCGCGTCGACATGAAGTTTTGTTTGAAACATCCACATCCCCAACGGGATCGGCAGGGGCGCCGCACGGTCGTTGCACAGCGCGATCTCAATGAGCACGCGCCCGCACGCCGGGTCGTTGTAGCGGTCGATCCGCAGGCAGATGGACTCTTGCAACGGAACCGTCGTGGTACGGCCCGGCATCAGGTCGGCCAACGCGATAGTGCGTGCCTCTTCCACGGGGGTGCGCTGGTAGTGGCGAATCGGGCGACCGGACTTGGTGACCTGGTCGGTCTGCACGCTCTCGTAGGTGCCCCACGACGCGGTCACCGTGAACGACCCCAGATCGAGCGGAACTTGAAACCGCAGGCCCATCGACGCCGCGATCATCAACCCCTGCTTGGGCGCTCGGTCATCGGCGTCGTCGTCTTCGCCGTCAGCATCATTGTCGTCGGCAGCGATGGCCGGCACACCGTGGCCTTCCACAAGTCCTTCGCCGTCGGCGCGCGGCTCCACTAAGGGTCCGCGCTCGGCGTCGCCTTCGGCATCGTCGTCGGTATGCGCGGCGCCGGTGAGTTTCACCGGGGCGATGTGGCCAACCAGGTACTGGGAGCGAGGGCTGAACGGCAGCACCTCATGCGGGCCGTGGATCGGCCCGAGCAGCTCACGTTTCAAGATGTCGACCAGGTTCTCCCGCACGGTGAACGACGTGCCGTCGGGCTCATAAGTCAGCTGGTAGGTAGCCTCGGCGCCGTTCGACTTCTCGGTGGTCTCCTTCATGGGATCAGTGTTCCTTGCCGTTCTGACACCGTCCGGCCGCGGCCGTCCCTGCGTTTCGGTTTGGCCGCCTGCTTAGCTTCGGCGGCGGCGCGGCGGTGATTCTGCTCCAGTAGCCGGTCAAGGATCTCGACTCGCGCAGCGGGGCTGACCGTCCAACGCTGCATTTGGCGGTAGGTGTGGAAGCCGTGCTCGAGCGGAATATCCGACCAGCCGTAGGCGTCCATGACCGCCTCGTCGAGTTCGACGTGAATCGCCCGCATCCGGGCCACATCTGGATCGGAGGCATCAGCGAGCTGCTGGTTGTTGACGAGGTTGTAGAGCTTGGTCAGACCGAGGTCGCGGCGAAGCATGATCTCACGACGCTCCGCATCGAGCGTCCGACCGATTTGTTCCAACCACTCTGTTGTTTCAGGGCGTGGGAGAGTCTCGAAAACATCAGTTGGCGAATAGTTCACATCGGTGCGCATCGTCGAACCGTATTTAATGGCCCACATCTGGTGGAGACTCGACGAGAGCACCGCTTGGTCGCCATACGAATCGACCGCAAAGACCGCAAGCTTGTGGGCGAAGACTTGTCCTGTCGGAACGCGCGCAGGCATGACCGTCTTGCTCACCAGCGCAATTACGAGCACCTCGTCGAGGCCAGCGATCGCCTTCCGCATGCCCGATGCGTTCTCCGCGAAAAGCCACCAATTGTCGCGGCGAGCTTGCCGACTATTCCTGTCGCGCTCGGGTTTGACCCGAAGACGCACTCGGTTCAAAGGCTGCACGTACTGCGCCGCCTGTTCGACGGCTAGTCCATAGAAGTCGATCACCCAGCGCGATGCGGAACAGTCCGGCCGAGAGTTGAGATCTTCACCGCCAAGGTAAGGAAACAGAACCTCGGCATTACGAGAGTCCTCGGCAATCCACGCCTGTGCTTCGTCGGGTTCGAGGACGAAGCCCATGCCAAGCACGATGCACCCTTGGAAGGCGACGTCCGCGTTATCGGCGAGCCGGACGGGGTTACCCGCAATCCGCCCGCCGGGCTCCAGCAGGGTACTGATCCTCTTGACGGGCGTGTCGTCGCTGATGCGTGGCACGTCGTCGGCCACCGGCCCGACAGTGCCCCACACCGCGGCGTATTCCAGATTGGCGCTGGCGGCGGGCCAGGACCGGCTCTGGATCGCGCGGGTGATGGTGAATCCGGAGGCGACCATTCGATCGAGCCCAACCTCGCGCGTGTCGCCTTGGGCGATGGTGTTCGTGGCGATGAGCCCCACGGTCCCCTCTGAAGAGAGCAACGACTGCGCGCGCAGGAAGAAGTACGCCACCTGGTCAGCACTTCCCCGAGTCCCTTCAGCGAGTACGTTAACGAACCAGTCGCGAATGTTGGTTCCCAAAGCACCGGTGAGTTTTTGGCCACCGAGGAACGGCGGATTCCCAATGATGGCATCGAAGCCGCCTCGTTCAACGACAACATCCGGTGCCTCGATGACCCAATGATTCGGCCGCCATCGCTCGTAGTCTGTCTGCACCGTTGGCCTCAGGCCGGCGTCAATGATCGAGCCGAGCATTGTCGAGTCCGGTTGATCAGATTCGGGGTGTGCGGTCTTGACGGCGATGCGCAGGTTCTCGTACGCCTCGTCGAGTGCCTTGTCCGGTTTCCCGCCAAGGGACAGTCCAGCGGCGATCACGCCGTCAGCGATCTTTCGCAATTCGGCTGTGACGTCGTGCAGTTGGGCGAGCTGCCGGTGTTTGGCAGCGCTGTTGCGAGCGGGATCGTTTTCGTCGATTTCGGTGGCTAGTTTGCGACGCAGTTCGACGGCTCGATGGATGATGGCGTCGATGTCGACGTCGAAGATGTCGATCATCGCCGTGGCTGGTACACGGCTCGGATCGATGTGCAGTTTGCGGAGTTGGTCGAGGCTGGTCAGGCCGAGCAGTGAGTTGCCGAGGAAAATTTTGTCGTCGACGAATGAGAACGGCAGGTCGCGATCGAGGGAGACTAACCAGAGTGAGAGCTTGCACATTTCGACGGCCATGTCGTTGATGTCGGCGCCGTAGATGCAGTTGGCGACGACTTCACGGATGGCCCGCAGATACAGATCGCGGCGTTGGCTGTTGGCGGGGTCTTCGGCGGTCCACGCCTCAACTACTCGTTCGGCGAGATAGCGTGCCGCGCCGACGAGGAATGCGCCAGAGCCGCAAGCGATGTCGGTAACCTTGAGGCTCAGGATGTCGTCGGAGGACTTGAGTTTCCACTTCGCTTCGTCGGCGGTCCGGTGTGGGCCGGGCCAGTAGCACAGCGGTTGCAGCGCGTGCAGCACGACTTCTTCGGCCAGCGATTTCGGGGTGTAGTGGGCGCCGGCGTTCTTGCGGGAGGGGGTCTCTTTGACTATCAATCCGCCGGCGCGCACAACGAACGGGCGGCCGCGCAGGTCCTGGCGAATCAAACTCAGCCATTTCAGCGCCCGGTCGCGCAAATGGGCGTCGTCGCCGGCGGCCTGAGCGAGAGCGCTGACCGCACCCGGCTCAGGCTTGGTACCAAGGCCTTTCGTGATTGCTGTCGCCGATTGCGGCGTCGCACCGGGCTGGTCGCGCTCGACCCAGGCGCGGATCGCTTCGGCGAGCTTCTTTGGGGTGGCGTAGCCGGCAGCTAGCTCCTCCAGCACCGCGAGCGGGATCTCGGGTTCTTCACCCTTCTTGCCTTGCAAGCCCAGATAGGGTTGGTCGACGGTGACCGCGGTGTAGCCGAGCAAGCCCTCATAGATGTAACCGATCTGCTCAACATCGATGTCGCGGAACGATATTCGGCGTGCCTCGCCGCCCTTGAGGACGGCCTGTTGCACCGAGCGCAGCACATGCAGCATCACCCGATCAGACACCGTCAGCGCGAGAGTGCCGTGTTCGGTAGTCGCGGTCAAGAACGGGAACCGTACGGGGTCAAAGAGAGAGCCCCCGTAGGCCGGCATCCGCATGCCTTCAAATGAGGCGCCCGCATACAGTGCCTGGCTGGTGGCGAGCAGTCGATGCCACATCATCGAGGTGGCATCCAGCGCCTCTTCGCCCTCGGCGGTCTCGCGGCCCTGCAGCCGATCCAGCGAGGCCGAGATGCCGTAGCCCTGTTCGAAAAGTTCTCCCGATGGCAGCAGGCCCCGCTCTTCGGCGAACAGCAAGAACACGATCCGCATCATGATCGTCACCGCGGCCTCGTAGGCTTGGTGAGGGTCGTCTGGCAGCGGGTTGGGTTGTCCCCGATTTTGCGCATCGGCTGCCGATTCAGAAAACGACGCGATGAGCAACTCGACGGCGCGGCGCACCTGGGCGCCGAGCGCCTCGGTGATTTCCTCAGCGGCGGCGACAGATTCGGCGAACAGCACCGGCAGCCGCTCGTTCGGGTCGCCGCCCACGAGGTGTTGGCGGCCGATGACGGTCAGGAACGCGTCGCGGGTGCGGGGCTCTTCGATCCACGTCAGTGCGTCGACAATGCCCGAGGCAGCCATGCTGCCTTCGCGGGCGCACACCAGTCCCCACCAGCGTCCGTCGGTGACGATGCCGACCTCAACGCCGTTGGCGCGCAGCAGCGCCTCCATCCGGTCGACCGGGGTGGCAGCCCAAAGATCGTTAGGTACCTGCCGCAGCGAATCGACCGGGTCGATGACAGAAACGAGGGCTCCGATGCCATCCGGGCCAGTGAGTGCGGCGTTGGCTGTCACCGTCACCGCACGGTTAGGGGATTGGGCCGGCACAGCGGCCACCTCACCCCACGACAGCGACTCTGCCCAGCCAGCCACCTCCCGCAAGATTGCCTCGACCCACTTGTCGCGCGCGATACGGTAGGCGTCCAGCGTCGCCGAATCGTCGGGCATGCGGTCGAGCGACTCCCATGCGGGCTCGAAGTCCTTGCGGGCGTAGACCAATGCTTCCTTGCGGTCGTCGGAAAGACGTGGCATGCCCTGCGGCCACACCCGCTTGAGCGGTGGAATCGCCAGGAACGGGCCCTCGGTGTCGACCAGTTCTAGCCACTGCCGGTGCAGGTCGGCGGCATTAATGATGCTTTGAGGCTTTCGTCGCGCGGGCATCAGCGCAACCCCTCTGCCGCGTCCGTCGGGGTGAGTGCGAACACGACCGCGGCTGCGGTCGTGTGTGGTTTGACGTCTGCGTAGCGGTGCATGATCGCTTGGATTTCGCGGGTCTCTTCATCATCGAGGTCGTCAAGGCGGCGTTGCATGCTCTCGATGTCTCGGCGCCACTGCTTTTGCTGGTCGTCGGCCCACAGCATCGCCTCGGATTCGGCTTCCTTGCTTCGTAACTGAGCCAACGAGTCATGGAGGTTCGCTCGGAACGCGGTGAAGATGTCGCGTGCGCGCTGGGTATCGGTTTGTTGGCGTTTGGCCAGCTGCTCCATCACCAGCTCTTGGCGGCGCGCCGCGCGAGTCTGCATTGACGCCTCCAGCCGGGCGCGCAGCGGCGCGTCAGGAAGGTTCCACAACTCGCACAGCCGATCGCGCAACTGCTTACTAGCCGACTTGAGCCGGTCGTGATCGAGGGCTTGGTCCAGGGCCGCTTCGGCTTTCTCCTCGGCCATCGTCCGGCGGCCTCTCAGCCGGACACCCACTAGAAACACCTCCTCGTGTAGCCGTACGCCTCCGCGCCCGACCAGCACCATGCGGGTCACCGCGGCGACGAACGACTCCGGTAGGTCATCAACCACGACCGCCGTCACCCGGCTGAGCGGGGAGTCCACGCTCCACAGCGAACTGCGCAGCAGCCGCTGTGCCTTCTGGACGATCGGATGACCCAGGTGCACATAGACCAGATCGCTGCGACCTTCTGCCGCGGCCGGGTCAAACGTGATCGGGCGCAGCACACCAGGTTTCAGCCGTGTGTCCAAGCCCTTAAGGGTGTCGTGCCAACCCGGTGTCAGTGTCGGCAGCGCAAACACGTCGGCGTCGGTGCGGTCATCACCAACCGGGATCAGCGGTGGCTGGTGGTTGATCCGCAACGCGGTGTCCACGACTCGGCGCAGGTTTCCCGGTTCCAGATGCATCTGGACACGCGAATCGTCGTAGCCCTGTTCCAGCTGGGTGAGCCGGGCGTTGAGCTCTATCCCTCCGGCGAGCGCGGAGTTGATTACCTCGTTGGCATCGACCCCTTTGGCCTTGCGCGTGGCTGGTTTACGGCCGGTGAAGTGCTGCTGGATCTCCTCGCCGATCACCTGGTTCGCTGAGCCGAGGTCCAGCTCGACTTGAGCGATCTTCTTGGCGACCCGGGCCATGAAATCGACATCTGCACCGTAGGTCGACGACTTTTCGTCCGGGACGAAGTGGAAGACTTCCGGTGTCTCCGTCTGGCCGTAGCGATCGATGCGGCCGATCCGTTGCTCCAGCCGCGACGGGTTGAACGGGATGTCGAAATTCACCAGACGGTGGCAATGGGTCTGGAGGTCGATGCCTTCACCGGCGGCATCGGTGGCCAGCAGCACCCGCACCGGCTCCTGGGCGGGGTCGGCTGTGAACTGAGAGCGGATGTATTCGCGGTCCTCGGTCGGCGTCGAACCTTGGATCACCGCCAGCCGATCTTTGTCGTAGCCGCGTTGTGTCAGTACCCGCTGCAGCCAATCAACGGTGTGGGCGTATTCGGTGAATACGACGACCCGCTCGTTGAGCCAGTGTTTGCGGTCGGGCCGGCAGATCGCGTCGAGGAAGTCGATGAGCTTGTCCAGGCGCGAGTCCGGGCGGCTCTCGTAGCCCAGTCCCCAGTCTCTGAGCTTTTCCAGCTGGCCCGGCGCCGCGGCACTGAGCGGGTCGGAACCCTTCGACTCACGCAGCCGCTCGGACTCGTCTTGCTCCCACAGCCCCTCTTCCTCGTCGGCCTGGCCATCGCCGAAAATGTCGTCATAGTCATCGATCAGGCCGCGGCCCGCCTGGGCGCTGAGGTAGTGGCTCAGCGTCATCCCGAACGCAAACGGGCTGGACAAGAACCGCTTCTTGAGCAGCATCGTCACGATGTCACCACCCGGCTTGGTGCCGTTCTGTTTGGCACTGTTGGTGACGATCTCGTCGAGCAAGTCGAACATCGCCTGCTCGCCGTCGTCGGGATCGAACGACAGAATTTTGACCTGACGGTCCTTGAACCCCTTGGCTTTTAGATCTTTTTTCAGCCGGCGGATCGTGACGTCTTTGAGTGCGACCGAGTCAAGGATTGCGCCGCGGGAGAATCTCCGCGGGTCGATCATCTCCATCAGCGCGGTGAACGATTCCGGATGCCCGTTGTGCGGGGTGGCGCTCAGGAACAGTCGGTGCTCGCATTTGTCCGCGAGCTGGCGGACCGCCTCCGTGCGTTGGGTGTCTACCGCATAGCCGCGGCCGCTGGCTACCGCCGATGGGCTCGATGGCGCAACGTGATGCGCCTCGTCGACGATCAGCACGTCGAATGCGAACCGCTTGGCGGTCTTGGGGTTGGAGGCTTGCGCGTACACGTCACGCAGCATGCGCTGCGCCCGCACCTGGGGCAGCCACGCCATGCTCACGATCACCCGCGGGTACAGCAGAAACGGATTGGCGTGCAGGCCGTGGCTGCGACGCACCTGGGCAATCAGCTCGCTGTTGACGATGGTGAATTGAAGGCCGAACTTGTCACGCATCTCGTCCTGCCACTTCAGCGACAGGCTGGGCGGGCAGACGATCACCGCCGTGCGTGCACGGTGCCTTAGGAAAAGCTCCTGGAGGACCAGACCGGCCTCGATCGTCTTCCCCAAACCCACGTCATCGGCCAGTAGCAGGTTCGCACGCGGGCTGGCCAGGGCGCGGCGTAGGGGTTCAAGCTGGTAGGCCTCCACTGCGACGCCGGACCAGAACGGCGCCTGGTACCGGTTGGGGTCCGCCGACGTCACCGCGCCCCAGCGCATGGCGTCGATAAACCCTGCGAGGGTTTCCGGGTCGTCGAAGGCTTCCGGATGGATCTGCTCTGGGAGGCCCTGCGCCGGCGTGACGGTGTGGCCGACCTCCAGCTCCCAAATGACCGACAGTTGTTCGCCTAGCCGGTCCTCATCGAGGGATTGAAGGTCGACGACGTGGTTTAGCTGGGCTGCGGCCTCGTCTGCTGGGCTGCGGGGCAGGCCTTGGGCCTGGACATTTGCTACTGCCCAGGTGGATCCGCGAACCTCAACAACTTGACCGGGTTCCGGCGGAGAACTAACTACAGACACTCCTATACCACCCCAACTTGCACTGCAGCACCAAGGGACACTATCGCACTGGGTGCCGACGCGGGCCGAGTTGGAGCGTCGCCCCGTCGGTGGAGCGCGCTACAGTCGCTCTATTGGTCGATCCAGTCCAAGATCCGAGGGTGCGTGCTCGCGTGACAGAGGCCAAAACCATCGTGTGCCTGGCGAACTCCCGCAAGATGTCGGGCCGATGCGTCGCGGGAATAGTCGTTGCCCATGACCGTGCGAAGTGGATACGTCCCATCAGCTCGCGTCCCAATCATGAGGTGTCTGAATACGAGCGACAGTACGAAGATGGCTCCGACCCACAGGTGCTCGATATCGTCTCCGTCCCGCTTATCGAGGCCCGGCCGCATAGCTACCAAAGCGAAAATTGGCTACTCGATCCTGAGTATTACTGGAAAAAGACCGGGCGCGCGGAATGGGATCGACTGCTCGCATTCGAGGAGCGGCCCGCGTCTTTGTGGATTAACGGATACAGCACCTACCACGGGGTGAATGATCGTGTGCCCGAGCGACAAGCTCGCACATTGACGCACTCACTCAAACTCATACGAGTAGACCGCGTCACTTTACGCGTGCACTGCCCCGGTGCTGCATTCGGCAATCCAAAACGTGTCGTGCAAGCAGGCTTCGAATACTCTGGTTGCGATTATTCATTGCGAGTAACCGATCCGGTTTATGAACGGAAGTATCTGGCAGAATCAGACGGCAATTATACATTGGGCGAGGCATTCCTGACGATTAGCTTGGGCGAACCGTATGATGGCTATGTTTATAAGTTGGTAGCAGCAATAATCGAACGCGCAACAAGTACCGGAAGCGGCAGGTAATGATGCTAAATAAGGTGCTTACAATCGGCCACTCCACGCACGATATCGCAACATTTTGCAGACTGCTTCGACAGAGCGGTGTCACGGCGGTGGCAGATGTACGATCTGTCCCGGTAAGTCGATTTGCGCCCCATTTCAACCGTGACGCACTGAATCGCAGCTTAGCCGAGGCTGGCATCAAGTATGTCTTTATGGGCAAGCAGCTGGGGGCACGTACGGATGACACTGACTGTTACGTTGACGGGCGGGTCCAATACGACCGCCTCTCGCAAACTCCCGAGTTCAACTGCGGAATAGAACGGCTACTGGATGGGATGCAGAGAGAAGGTATCGCGATTATGTGTGCGGAGCGAGAACCGCTTGATTGCCATCGCACAGTACTAGTTGCCCGTGTGCTTGCGGAGAGGGGTATTAGAATCGACCACATCCACGCCGACGGGCATATCGAAAGCCATGCCATGGCTATGCAACGTCTCATGGCTAAATTTGGGCTAGCCGAGGCAGACCTATTCCATAGTCGTGCCGAGCTCCTCGAAGAGGCTCTAATCCGCCAGGAGCACCGCATCGCATACGTCAACGAGTCGCTGCGTGTCGGCGATGGCGCATATCCAACATGAACATTTATACGATTGGTTTTACCAAGAAATCTGCTGACGGATTTTTCGGGTTGCTGCGCGACTCGGGCGCCTCAACGCTAGTCGATGTTCGACTGAATAATGTTTCACAACTAGCTGGATTCGCAAAGCGCGACGACCTTCGTTACTTCCTGAGGGAAATTTGCGGCATGGCTTATGTTCACCGATCGGACTTAGCACCGACGCAACCAATGCTCGATGCCTATCGGAAGGGCGGCGGCACCTGGGCAGAATACGAACATCAATTTCTACAGCTGATGAAGAGGCGGCGCATTGAGGAGACTGCCTCACGCGAGTTACTCGATAACTCGGTGTTGCTGTGCAGCGAGGATAAGCCGGACTATTGTCACCGTCGGTTGGTCGCAGAGTATCTCGCAAGGCACTGGGAAGGCGTGGACATCAAACATCTGGTCTGAAGCCACTCTTTACACGACATCGCTGGTCCATTCTGGAAGGTGGCCAGCCGCCTGGCGCCTTTGGAGGAGCAGCCACACCTGCGGCGGGCAACCGACCGGGTGACCCGCGGGCTGGAACAGAGGCCAACCGCGGCTGCTTGGGATCAGCCGGTGTAGTCAACCGCGACCTCAAGCGGACCGCAGATCTCACGCATCCTGGTGTCGACAAGCCGGCCGAGGCAGCTGACCAAGACTGCGACCGAGACGCTTTCGACCAAATCTAGGTTGACCGCCGAACGACGCGAGATGGGGTCGAGTCCGGTTCCAGGACAACCTCGCTGGTGAGGCCCCGGACGGTCGTCGTGCATGGAGCGACGAGGGCACATCGCAGCCGGGGACCGCCGCGTCACGGGATAGGACAACCACGCGCGGCGCCGATCTCGGCCAGTTCGCACCACCACACCTCCCCGCGAGCGGGCAGCGCACTTCATGAGGCGCCCGCGGCCCGCCGCCACGAGGCCAGGTGCCCCCACTCGTCCGGCTCCGCAGCTGGGTGCTCGTCATACGCGGCGTAGCTGGCGTCGATCTCTGCAGATCGGTGCCGAGCGAGCAGTGCCGCGAGGGCCTCATCGATTAGGGCGGCGTCAGTGATTCCCGGGCGAACGCTCCGTGCACTGCCGAGGAGTTTGGCGTCCACAGTCGTGCTCAGGCGTATGCGATTCATGCCCCTACCATGCCACTTACCTGTTCGTCGCATTGCGGCTACAACGTCGCCACGGGCAGCGCCACTACAGCCAAGGGTGTCCCGGAAACAGCCTGCGGCGTCGTCGTGGGTCGCTCGGCAATCAAACCAACGGCCCTAAGGCCGAGGCGGCAGCGCCGACAACCACCCATCCGAAAGCAACTCCAACAACTGCCCGTCCGGATCCCGGACCATCGCCATGGCCTCGGTCACCGTCGCGTCGACCACCGCTCCCCCAAACTCGACAACCTTCTCCAGCGCGCCGGCAAGGTCGGATACCGACAACGAAATGTGCGTCAGCCCAATCTGATCCATCACCCGTTCCGAGCCGGCGTGCACCTGCCGCTTCGAATAGTCCATCAGCTCGAGCACAAACCCGTCGCGCACCAGATACGTCGCATGCACCCCCAGCGGCGGCGGCAACTGCACCAGCTGGGCGGTGGGCCCGTCGGGCGGATCAAGCTCCCACCAGAACTGAAACCCGAGCACGTTCTCGTAGAACCGCCGCGACCGCGCGCCATCGGCGACGCACAAGCCGACATGGTTGAAGGTCGTCCGGTGACTACTCATCGCGGCCTTTCTCGCCAGAACCCATAAGCGTAATAATGCAAAGACAGCATAAATAGCCGAGCTCCCGTCGCGGTGGAGGCCCCAAGCAGATGACGACCCGTCCCGACGTCACCGACGACGCCGTCGTCGACTTCGACCACCACTCCGACGACTTCAACGACAACCAGCGCGCCATCAACGCCGAGCTCCGACAGAAATGCCCGGTCGCCTGGAACACCAACTACGACGGCTTTTGGTACCTCAGCAGCTACGCCGCGGTGAGCAACGCCGCCCGCGACGACGACACCTTCTCCCACCGCTACGAACCCCACGCGGCCAACGGCGTCGACTACCAGGGCGAGATGGGCGTCCCGCGTCCCGAAGGCCAACCGGCCCTAGGCATCGGCGAGGTCGACGGCGACTACCACCTGGCCCTGCGCCACGCGCTGGCCCCGTTCTTCTCCCCGGGCGCCGTCGACAAGCTCAAGCCGTTCATGGAAGACAAGGCCCACGAGTTCCTCGACCAGAAAATCACCACCGGGCAAATGGACCTGGTGCTCGACTACGCGAGCCCGGTGCCGGCCATCCTCACCATGAAGCTGATGGGCCTGCCGTATGACAACTGGCAGCTCTACGCCAACCTCTTTCACTCCGTCATGGCCGTCCCGCAAGACAGCCCCGAATACCTCGCCGCCATCTCCCAGGTCCCGGCCATGATGCAAGAGGTCATCGATTTCGCCACCGAACGACGCGGCAACCCGACCGACGACCTGACCAGCTTCCTCATCCAGTTCGAATTCGACGGGCAGCGCCTCACCGACGACCAGCTGCTCAACATCGTCTGGAACCTCATCGGCGGCGGCGTGGACACCACCACCTCGCAGACCGCGCTGACCCTGCTGCACCTGGGCACCCACCCGCCGCTGCGCCAACAACTCATCGACCACCCCGAGCTGTACCGCACCGCCACCGACGAATTCCTGCGCTACTTCTCTGTGAACCAGCAACTGAGCCGCACCGTCACCCGGGACGTCGAGCTCAACGGCCAACACTTGCGCAAGAACGACCGCGCCATCATCAGCTGGCTGGCCGCCAACCACGACGAGAACGAGTTCGACCGCGCCGACGAAGTCATCCTGGACCGCTCCCCCAACCGCCACCTCGCGTTCGGGCTGGGCCCGCACCGCTGCATCGGCTCGCACCTGGCGCGGCTGATGTCGGAGGTGATGGTCCGCGCGGTGCTCGACCGCATCCCCGACTACCGGGTCGACCTCGACGGCGTCCACCGCTACCGCGGCAACCCGGCCATGACCGGGCTGGGCACGCTGCCGGTCACCTTCACGCCCGGAACCAAGCGCGGCTAGCAGCCAGACATCGAGCACCGCGCCGACCCACGACCAGATACATCGGAATATTCGAGGCGACCAGGATCACTGCGCGGCTTCCGGCAATGCTTTGGCTCCGTGGTCGATCTCCTTGAGCGTCTGCTCGATGTCGGCGGTCGGGAACGTGTGACATGCTGCGGCGCGAACGGCGCGCAGCTTGGTATCGAGATCACCGGCCGGCTCGCGCTCCCGCGCCTCACGCAGCGCGCGACGAACCCACTCCGAGACCGTCGTGCGATGCCGGCGCGCAATCGCCTGGAGCTGCTCCCACTCCTCCGCATCGAGGAGAACCTGGAGTCGCTTACTCATGCCATGAAGATAAACAGCTCATCTGGGGCCACCCTGCGGGTGTGCATGCACGCAAGCACCAAGCTAGCATTTTGCTAGCATGGCGGCTGTGAAGACATTGCACTTGCGCAACGTGCCCGACGAGGTGGTGGAGCGGCTGGAACGCTTGGCCCGCCAGCAAAAGATGTCGGTGACTGCGGCGGCGATCCGTGAGTTGGACGCCTCTACCAGGCGGGTCGACAACGCGGCGCTGATGGCGTCGTGGCCGGACCTGCCGATCGACCCCGCGGAGATCGTGGCCGATATCGAGGCCGATCGGCGGTGATTGTCGTGGACGCGTCGGCTGCGGTGGCCGCCGTGCTGCACAACGGGGCGGCCCGCGCAGCCCTGGCGTCGGACGCGTTGCACGCCCCACACTTGATCGACGCCGAGGTGACCAACGCACTGCGGCGTCGCGTGCTGGCCGGCGCCTTGGACGACGACGAGGGCTTCCGCGCGGTCGCGCGATGGCGGAGCTTGGCGGTAACGCGTTACGTCATTGCCCCCCTGTTGGAGCGCGTGTGGGAATTGCGCCGCAACATGACCGCCTATGACGCGACCTATATCGCGTTGGCCGAACACCTGGGGTGCGCGGTGGTGACGCTCGACGGGCCGTTGAGCCGCGCGCATGGCCCCCGCTGCCCACTGACGATCCTGCCTTCGTAGGACGATGGCTACGGGCGTGGCGACAGGTCATCGACGCGTTGTCGCTCGAAGGTGGACAAAAAGCACATGCCAGCTCCGCTGTGACTCTTGTGACAAACCGGCTTAACTGGGCGCCCAACGAAAGGCCTTGCAACTAAAGGCGATCAAACGACGACCCAGTGTGGCACTGGCGCGCGTCGCAGTGGTGGGAGAAGATGCGGGAGTGGAACCCATCGACGCGGTGGCGGTCGCCTGGCTGCCGGCCGGCGACTACGAGCAGGTGGTCAGGATCTGGCCGGAACTGGCAGCCAGCGATGTGGTGGCCGGCCCCGATGGACCGCTGCCGCATGATCAGTACTGCCGCGCGATGCAACAACAGTTCCGCGAGTTGTCGGGAGCCGGCGTGCCCGTGCTTCTCGTCGCGCCGGTGCGGGTGGCACCGTTTACCGCGTGGTGCGCCGAACGAGGAGCGCCACCCGATGACGCGGAATCCCGTGCCACCTATGCCGCGTACATGACGACGCAAGCCGACCCGGATCTGGTCGTCTGGCCGCCGGGTCGCAACGAACCGTGTTGGTGCGGGTCGGGGCGCAAGTACAAGAAGTGTTGCGCCGCAACGTCGCTCATTGACGCAGAACAGTGAAGACCACACGCCTGCGGGTGGTGCTGCGCGATGTCGAGCCAGCGGTTGTTCGGGTGATCGACGTGCCCGCGTCGGCGACGCTGCCGGAGCTGCACGCGGTGCTGCAGGTCGCGATCGGGTGGACCGACTCGCATCTGCACCAATTCGTCACGCCGACAGCGACCTACGGGATGAAGATTCCCGGCGCAGAGGTGTGGCCGGAGGATCAACGCGACGAAACCGGCGCCTCGCTCACCGACCTCGGCGTCGGGTTCGAGTACCTCTACGACTTAGGCGACGACTGGACCCACGACATCGAAGTACTCGGCCCCGGCGGCCCAGCGCCGGGCTGCGTGGACGGCTCCGGCGCCTGCCCACCCGAAGACTGCGGCGGCCCCGGCGGTTACACCGAACTGCTCGAGGTACTCGCCGACCCGACCCGCCCCGACCACGAGCGCACGCGCGGCTGGGTCGGCAACCGGCTGCGCCCCTTCGATAAGGCCGCCACCGACCAGCGCGTGCGCAACGTCGTCGGTGCGGTGCCCGAAAGCGTGCGGCTACTGCTCGATCTCGCCGCCGACGGGATCCGGCTCACTCCGGGCGGACGGCTGCCCAGAACCGTGGTGCGCAGCATGCAGCAACACCGCCCGCACTGGCACATACTTGGGCGGCCCGCCGCCACCGAGGACAACCTGCCGGCCCTGGCCGTGCTGCACGACCTACTGCGCCAGGTGGGCCTGCTCCGACTGCGCCACGGCGTGCTCACGCCCACCCGCGCAGCCGACGACGATCAGGCCGTGATGCGCCGGCTGCGATCGGCGTTCAGCCCCAACACGTTTGGCACCGAAATCATCGAACTGACGATTGCGGTACTGGCGGCGCACGGCCCCCTTGACGAACTGAAGCTCGCGGAGCGCGTCCATCGACTGCTCGGGCATGGCTGGCAGCGCGACGGGCAACCCCTCACCCTGCACGACGTGCGGATGGCAATTGCCAAGCAGTCCAGCATCATGCGTGGGCTCGACCTGCTCGACGACGCCGACTGGCACGCATGCACCGCCGGCCCTTCGGCTCGGTCCCTGCTCCCCCGCGCCGAGATGCTCGCTGAGTTCTTGACCTACGACGAATGAGCGGCGTAGGCGTGTGAATTCTCCGATCGGCCAACACCGTTCGGATGCAAGGAAATTGGCGCAGGCTGTGCGCCGGTCAGCGCCGCTCGCATCGCGTCGGCGTGGTCGAACCGCTGTGTGGGATCGCGCGTCATCGCTTGTTCGATCACGGTGACAAGCCCGGCGGGCACGTCGGGGCGCAGCGAGGCAAGCGGCGGTGGATCCTCGTGCAGGATCGCGTGGGCCAGGGCGCCCGGGTCCTGCTGCGGGAACGGCCGCCGGCCCGTCAGTGCCTCGTAGCCGACCACGCCGACGGCGTACAGATCGTCGAGCGCCGTCGCCGCCTTGGCAGCCAGCCGGTCGGGGCTCAGGTAGGGCAGGCTGACGCCAGCCCCGAAGTCGGCGAGTTTGGCCTCGGCCCTGGCGGTCAGCAAGATGTTGCCCGGCTTGATGTTTCGGTGCAGGACGCCGACGCTGTGCGCCTCGGCCAGGGCGTCCAGCACGCCGTCGAGCGCGGCCTCAACGAATGCCGGTTCCAGCGGGCCGCGGGCGATGGAGTCGGCCAGCGACACTCCCGGTAGGCGCTCCATCACGATGAACGGCACGCCGTCATGCTCGCCGACGTCGTGCACCCCCACGACGTGGCGACCGGTCAGCTCCGGCGGGCGGCCATGGATCCCGCGCTGAAGCAGCTTGATGGCCACACGACGACTCAGCTGCAGGTCCCACCCGTCGTGCACGCGCGACGTCGCACCGCTCCCCAGCACGCCGCCCAGCATGTAGCGACCCCCGCCGAGGACCTCGCCCGGTGTAATCAGTCGGTACCGCGTCTCGATCCCGCCTATCGCAAAGCTGGCTGTTCGTGTCGACTCCAGGCAACACTGCGATCCCGAATCGCATTCCCTGCTGCGCGAGATAGCCGGATTCGGGCAAGCGAAACTGCGTCGCCGCCGCGTGGTCCCACCGCGGCTACACGATGTAGCACCATTGTGCTACGCTGCGATATGGCCACACCGCTCAGTCAACGGGAATTGCGAAACGACAGCGGCGCGATCATGCGCCGCGTACAACAGGGGGAACGGTTTACGGTTACCCGAAACGGTGTGCCTGTCGCAGACCTCGTGCCACACGGTGAAGCCGAAGCCGAACGACCCCCGCGCTTCGTTCCGGTGGCGCAAATAGCCACAGGCACAAGCGAACTCCCCGGTTGGGACACCGCGCGGTTTGCTCGTGAGCTCGAAGAGCTCGACGGTGTCGTCGACGACAGCGATGCCGACAAGTGGCACGCCACCAAATGAGCTCACCACACGAGCGGGCGCTGCTCGACACCTCCGTCGTCATCGACTTCCCGGCCGATGCCGTTGCCGCGCACGCGTCCACGGCCGCGATCAGCACCATCACGCTCGCTGAGCTGGCGTACGGCCTGCACACCGCCGACCCACTCCTGAACGCGGCCCGCGAGCAGCGCTATCACTGGATAACCCGCACCTTCGATCCGATCCCGTTCGACACCCAAGCTGCGCGGGTCTACGGAGCCCTCTGCGCGGCGGTTCGAGCCGTTGGTCGAGACCCGAAGCCGCGCCGATTCGATCTACTCATTGCCGCAGTCGCGGTCGCCTTGGGCGTGCCGCTCATCACGCGGAATGAAACTGATTTCACGGGTATTCACCACAGTTTGACCGTCATCGCCGTCCGGTAGGCCCCGCCACATGGAGCCGACGTGACGCCTGCTGTTCACGCAAAACGCCGACGCCGTGGCCGCGCCGCGCTGAGGGGCGCATCGTAAGCTGGTCGCGATGGGGAGCTCTCGATTCGTCCATATCCTCCGGCAGATCGGGTCGTTGCTGGTCACGGCCGTGACCGCCGCCTCCACGCTCAACGCGTATCGGCCGGTGGTGAACAAGTCCCGGCTATCCATTTACTCGTGGATGTTCGGCCTGGTGGTCACCGAGTTGCCGCTGCAGACGCTGGCGAGTCAGCTCGGCGGGCTGGCGTTGACGGCCCGGCAACTGACCCGGCCGGTGCGCACGATCGCCTGGCTGGTGGCCGGCGTATCGGCGCTGGGGTTGCTCAACTTCAGCCGCGCCGGCCATCGCGCTAACGTGCCGCTGACGACGGCGTTGGACACCGGACTGGGCGCCGCGCGGCGCACCGACTCCGCGGGCCTGTGGCGCCGCCCGGACGGCGCCGGCACCGCCAAGACGCCGGGAGTGCTGCGGATGTTGCGGGTCTATCGCGACTACGCCCACGACTCGAACATCAGCTACGGCGAATACGGCAGCGCCAACCGCCTGGACATCTGGCGACGACCCGACCTGGATCGCGCCGGAAAGGCGCCGGTGCTGTTCCAGATTCCGGGTGGTGCGTGGACGACGGGAAATAAACGCGGACAAGCCCATCCGCTGATGAGCCACCTCGCCGAGCTGGGCTGGATCTGCGTCGCGATCAATTACCGGCACAGCCCGCGCAACACCTGGCCCGACCACATCGTCGACGTCAAGCGCGCCCTCGCCTGGGTCAAACAGCACATCGCCGAGTACGGCGGCGACCCCGACTTCATCGCCATCACCGGCGGTTCGGCCGGCGGTCATCTGTCCTCGCTGGCGGCGCTGACGCCCAATGACCCGCAGTTCCAGCCGGGGTTCGAGGACGCCGACACCCGGGTACAGGCCGCGGTGCCCTTCTACGGCGTCTACGACTTCACCCGCTTCGACGACATGCACCCCATGATGCCCGGGCTGCTGGTGAAATCGATTGTCAAGCAACGCCCCTCGACCAACCCGCAGCCGTTCCTCGCCGCCTCACCGATCAATCACGTCTCGGCTGACGCTCCCCCGTTCTTCGTGCTGCACGGCACCAATGATTCCCTGGTTCCCATCGAGCAGGCCCGCAGCTTCGTGGGGCGACTACGCGAAATCAGCCGCCAGCCCGTCGTGTATGCCGAATTGCCGTTCACCCAACACGCTTTCGACATCTTCGGCTCGGCGCGCGCCGCGCACACCGCGGTCGCCGTCGAGCAATTCCTGGCCGAGATCTACCAGGCGCACCACCTATGACCGCCGCCTACGTGCGATGGATGGCCGAGGGGGCCGCCAGACCGCTGGTCCATGCCTACCGGCGCACCGGCGCCGATATCCCCTTCGGCGACCCGGTGCCGTCACATGGGCGCGAAATGGAGGGCTGGTTCTGGCGCCTCACCGACACCGCCACGGGCCGGGTCGTCGTCGCGCTGTGCAGCGTCAACCAACACCCCGACGGCAGCTGGGCGACGGTCGCGGTCGCGGTTCACCCCGGCGGTATCGTGCACTCCGCGGCCCTCGACTATGCCGAAACCAGGCTGTCGCACTTCACCGTCGACGCCGGAATCGATTCGAGCGGGCGCATTGCCGCGAGCCCCGATGGCCTGCACATCGAACTCGAAGACGTCGCCGTGAACCTGCGTTTCACCGATCCGTTCGCCTGGCCCAAGATCCTGGGCGGTGGTGGCATTGCGTCCTCGGTCCCGTTCCTCAACCAGTACTGGCATCCCTACCGGCTGGGCGGAAAGGCCAGCGGCACAGTCGAATTCGACGGAACGGTGTGGACGTTCGACGACGCTCGGCTCTACGCCGAAAGGAACTGGGGCGCAGGGTTTCCCGAACGCTGGTGGTGGGGCCAGGCGCACGACTTCGACGACGCTGACGTCTCGGTCGCGTTCTCCGGTGGCCTCCTTGAGCTCGGCCCGCTGCGCCAGGAGGTCACCGGCGTGGTGGTGCGACTCGACGACCGCGTGATCCGGGTGACGCCGCCGGCGCGGGTGCGAGCACAGCTCAGCGACGGACGCTGGACCGTGCACGCCCGCACGCCGCGCTACCAGATCGACCTGGACGGCGACGGCACCAACGTCAACCCGCACGTCTTGCCGGTGCCGCTGCCAGCCGAGCGGCGCAACATCCACACCGATTTCGAGCACCTTGCGGGCCGACTGCATTGCAGCGTGCGCAGATTCGGCCGAGTGGTGTTCGACGGAACCAGCACGATCGCGGGTCTGGAGATCGGCAGCCGCCCCGCCCGCCATCCTCGTGACGGCGTCGAGGCCCCTTAGCTGGCGGCCCAACCTTCGCGCGGTCGAGCTCGTCGAGGCCGAAGATGGCGAGTTCGCCGGGGACCATCCACGCCCTCAGCGATGTGTTCTCAAGGCCTCGATCTCGCAACGAACGCCTGCAGCCCGCGACAGGCGCATATCAGCGGTGACCAGCACAACGTCCAGGGCCTCGGCCAGTGCGACGTAGGCCGCGTCGTATGGCGTGATGGCATGCCGCAGTTCCCATATGCGGTGCAGCATTGGTTGGTGCGAGGACCGGCTCAACGGCAAAACCGCCAGGTCTGCAATCGCGCTTTCGGCCCTGCGGGCGGGCATTTGTTTTGCAGCGACCTGTCGGCGCCACACCGAGACCACCTCAAGGTCGATGAGTTCGGGAGCGGCCAAGGTGTCGTCCGCTAGACGTTCGCGGGCCTGCTGCCCGTCTGTCCCATCATCGCCCAGCGCAACGGCCAGCACGCTCGCGTCAACGACGATCACGGTCTGCGCGAACCTGATCGACGGCGGCCGAAAACGGCACCCGGCCCCCGCGGCGCGCCGCGACGCGGTCGAAGACTTCATCCAGAGTTGGTTGGTTCGCGTCGGCGATCAGCCGGCTGCGAAGGTATTCCTGCAGGGACTGATGCGCGCGCGCGGCCCGCTCCCGTAGGACACGGTGGGTGTCATCGGGTACGTCTTTGATCTGCACGCTAGGCATAGCGCCATTTTGGCGCCAGTAGCGCCAAAGTGCAAGTCTAGTTGCGCGCGTGACCCGGGGATACAGTGAGTCGATGAGCGACATGGCGGCGCGGTTCGCCGAAATCGTCGGGAGCGCTTATCTGCTGACCGGCGACACGATCCCCGAGGACTACGGGCACGACGAGGAGCTGACGCACCCGCCGCAGCGGCCGGCGTATGTCGCCAAGCCGGCTAGCGCAGAAGAGGTTTCGCGGCTGTTGATGGCGGCCTCCGCACATGGAGTGCCGGTCACCGCCCGGGGTTCGGGAAGCGGCCTGTCGGGCGCGGCGCGTCCCCGGGCGGACGGGCTGCTGATCTCGTTTGAGCGGATGAACGCGGTCCTGGAGGTCGACACCACCAACCAGGTCGCCGTCGTCCAGCCCGGCGTCACGTTGACCGAACTCGACGACGCCACCGCCGACACCGGCCTGCGGTACATGGTCCACCCCGGCGAGCTGTCCTCCAGCGTCGGCGGCAACGTCGGCACCAACGCCGGCGGGATGCGCGCGGTCAAATACGGCGTGGCCCGGCACAACGTGCTCGGACTGCAGGCGGTGCTGCCGACCGGTGAGATCATCCGCACCGGCGGCAAGATCGCCAAGGTGTCCACCGGCTACGACCTCACCCAGCTGATCGTCGGCTCCGAGGGCACGCTGGCCCTGGCCACCGAGGTGATCGTCAAGCTGCATCCGCGGCTGGACCACAGCGCCACCGTGCTGGCGCCGTTCGCCGACTTCGATCAGGTCATGGAGGCGGTGCCCCGCGTCCTGGCCACCGGGCTCACGCCCTACATCCTCGAGTACATCGACAACATGACGATGGCCGCGCTCATCCACACCCAGAACCTGGAGTTGGGAATTCCGGACCAGATCCGCGACAGCTGCGAGGCGTATCTTGTTGTGGCCCTTGAGAACCGCACCGCAGACCGGCTCGACGAGGATGTCGAGAAGACCGGTGAGCTGCTGGCCGAACTGGGTGCCGTCGACGCCTACGTGCTTGAAGGGGCGTCGGCGCGCAAGCTGATCGAGGCGCGGGAGAAAGCGTTTTGGACGCTGAAAGCCGTTGGTGCCGATGACCTTATCGACACCGTGGTGCCGCGCGGCTCGATGCCCAAGTTCATCTCCACCGCACGCGGTCTGGCGGCGGCCGCCGGCGGCGCCGCGGTCGGCTGCGGGCATGCCGGTGACGGCAACGTTCACCTGGCGATCCTGTGCAAGGATCCCTCGGCGAGGCACCGGCTGATCACCGATATCTTGGCGCTGGCAATGGAATTGGGCGGTGCCATCTCCGGCGAACACGGCCTGGGCCGCGCGAAGACCCCGTATTTTGTCGAGCTCGAGGATCCCGCCAAGGTCGCCCTGATGCGCCGGATCAAGCAGAGCTTCGACCCGGCGGGCATTTTGAACCCCGATGTCGTCTTCGCGGCGGAGTCACTTCCGTAACAAGAAGCCGGGCATAGTGATTTTTGTCCACCTCTGAGCGACAATTGCGGTTTCGCAGTGTGCGCGCAGGGCGTCGGAAGATTGAGTGTGAACTCAGGGCTTTCGGTTGCAAGGACGGCGGACGACCCGCAACAGCCCGCGACATTCGATTTGTCGCTCAGAGGTGGACAAAAAGCACATCGCTTCCCCGCCAGTGACAGGTGTGGCGAATGTGACTCTCACATCCCGAAATGCGTACGCTGCACCGCCACCACCGCCTCCGGTGGCCCGTTCAGCGAGACTACCGCCGCGGATTGGCGCCCAAAGAGATACAACAAAACTTCACCCGGCGACCCGCTGAGCCGAGCCACCGGCTCACCTGGCCGAACCCTCACGCGCTCGCTGGTGCCCGCCCATTCCAGCTCAAGCCCGCAAGCGCGCAACCGCCGGCTCAGAAACCGCCCGCCGCGCCGCACGTTTCGCCACAACGCGGCATCCATCGCCACCGTAAGACTGCGCGGCCCTTGGCCATTCGCTCGTCGAACGTCCTCGTGGTGCACGAAGAACTCGTTGAGATTCGCCATCGCGCGCACCCACTCGAGGCGGAAGAATCCGATCGGCGGCCCGGACCGAATCTCCTCGACGAGCCGCGCAAAGTCCGTCCGCCACGCCAATCCCGCCCTGCGCCGCTCGGCGAACCGCGCGAAGGGCCCGGGCAGAACGAGGCATGGCCCGGCGACCGGATCGTGTTCTCGCTGCACCAGATGCGCGGCCAGATCGTGAGCGGTCCAGCCGTCGAGCAGGGTGGGAGCCGACGGACCGAGCCGAAGCAACAGATCGCACAGCTCGCGGCGCTCCAGCGCGTCCAGCCGAACATCAGCCACGCCGGCACAGTCTACGGGCCGTGCACACCCAGCAGCACGCGGTCGACCTCCCTGCGCACGTGGTCGGGAATCATGTTGGCCGCCACCACCTCGCGCGCAAACCGCTCGCAGAATTCGCGCAGGCTCAGCCCGGTCTCCTGCGAGCGCCATTTCAACGCGCTCAACGCATCTGCGGCGGAGAACTGATAGACGTACATCAAAATGCCGCGGGCACGTTCGATGACGGCGCGGTCGGCGGCAATGCTTTTCGCGGCCTGCCCGACCCGATGTCGCACGTCGTTCTCGTCGGAATCGGTGATGTCGATATAGAACCCGGAAGTGCCGATCACCTCGCCCGCTTCGTCGAAACGGCGACTACCCACCACGACAACGACGCGGACCCGGCCCTGCGTGTCGATGATGCGATGACGGCTGCTGAACGGCTGCCCGTGACGAATCATGTTGTCGACTAACGCGGTAACGGCCGGCTTATCGTCGGCGTGCTTGTGCGCCAGCACCAGCTCGGTGGTCGGCACGACGGATCCCGGTTCGTAGCCGTGCATCCGCGCGACCTCGTCCGACCATTCCCAGCGTTCACCGTCGACCGAGAACCTGAAACTGCCGACCCGGTCCCCCACCAGGGCTGCGTCGGCTTCGATACCCGTCATGCGAACCACCCCACGGCACGCGGATACCCATTCAGCCGCCGTTTACCAAGTGTTTATGTCTTGGGGCGCACCCCCGCGGCGCGGTAGACGAAGTTCGGGGTCACCGGAAAGCGCAGCGTGGTGGTGGGTAGCTGGCCGAGCACGTCGTCGGGGATCTTTTTCTTGTAGTTGAGTTTCATGCTGCCGCTGAAGGCGCTATCGACGGCATGCAGGTCGATGTCGATCACGAGGCCTTTCTCGGTGATCGTCGCCCGCCCCGGCCCGTGATCGATGTCCCAGTGGCAGTCGATGGACCGCAGATTCGCGTCACCGCGGGTGGGAAACGTCGCGACGATCCGGGCGGCGCTGAAACCGATGCCACCCACGTAGCGGGACACACCCGAGGCCGAAAACACCCCCGGGACATGCCCGCTGAAGTGGCGATTCACGCCGACACGGCCCGCCTCGAAGATGGCCCCTTCGGCCTCGAGTTGTTCGTGAAGCTCTGCGGGCAGATTGCCCAACTGCGACCAGATGCGGAGGAAGCCGAACACAAGCCAGACCGTAGCCGAAGCCGTTGGCCGTCGCATACCCTGGCGCAGTGGGCATGCTGGCCCGACTTGTCGCCGCCCTGATCGCGATGACGGCCGTTTCATCGGCCGCACCGGCGCGTGCCGATCCGCCGCCCACCCAGCAGAATCACCACGGTCGCCGTGGGGCCCGGCGGCCAGCCGATCAACGGCTACGTCGAGGCGCCGTCGAGAAGCAACGTCACCACGGTCGACGACTGCACCACGCCCTCGCCCTCGGCGATCGCGGACAACGTCTACTATTGCTCCCCCACCGCGGCCGGCGCGGGCACCTGCTGGCCGTCGACCCCGGGATCGCTACTGTGCGTTGACAATCCGTGGGACAAGCGGCTGCACCGGGTGACCTACGGCGGCGCGCTCCCGCCCGTCCACCCCACCGCCTCACCCGACCCGTTCGCGCTGCTGCTCGACGGCGGCGCGCGCTGCCTGTTCCGCAATGGCGGCGCCTGGGGCGGGCGCGCCGACGGCTACATCGGCGTCTACGACTGCGGCGACGTCGCGGTGCTGTGGCTGCCCAGCCAGGGCGCCGGGACGTGCATCGACCGCTCGGCGGCGGTGTGGACGGTGAAGGTCGGCCAACTCGGCGCACAGACCGCGAGCCCGCCGCAGACCCGCGCGGTGACCAGCGCCTGGTTCGCTGGAGCGGTCTAAATCCCGGCGTTTCCGCCCCCGTGGGCGTTGCTGGTGCGGTAACTTCTCCGGCATGTTTGGCATCATTCGGCCCTGCCGTCATCGGCTCGGCGGCGAGCTCGCGGCCGCGTGGAGGGCCCAGTTGTGCGGGCTGTGCCTGGCGCTGCGCGACGACTACGGGCAAAGCGCGCGCATCGCCACCAACTACGACGGGCTCGTCGTCTCGGTGCTCGTCGAAGCCCAGCAGACCGCCCAACCCACCCGCCGCACCGCCGGGCCGTGTCCGCTGCGGGGCATGCGGCGCGCCGACGTGGCCACCGGCGAGTGTGTGCGGCTGGCCGCGGTGGTGTCGCTGGCGCTGGCCGCGGCGCGGGTGCGCGATCACGTCGACGACCGCGACGGCCTGATCGGAGCACCCGGCGTGCGCCCGGCCGCCCGTCGCATCGCCGAGCGGTGGCTGCACCAGGGCACCGACGCCGGCCACACCCTGGGCTTCGACACCGGGGTCCTGGTGGCCGCGATGGATCGGCAGGCCGACCTCGAGGCCGCGGCGGGCCCGGGCAGCTCGCTGCTGGCGGTGACCGAGCCCACCGAGACGGCGGTGGCCGAGGCGTTCGCGCACACCGCCGTGCTGGCCGGTCGCCCCGCCAACTCGGAGCCGCTGCGTGAGGTCGGTCGGCTGTTCGGGCGGGTCGCGCACCTGCTCGACGCCGTCGAGGACTACCGCGACGACGTGGCGCGCGGCAAGTGGAACCCGTTGGCCGCCACCGGAACTCCCGTCGCCGAGGTCCGCACGCTGTGCGACGATGCGGTGCTGGGCATCGAATTGGCCTTGGCCGACGTGGAATTCACCGACGGCCGGCTGCCGCAGCGGCTGCTGACCCGCGAGCTGCGGCGCGCGGTGTCGCGCACCTTTGCACACAGCGGAACCCCACACGGCCAGCAGGAGCCGATCAACTTCGGGCCCGGCGCCGACGTCCCGCAGGACGAGGGCGCGGATCCGGCCACGCAGGGGCGGCGACGCGGCGCCAGCTCGAGCTCCGTCTGCTGCTGCGATGGCTGTGATGGCTGCTGTGACTGCGATTGCTGCTGCGACTGCGACGACTGCTGCTGCGACTGCTCATAACGGCCGCCCGTACGGCACTATGGGCTGGTGTTTGGGCTTGAGGTCATCGTTGCGCTGGTCAGCACCGTCGTCTTGGGTACGGTCCTGGGCCGGCGCTATCGCGTGGGTCCCCCGGTTCTGCTCATCCTGCTCGGCTCGCTGCTGGGCCTGATCCCGGTCTTCGGCAATCTGCGGATCAACGGGGAGATCGTGCTGCTGCTGTTCCTGCCGGCAATCCTGTACTGGGAGAGCCTGAACACCAGCTTCCGCGAGATCCGCAAGAACCTGCGCGTCATCTTCATGTCCGCCATCGCCCTGGTGATCGTGACCGCGGTCGCGATCTCGTGGACCGCGCGCGCGATGGGGATGGAATCGCACGCGGCGGCCGTCCTCGGCGCCGTGCTGTCCCCCACCGACGCCGCCGCCGTGGCCGGCCTGGCGAAAAAACTGCCGCGCCGGGCGCTGACCGTGCTGCGCGGCGAGAGCATCATCAACGACGGCACCGCGCTGGTTTTGTTCGCCGTCACGGTCCACGTCGCCGTCGGTGGGGCCGAGGTCGGCCCGGCCGACTTGACCGTCCGGTTCGTCGTCTCCTACCTCGGTGGCATCGCCGCCGGGCTGCTGGTCGGGGGTGCGGTGAGCCTCTTGCGCCGCGGCATCGACGCGCCGCTCGAGGAAGGCGCGATGAGCCTGCTCACACCGTTCGCGGCGTTCCTGTTGGCCCAGGCCTTCGATTGCAGCGGGGTGGTCGCGGTCATGGTTTCGGCGCTCATGCTGGCCTACTTCGGGCCGGTGGTGATCGGGGCTCGCTCCCGGCTGCTGACCTTCGGGTTCTGGGACATCTCGACCTTCATGATCAACGGCGCGCTGTGGGTGTTCGTCGGGACACAGATCCCGGGCGCGCTGCACGGCGTCAACCACATCGACGGCGGCATTCGCCACGCGGTCCACCTGGCGCTGGCCGTCACCGCCGTCACCGTCGTGACCCGATTCGTCTGGGTGGAATTCAGCACCGTGTTGGGTCGCGCGGTGGACCGCAGCATGGGGCGGCCCAGCCGGGCCGTGAACTTTCGTCAGCGCTGCGTCACCAGCTGGGCCGGATTCCGCGGCGCGGTGTCGCTGGCCGCCGCGCTGGCCGTGCCGTTGACCACGCTCAGCGGCGCGCCTTTTCCGGAGCGCAGCCTGCTCATCTTCGTCGTGGTCGTCGTCATTCTGGTGACCGTGATCGTGCAAGGGATCTCGCTGCCCGCGGTCGTGCGCTGGGCCAACATGCCGGAGGACGTGGCGCGCTGCAACGAACTGCAACTGGCCCGCAGCATCGGCGCCGAAGCCGCGCTGGAGGCGCTACCGGTGGTGGCCGGCGAACTCGGCGTCGGCCCGACGCTGCTGGGTCGTCTGCAAAAGGAATACCAAGAGCACGCCGCGGTGGTGATGGCCAACGACGACGATCCGAAGGCGCACGATCTGGTCGAGCGCAACGAATTGGTGCGACAGGTGCGCCTTGGCGTGCTGGCGCATCAACGGCGGGCCGTCACGACGCTTCGAAACCAAAACCGCATCGACGACATCGTGCTGCGCGAGTTGCAGAACGAGCTCGACTTGATCGAAGTGCAGTTGCTCAACTCTTCCGACAACCCACAGTGATGTGGGGAGTTCATAGACAATTCAGGCAATCGTCGGCGTCATATCGTTGACCGTCCACAAGCGCCGGATGTTCTCACCTTATGCGTGTTGTTCAGGTCGCCAATTTCTATGGCCCGCGCTCCGGCGGCCTACGCACCGCGGTCGACCGGCTCGGCGCCGAGTACTGCGCGGCCGGCCACGAAGTCTTTCTCATCGTCCCGGGTTCACACGCCGACCGTCGCCGCCTGCCCACCGGTGTCGTGCGGATCACCCTGCCCGCCAGACTGATTCCGTTCACCGGTGGCTACCGCGCGGTGATGCCGGCACCGGTGCGCGCGCTCTTGGCCGCGCTGCAACCCGATGCGCTGGAGGTCTCGGACCGGCTCACCCTGAGGTCGCTGGGCCGTTGGGGCCGCGAACACGGCGCACGGACGGTGATGATTTCGCACGAACGCCTGGATCGCCTTGCGGGCCAAGTGCTTCCGCCGCGCACGGCGCGGAGCCTCGCCGACTTCGCTAACGCGCGCACGGCCGCAGAATATGACACCGTGGTCTGCACCACCGGATTCGCGCGCGAAGAATTCGACCGGATCGGCGCCACCAATGTCGTCACCGTTCCGCTCGGCGTGGACCTGCAAACCTTCCATCCCCGTCGCCACTCTCCCGCGGTGCGGCGCCAATGGGCCACACCCGCACAGCTTCTGCTGGTGCACTGCGGCCGGCTATCGGTCGAAAAGCGCGCCGACCGCAGCATCGACGCGCTGGCCGCGCTGTGCGACCTCGGCGTCGACGCCCGCCTGGTCGTCGCCGGCGAGGGGCCGCTGCGGGCCAGGCTGCAACGCCAGGCCGCCCGGTTGCCGGTCGACTTCACCGGCTTCATCGCCGACCGGCACACCGTCGCCGGGCTATTGGCCTCCGCCGACGTCACGCTGGCGCCGGGACCGCACGAGACGTTCGGGCTGGCCGCGCTGGAATCGTTGGCCTGCGGAACGCCGGCCGTGGTGTCGCGCACGTCCGCGCTGGGCGAGATCGTCACCCCGGACAGCGGCGCCTTGGCCGACAACGACCCGGAGGCCATCGCCCGGGCGGTCGGCACGATCATCAGCCGGCCCGAATACGACCGGCGGTTCTGTGCCCGCCGCCGCGCCGAGATGTTCACCTGGCGCCAGGCGGGCGCGGGCATGCTCACCACGTTGGCGTAGCGCCGTCAGCCCGCGGGGACAAGAAGATTCGGCGAGCTGAGGATCTCGGCCGTCGATACCTGCTGCCCATGGTCCAGGATCGTAAGTCGCGGTTAGGCTCGGTTGCGTGGATTCACGCGCACGGGTGCTGATCAGCGCCGCGGAGCTGGCCGGTCTTTTGCAGGGCGGCGACCCGATCACCGTTTTGGATGTGCGATGGCGGCTCGACGAACCCGACGGGCGTGCGGCCTACTTGCGGGGCCACGTTCCTGGCGCGGTGCACGTGTCACTCGAGGACGAACTCAGCGACCACACGATCACCGGCCGGGGTCGCCACCCACTGCCGTCGGGGCGCGCCCTGCAGGAGGCCGCACGGCGATGGGGCATTCGGCAGGACAGCGTGGTGGTCGCCTACGACGACTGGAATCGCGCCGGCTCGGCGCGCGCGTGGTGGGTGCTCACCGCCGCCGGGCTGGACGATGTCCTTATCCTGGACGGCGGCCTGTCCGCGTGGCGGTCGTTCGGCGGGGACATTGAGGAGGGTCCGGTGGTCGCGGAGCCGGGGAATGTGACTGTGTCCCATGATGATTTGTATGCCGGCGGCCGGCCGACGCTGACGGCCGAGCAGTCCGGAACCGTGACGCTGCTCGACGCGCGTGCGCCCGAACGCTTCCGCGGCGACGTCGAACCCGTCGACCCGGTTGCCGGACACATCCCCGGCGCCAAGAACCTGCCCAGCACGGCGGTGTTGGCCGACGACGGCACCTTTCTCGAAAACGCCGCGCTGGCGCGGTTGTTCGACGGCCATGGCCCCGCCGTGGGCGCCTACTGCGGCTCCGGCGTCAGCGCGACGGTGGTCGTCGCGGCGCTCGCCGCCCTGGGCCGCGACGCGGCACTCTTTCCGGGTTCGTGGTCAGAGTGGTGTTCGGATCCCGATCGCCCGGTTGAGCGAGGATAGCCCTTGCAATGAGTGTGCGCCTATGGCGGCGACACGCCGAGGTTCGCCGCCATACGCGCACACTGAAATCCCTACGCGCACACTCAAATCCCTCGCCCGCCCATAAAGGCGGGCCGAGGGAAGCCGACAAGGCGTCGGAACATTTGCGTGTGAACTCAGGGCTTTCGGTGTGCGGACAATTCGCAACAGCCCGCGACATCCGATTGTCGCTGTGAGGTGGACAACAGACACATACCGTCCCCCCGGTGATAGAAGTGACGCATGGGACCGCCGGGGCGCCGAGTCAGTGCCAGTTTCGCAAGAACTTCGCCACCGTGCGAGCGGCGTTGTCCGCCGCTATCCGCTTGTAGTAAAAGAACGTAATCGGAAAACCCGGCAGGTGTAGCGGATCGCCTTGTCCGTCCGAGATGCCACGGATGCCGAGGAACGGCACGCCGTGCGCATCGGCGACGGCCTGGGCGGCCGCGGTTTCCATGTCCATGGCGTCAAACGCCGGATTCTGCTGTGCAAGACGCACATTGCCGATCAGCCCCCTGGCCAGCCAGGGCCCTATCGCCTCGACGAAGTTTCCGGTATAGAACGGAGACCGGTTCGGTGCCCTGCGCGGCCGGCAGCCAAATACGCTTCCCCCGAACGGGATGGCCGGGAACGCGGTGCCGTTGTTGTTGTCGCTGCTGGCGCCGTCTCCTCCGACGACCAGTCGCGGTTGGCGCCGCAACTTGGTGTTATCCAGTGCGACAGAAAGCGTTTGAGCCGTCTCGAGCATGCCCGCGTCGACGGGACGAAACGTCGTCCCGCCGTCCAGGGTCCATTGCGCCGGTATCGCGACGTCCCCGATCATGGGCCGCGAACCACCACCGGCAACGCCCGAAAACACCACTGCGCCGATGCAATTGAACCGGGCGAACGCGGCCTCGGTGGCATTGGCCGCGTTCACCAGACCGATCCCGGTCATCGCGACGATCACCTTCCGGCCGCCGATCGCCCCCAGGTAGAAATACCTACGGCCGCAGACAACCACCGGGTCCGGGTCCAGCGTGGTGTGAGACAACACCGCATCGCATTCGGCCGGAAAGGCCGCCAACACCAAGATGCGCGGTTCGCTCGAATTCACGGTCACTTCACCGCGCATCACCATACCGCCGATTTCCGAACCATCCGCGGCTAAGATCGGCACCCATGTCGAAGGCGATTAGATCCATTGTCGTCATCGCGGCGGCATGCGTGGCCGCCGCGGGGTGCGCGTCCAAGCAGCCGCCACAAGCCACTGTTTCCAGCACGACGAAAGCACCCACAAACACCACCACAGTCGCGTCGCAAGCCGCGCCCACCAGCACGTCAGAGTGCGTCGGATTGTCCATCTGTCCGACGCCGCCGCCGGACGCCGAAGGGAATCCGGCGTGTTACTACGCCGATGGCTGGCGCGCGAATTCCGGTGGCCCGGGGATCGAGGTGTGGTACTTTCACGAGCCGCAGAACATGGGCAAGCCCGACAAAATCACGGCTGTGGTGCGTAAGAAGGACGGCACCAACGACTCTCAGGACGCCAGCATCGACGCCGGGCAACAGACGCATCGCTTCGAATTCGCGACCATCGATGCATCCGCCGTTCAAGAGGTGTTGCTGAACACCAGCGGCGGCCGTTGCTTCGTGATCGGTGCTCCGTAGTGAACCGTGTCAAGGCAGGCTTTTTCAGCCTGACGCCGCCCTCCGACCCGTCCGAGCAGGACCGCAGCTATCTGCGGTGGCATCTGCTCGATCACATGCCGGAGCAATACCAACTGCCCGGCATCGTGTACGGGTTGCGCTGGATCGCCGACGGCGACTACGCCCAGCGGCGCCTGGCGGCGCGCGGACCGCTGGAACAGCTCGGCAACGTCGTGCACTACCTCGTCGGCGATCCCGTGGAACAAACCTTCGATGACTTCGTCACGCTCGGCCGCACGTTGCGAGAGCAGGGCCGCTTCCCGGTCACCCGACCGTCGCTGCAGATTTCCGGCCTGCGGCTGCTGGACTGGCAATCATCCCCGCGCGCGCTGATCTCGGCCGAGGTGGTGCCCTTCCGGCCGCATCGTGGCGTCCTGCTGATCGTCGAGGAGGCCGACGGCGGCCGCCCCAGCCAATGGCTGCAATGGCTGCACGCCGAACACTATCCCGCGCTGCTGGCCACCCCGGGCACGGCCGGCGCGTGGACATTCGGATCGACCGGGGCGTGGCGCGCCCAACAGGGATGGCGCACCGAGCCGCACTACATCACCGTCGTCTACCTCGACGAGGACCCGCTGGCCACCACCGACACCCTGGCGCCGCTCGTCGAAGAGCGGTGGCGATCCGGCGCGGTGCGACCGGCCTTCGCTGGACCGCTGCGGAGCATGATCAGTTGGGAAGCTTGGATGTAGGCATGGACATCTTCGCGGAGTGGCAAAGCGGCGGCACCCAACTGCGGTGGCGCTCGACGACCCCGGCCAACGACGGCCGGGAAATCACCGTGTTCAGCCGCCGCTGCGGCACACCCGGCGCCCCCGCTCTGGTGTTGGTGCACGGCTTTCCGACGTCGAGCGTCGACTACTACGCGCTGACGCGGGAACTCGAAGCCGAGTTCGACATCTTCCTGCTCGACTTTCCCGGCCACGGGCTGTCCGACAAGCCAACCGCGCCCTACGTCTATTCGCTCTACGACGATGCCCGCCTGCTGGTCCACGCGATCACCGCGGAGTGGAAGCTGACGGACTTCCGGATGCTCACCCATGACCGCGGCAGCAGCGTCGGCATGATCGCGCTGGGCCTGCTGGGCGCCGAGCACCAACCGCTCGACGTCATCTTCACCAACGCCAACATCTACCTGCCGCTGGCCAACCTCACGGTGTGGCAAACCGCGCTGCTCGATCCGGCGACCGCGCGGCCCACCGCGGCGGCCACGACCCCGGAGACGCTGGCGGCCGGCATGGGGATGACGACGTTCATGCCGCGGCGCACGCCGGACGACCCGGAGATCGCCGCGCTGGCCAAGGGCTTCGCGCACAACGACGGCGTCCGGGTGATGCCGGACGTCATCCAATACCTGAACGAACGCGCCGCGGATGAAACCCGTTGGCTGGAAACGCTTTCCGAGAGCGAGGTCAACACCACGGTGGTGTGGGGCCTGCATGACAACGTCGCGCCGGTGCGCGTCCCGAACTATGTGTGGCAGACATACCTCAAGCACAAGCCCGGTCGTAACCGGTACTGGATCGTCCCGGGCGCCGACCACTATCTGCAATGCGACGCGCCCGCCCAACTGGCCCAGATCGTTCGCCTCACGGCCCAGGGCGAGGACATCGCGCTGCAGACACTGGGGAACCAGCCCGACGGCGCGGTTCTGGTGGATCAAAGCACCCCTGGCTAGACGGTTATCACCATGTGTATGGTGACGAAGTCACTCGAGTGAACGGGAGAAGTGCATGGCGGATCGGTTGACGGGCAGAGTCGCATTGGTCAGCGGCGGGGCGCGCGGCATGGGCGCATCGCACGTGCGCGCGATGGTGGCCGAGGGCGCCAAGGTCGTGTTCGGCGACATCCTGGACGACGAGGGCGAGGTGGTCGCCAAGGAGATCGGCGACAGCGTCCGCTACGTCCACCTCGACGTCACCCAGCCCGACGACTGGGACGCCGCGGTCGCGACCGCGGTCCGCGAATTCGGCGGGCTGCATGTCCTGGTCAACAACGCCGGCATCATCAACGTCGGGACCATCGAGGACTACGCGCTGTCCGAGTGGCAACGGATCATCGACATCAACCTCACCGGCGTCTACCTCGGCATCCGGGCCGCGGTGAAACCGATGAAGGAGGCCGGCCGCGGCTCGATCATCAACATCTCGTCCATCGAGGGTATCGCCGGCACCATCGCGTGCCACGGCTACACCGCGACCAAGTTCGCCGTTCGCGGACTGACCAAGTCCGCGGCATTGGAGTTGGGGCCCAGCGGAATTCGGGTCAACTCGATTCACCCGGGGCTGATCAAGACGCCGATGACCGACTGGGTTCCCGACGACATCTTCCAGACCGCGCTGGGCCGGATCGGGCAGCCGCAAGAGGTGTCCAACCTGGTGATCTATCTGGCCAGCGACGACTCCAGCTACTCGACGGGCTCGGAATTCATCGTCGACGGCGGCAACACGGCAGGGTTGGCGCACAAGGACTTCAGCACGGTGGAAACGTCGGAACAACCCGAGTGGGTGACCTAGCCGGTGAAGACGGGCAGCTTCGACCAACCCCGCACGCTGGTGGTGTGGGCCTTGGTGGCGTTGGCGTAGTCGACTTCCCAATCCGGCCAGCGCTTGATGACCTCTTCCAGCACCACCCGCGCCTGCATGCGCGCCAGCGCCGAGCCCAAACAGAAGTGCAGGCCGTGCCCGAAGCTGAGATGCCCGGCGCCGCGGTGAATGTCGAAGGTGTCCGGATCGGGATACTTGCGCTCGTCGCGATTGGCTGATCCGTTGAGCAACAACATGATCGAGCCCTCCGGAATCGTTTCCCCGCGGCATTCGGCGTCACGCGCGACGTAGCGCGCCTGCACCGGCGAGGGCGCTTCGTAGCGCAAGACCTCCTCGATCGCCATCGGAATGAGCCCGGGGTTCTGCACGAGCTCTCGACGTTGGTCGCGGTGCTCGGAGAGCAGTTGGCCCATGAAACCGATCAGGCGCGTGGTGGTCTCGTTGCCGGCGCCGGCGATCATGCTGACGTAGAGCAACACCTCGCTGCGCGTCAGCCGCCGGGTCCCGTTTTCGTCCTCGAGCTCGGCATTGAGCAGCTGCGTCATCAGGTCGTCGGAGGGATGGTCGACCCGCCAGTCGACGTAGTCGGCGAACATCTCATGGCTGTGCTCGAGAAAATCCTTGGGCACCGGCCTGAATGTGCCTTCTTGGAGCGTGATTTGGCGGCCGCCACGGTCCCGGATCTCCTCCTGGTTTTCCTCGGGGATGCCCAGCAGGTAGCCGATCGTGCGCATCGGCACCATCGCGCCGATGTTCTCGATGAAGTCGAACCGCCCCGTGCCCATCAGCGGGTCGAGCGCACGCACACAGAAGTCGCGGGTAAGGGGCTCGATCGCCTCCATCCGGCGCGGGGTGAAAACCCTTGAGAGCAACCGGCGATGGTGATCATGAATGGGTGGGTCTTCGAAAAGGATGACACCGGGCGGAAAGTCGATGTTGCTCATGATGATGTCCATGGTGGTGCCATGGCCCGAGCGGTAGACCTCCCAGTTGGTCAGCTCGGGGGCGACGTCTTCATACCGGCTCAGCGCGTAGAAGTTGTACTTGTCGTTGTGATACAGCGGGGCTTCGTCGCGCAGCCGTTTCCAAATGGGATACGGGTCGTCGTCGATGTCGAAATCGAATGGGTCGTAGTACAACTCGGTCGTGGTCATAGTGACGCCTCCTTCGACAGCGCCTCGGGTAACACGACCTCGCCGACGCGCTTGAGATAGGTCCACGCGATCTCCGGTGGCAGCCCGCCGCACAGCGGCGAGAGGTTCAACACCTGGCCGGCGCGAATCCGCGAGACCGCCTCGGAGACCGGGATAATCACGTGCGACGCGGCCGCCTCACGCAGCTCGTCAACGTTGCGAACGTGGGAGAACCCCGCCGTCGTCTCGTCGCCGGGGTTCCAGGCCGCGTACGTCTGCACGTCGTGCAGCAGGTAGTCGCCGAGCTCCGACCACGCCTGGTCGATGTCGTCGGCGACGAAGGTGACCGAGGGGGTGTTGCGCTCGGGAAAAAACGTCGCGCCGGGCGCGTGGCCGTGCTTGGCGCAGGCGGCCTCGTAGGCCTCCCGCATCCCGGGCTCGTTCGCGTTCCCCAACATCCCCAGGCCGTACCTGCCGGCCCGGCGTGCGGCCGCGACGGTGCCGCCGCCCCACATCAATCCGGGTCCGCCGGGGGTCAGCGGCTGCGGTGTCACCGTGATCCGTCGTCCGTCGAGGTCCACCGTCTCACCGGCGAGCAGCCGCCGCAGCAACGTGAGCTTCTCGTCGCAGAGCCGCCCGCGATCACGCACCGCCAAACCGAAGTGCTCGAACTCCTCGGGCCGATACCCCAGGGCCAGGATGTACGACGCCCGGCCATTGCTGATGATGTCGAGGACCGCCATGTCCTCGGCGAGGCGTACCGGGTCGTAGAACGGAAGAATCAGGATCAGGCTCAGACCCAGGCGCTGAGTGCGCGCGGCGATCGCGGGAGCCAGCATCATCGGTGACGGTAGATAGCCGTCCTCGGAGCCGTGGTGCTCACACAGCACGGCCGCGAGGCCGCCGTGATCCTCGGCCCACGCGCACATCTCGGGCACGGCGGCATACAGCTCAACCGGGGGCGCTCCCCACGCCGGGTCCCGCATGTCGAAGCGCATCGTGAACACGGCGACTCCTAGATAACCTAAGGTTTGTCTCACGTACGCTACGTGGGGCCCAAGATCGGCGTCAACGATCAGTCAAAGACATGTCGCGGCAGGGTCGTCGGGATGTCCAGCGAACTGAGCAGGCCGGGCGCGGCGTCGACGACGTAGGAAACCGCGTTCACCACCCGCATGGCCGTCGACATCATCGCGGCGTGCCCGGCACCGTGGCCGACGGCCGCCCCCATCGTCATCACGCAGTGAACTTCGGGATCGCCTTCGATGTCGACCCGGTACGTCGCGTCGCAATCGGACGTCGGCCACGAGGGTGCGACGTCGCGGGCCATCCGGATGACGTGTTCGATCACGATGGCCTCGCGGCCGTGGACCACACCCGCGGCCCGGGTCCGCACCGCCCCGCAGGTGCCCGCCGCGATCGTGCCGAATGCCACGCTGATATCCCGCTCGGTCAGCTCGCGGTCGAAGTAACCGCGCACCTGCTCCACCTCCACCCCGAGGCCGCTGGCGATCAGGTATATCGGTGCCTTCCAAGCCATCTCGATGAACCCGGGCGTCGTCATCATGGGTTCGAACTCCAGCGGGCGGCCGAAACCCAAGCCATCCATCATCACGTCGGCCACCGGGTAGTGATCGTTGAGCGCGACCTCGCTGGCGGTGATGCAGCGGATGTGCTTCGACTGCGTCGTCATCAGCAGCGCCAGCTGGTCGGAGGCGAAGCCCGGGAAGATGCCCGACACGTACAACGACGCGCCGCCGGCCTTGGCCGCCGCTTCGAGGTCGTCGCGCCAGTTCGGCGCGAAGTACGACGGCGGGTACACCAGGCTCGTCGACGACGTCGACACGACGTTGATCCCGGCCCGCAACAACCGGATGTAGTCGGGCACCGCGGCCCCGTCGCGTTCGGGACCGCTGGCGGCATAGACCACGCAGTCAGGCTTTAACGCGATCAGCGCCGCGGCGTCGTTGGTGGCGGCCACCCCCAGCGGCTCACCACCGGCCAACTCGCCGGCGTCCTTGCCGACCTTGTCCGCCGAATGCACCCATACGCCAACAAGTTCCAGATCCGGCCGGCGCCTGATGGCGTCGATGGCGTTCCTTCCCACTCCGCCGGTGGACCACACCACAACGCGCATATGTCTCCTCAACCTTGGGCCCGCGCGGCGGCGGCTACCGCACAGCGCAGATACGGCCACGCCACGTCGGGCGCCACGCCGCCACACAGCGGATGCAACGGCAGCAGGCGCCCGCCGCGGATGTAGTCGACCGCCTCGTTGGGCGTGAAAATGCGGTACGGTCCGCCGCTCTCCGCGCGCAACGCCGCGACGCTGTCGGCGCGACTGATGCTCGCGACCGAATCGTCTCCGGGCCGGTAGGACGCCGCCATGATCGCATCATGCAGCAGGTGCGGCCCCAACACGTCCCATGCCTCGTCGACATCTTCGGCGACGAAAACCGTTGTGGGAGCGCCTTCGACGGGAAACTGAATCATTCCGGGCTCGTGCCCGTGGGCGCGGCACTCCGACTCGTACAGCTCCTTCAGGCCCGGCAGGGCGGTCTGGGAGACGAAGCCGAACCCGTGGGTGCCGGCGCGACGGGCCGCCGCCTTGCTGCCGCCGGCGATCAGCACCATGGGCCCGCCGGCCGTCGCGCATGCCGGGGTGACCCGAACCTGCCGGCCGCGATAGGAGACCACCTCGCCACGCACCAACGGGCCGAGCACCGCCAGCATCTCGTCGGCCACCCGCCCGCGCGTGGTCATGTCGACGCCGAAATGCTCAAACTCCTCGCGCCGATGCCCGACGCCGAACGCGTACCACACCCGTCCCCTGCTGATCAGGTCCAGCACGCTCATCTCCTCGGCGAGCCGGACGGGGTCCCACAACGGAATCGCCACGGCGGCCAGCAGTATCGCCAACGTGCGCGTGCGCCCCGCGATCGCCGAGGCCAGCATCAGCGGCGCGGGCAGATGGCCGTCGGCGGCGCCGTGGTGCTCCGACAACACGGCCAGCGCCGCACCTCGCGTCTCCGCCCACGCGCACATGTCGATGGCCGCGCCGTAAAGGTCGGCGGGCGGCCCAGCCCAATCCGGCGCCCGCATGTCGAACCTGAGCGTGAACATGCGGCTAACCTAACATTTGTTCCCGCACTAATCAGTGGTTGATCGGGCGGCGGCGGCCTAGTCTGCCCACGTGACACCCAATCCGCTCGAAGAACTCACGGTCGAGCAGCTACGCGCGCGCACCAGCATGAAATGGCGGGCCCGGCCGCCCGATGTCCTGCCGCTGTGGGTCGCCGAGATGGACGTCAAGCTCGCACCGACGGTGGCCGACGCCCTCCATCGCGCCGTCGACATCGGCGACACCGGATATCCCTACGGGACCGCGTTCGCCGAGGCGGTCAGCGAATTCGCTTCGCGGCGTTGGCAATGGCACACCGTGGAGGTCGACCACACGGCGATCGTTCCCGACGTCATGCTCGGCGTCGTCGAGATGCTTCGACTGGTCACCGAGCGCGGCAACACCGTCGTCGTCAACTCGCCGGTGTATCCCCCGTTCTATGCGTTTGTGTCCCACGACGGGCGTCGGGTGATCGAAGCGCCGCTGGGCTGGGACGGCCGGATCGATCTGGGCGTGCTGGAGGAAACGTTTGCCCGGGCCCGCGCGGCGGCCGGGCCCAGCGGCGGCGTGGCGTATCTGTTGTGCAATCCGCACAACCCGACGGGGTCGGTGCACACCAGGGACGAACTCAGCGGTGTCGCCGACCGTGCCCGCCGCTTCGGGGTCCGGGTGGTGTCGGACGAGATTCACGGCCCCCTGGTGCTGCCTGGGGCGCGATTCACGCCGTATCTCAGCGTGCCGGGCGCGGAGGACGCCCTGGCCCTGACGTCGGCCACCAAGGCGTGGAATCTGTGCGGGGTGAAGGCGGCGCTGGCGATCGCGGGCCCCGAGGCCGTCGGCGACCTTCGGCGCATGCCCGAAGAGGTCAGCCACGGGCCGAGCCACCTGGGCGCCATCGCCCACGCCGCGGCGTTCCGCAGCGCCGACGATTGGCTCGACGCGTTGTTGCGCGGCCTGGACGCGAACCGCACGCTACTGGATGAGCTGGTCGCCGAGCTGCTGCCGGGGGTGAGCTACCAACGGCCGCAGGGCACGTATCTGGCGTGGCTGGACTGTCGGGACCTGGGGTTTGGCGAGCAAGCCGCCGAAGGCCCGGCGGTGGTGTCGGACCTGTCCGGGCCGGCCCGCTTTTTCCTGGACCAGGCCCGGGTCGCGCTCACGTCCGGGCACGCCTTCGGCAGCGGCGGAGCCGGGCATGTGCGGGTGAACTTCGCCACCTCCCAAGCGATCCTCCGCGAGGCGTTGTCGCGGATGGGCCAGGCCCTGCAACATCGCGGCCCAGGATGCTGAAGCCCGACAGCCGCGCCACCGTCAATTGCGCGTGAGTCAAATTCATCTAGCTGCTGGGCATGAACAGGGATTTTGGTGGCCGCGCCTCCGCTGATTGCGACATGGTTGTACCTTCAAGACATTTCGTACTGGACGAAGTCACGCCCGCCGAGGCAGGCTGTCCGGGACGCCGCCAATGGCAGGTCCACCAGAGGAGCTGATCATGGATGTCCTGAGAACCCCGGACTCGAGGTTCGAAAACCTTGAGGATTACCCGTTCTCAGCGAATTACGTCGACGTGGCGGCGAGCGACACCGAGCCGCTGCGCATGCACTACCTCGACGAAGGGCCTCCCGAGGGCCCGCCGATCGTGTTGCTGCACGGCGAACCCACGTGGAGTTACCTGTACCGCAAGATGGTTCCGCCGCTCGCTGACGGCGGCTACCGCGTGCTCGCGCCCGACCTGATCGGCTTCGGCCGCTCCGACAAGCCCAGTCAGATGCAGGATTACACGTACCTGCGGCACGTCGAGTGGGTGACATCGTGGTTCGAGCGCCTCAAGCTCAAGGACGTGACGCTGGTGGTGCAGGACTGGGGCTCGCTGATCGGTTTGCGAATCGCGGCCGAACAGGACGCCCGGGTGGGGCGGCTGGTGGTGGCGAACGGTTTCCTGCCAACCGCGCAGCGACCCACCCCGCCCGCCTTCCACGTTTGGCGCGCGTTTGCGCGCTACTCCCCCGTGCTGCCGGCGGGCCGGATCGTTGCCGTCGGCACCGTGCGGCGGGTGCGGGCCAAGGTCCGTGCGGGCTACGACGCGCCGTTCCCCGACAAGAGGTATCAAGCCGGGGCCCGTGCGTTCCCGCAATTGGTGCCGACCTCGCCCAACGATCCGGCGATCCCGGCCAATAGGGCCGCCTGGGCGGCCCTGGGCCGCTGGGAGAAGCCCTGCCTGGCCATCTTTGGGCATCGCGATCCGATCCTCGGTAGGGCGGATCGCCCGCTGATCGAGCACATCCCCGGCGCCGCGGGTCAGCCGCACGCCCGCATCAATGCCAGCCACTTCATTCAGGAGGACAGCGGGCCGGAGTTGGCCGACCGCATCCTCGCCTGGCTGCCGCCGGTGGCTGACTAGCCTCGGCACGAGCGTGCGCAGATGCACGCTTGTTACGGCGTGTCGACGTACAGACGCGCAGGCTCGCGGTTAAGTGGCGAGGCGCGGGAACAGGGCCAGCGCGTTGGTCCGGTCGATCGCCGCGCGGGTGTCCGCGTCGAGTCCGGGGTAGGCCTCCAACCCGGCGGCGAACAGCTTGGAGACCTCAAGCGGAGCGAACGGCGTGTCGGAGCCGAAGGTGACGTGCCCGGGCTTGGCGAAGGCGAGCAGGCTGGGCAGGGCCGCGGCGCTCGACGACAACGCGGTGTCGAAGTAGAAGCCGGCGAAGTCGTCGAGAACGTCGGTCGGGTTGCGGCCGGTGTCGCCGACGATGGCCATCGCCAGCCGATACGCGGCGTACGGCACGAACCCGCCGGCATGGCTGAGGATGAACCGGATGTTCGGGTATTTGCGGCGAATCCCGTTGCGCACCAGCAGATACGCCGCGCGGGTGGTGTCGAGCAGGAAGTCGGCCGCGAACGGTACGACGCCCTCGACGGCGGGGCCGGGTAGCTCGGCGGGATGGATGAATGCCACGGCCGAACGCGCGTCCAGCGCCGCGAACAAGTCGTCCTGACCGTCCTGGCCGAGATAGACGCCCGCCGCGTTGGCCAGCAGCACGACGCCGTCGGCGTGCAGTTCGTCCAGGGACCGCACCACCTCGGCGACGGACTCGTCGACGTGTGGCATCGGCACGGTGGCGAAGAAACCGAACCGCGCGGGATCGGCGGCGACCACGCCGGCGACGTGATCGTTGAGATCGCGAGCCAGCGCGGCGGCGTCGGCCGGGTTCGGCAGGAACGTGGTGCCGGGCGCCGACACCGACAGGATCGCGGTTGCGATGCCGACTTCGGACATGACCTCGAGTGAGCCCTCCGGACTCCACTCCGGTACGGCGCGCCCGCCGGCAGCATCAATTCCCGACTTGCGCAATAGTTTTAGGTAGTCGTCGGGGACGGCGTGGTGATGGGTGTCGATGCGTTGCATTGCTGCTCCTATCGATGGTCGGGAATTCCCGCGCCCGCAAGCGCGGGAACGACGTCCTCGTCGCGGAGCAAGGAGGTGGCTCCGGTCTTGAATTGAGCGAATTTGTCGACGATCGTCTGGCCCTCCCGGGAGTGCCCCCAGATGCTGATACCCCGATACGTCGTTGGCTGCCAAGTCTTTTCATCGACCACGACCGGATTCCAGCCGACCTCCCACTCGAATCCCGACGGGGTGACCGCGTAGAAGGACAGTTCCTTGTCGTTGGTGTGTTGGCCGACGCCCAGCGCGATGCGAAAGCCGAGTTCCCTGACCCGTTGATAGGCGGCGGTCATGTCGTCGAGATCGGCGACCTGGATGTTGAGGTGCTGCACCCGGGTGCGGATCGGGTTCAGCGGCATCCGGTTGACCGCGGCGATCGCCACCGAGTGATGGCGCTGGTTGACCCGCAAAAACCGGATCTTGAACTTGAGGCCGCTGATCGTCTCGTCGATGAAGTCGGACAGCCGTGCGTCGAACACTCTAGTAAAGTACCCGCGCACTTGATGCGGCCGTGTGGTGGTGACGGCGACGTGCCCCATACCCGCTGCGCCAGTGACGAATCCGCCGCGCGCCGCCATGTGCAACGGCGCCAAGCCGGCACGGGCGCGGGTGAATACCTCTTGGGTCAGGCCGTTGGGTCCGGGGAACCGGACCAACCGCTCGACGCCCCGCAGCGCCGCCTCCTCGTCGGTGCCTTCGACGGTGGGCACTCCGTGCTGTGCGACGCGGGCCAGGACGGCGTCGAACGCCTCGTGGTCGTCTAGCTGCCAGCCCAGCGTCGTGACGTCCTCAGCGCGGCCGCGTCGCAACAGGAAGCGGCACTCGTGGTCGTCGAGGCGAAACCGCATCACCCCGGATGACAGGTCGTCGCAGTGCATGCCGATGGCGTCGCGGCCGAATCGCCGCCAATCGCTGAACTTTTCGGACTCGATCACGATGTAGCCGAGATGGACCTTCCCAAAAACTGACGGGTTCATCGCTGATCCTCCAAGAACTCGATGACCAACCGATTGAACAATTCGGCACGCTCCCACTGCATCCAGTGCCCGGTATGCGGGGTCATCACCAACCGCGCATTCGGCAGCAGGTTGAACAACATCGGGCCACCTGCCGGGCGGTTGACCTTGTCTTCGCGCCCCCACAGCACCAGCGTCGGTGTGGTGAGCTCCTTCAGCCGTCGGTCGCGGGTCAGGTCCATCCGCCACAACGTGCGCAGGCCCGACGGGCGGCGCAGCGGCGGGTGCGCGATCACCTCCGGGTCGATGGATGCCCGGTAGCGCACGTCGATAAGATCGTCGGGCACCGCGGCGCCGTCGTACACCAAATAGGTGCGGATGAACGTGGCGAGCTTGTCGCGGCTCGGGCCCTCTCCGCCGTAGTAGGACAGCAGGCTTTGCAACCCAGCCGTCGGAAGGCCCCGGGTCGTGCCGATGCCGCCGGGACCCATCAAGATCAGCGTGTCGACGCGATGCGGCGTGTCCAGCGCAAGCCGCAGTGCGGCCGCGCCACCGTACGAGTTGCCGACGAGATGCGCTGTGCTAACGCCGAGTTCGTCGAGCAGGCCGCGAATCATGTCGGCGAGGTACCCGAACGGATCGTGCTGATCGACACCCTTGGCCGACCTTCCGTAGCCCGGCATGTCGGGCACGATCACCCGGTAGTGCGCGGCGAGGGCGTCGATGTTCCGCGAGTAGTTCGACACGCCGGACGCGCCGGGGCCTCCGCCGTGCAGCATGACAACAGGCTCGCCGGTGCCGGCTTCGGCGACGAAGATCGGTTTGCCATCAACAGTGACGGTGTGTTCGGTCAGTGTGCTGGCGGTCATGCGGTGACTCCTGCGTGAACCGGCGTGGCGAACGGCGGTGCCGGCAACGGTCCGCCGGCTGACGCGGCGGCGTAGACGAACCCGTCGGGGCGCAGCACCACCGCGGCGGCCTTCTTGGCGCGCAGCCACCGGGTCAGCGCGCCGTCGTCGTCGCCGAGATCGGACACGGATAGCGTCAGAGCGCCCAGCTTTTCCCACAGCTCGGCTCCGGGTGGCACCTCGCCCAAATGGATTACCGCCCAACGCCCGCCGATCACGTCGTCCAGCCGCACCTTCTCGCCGTCGGAGTTGGTGACCCACGGCTGCGGCAGTTGCCAACCCACCGCGGCGTGTGCATCAGCGGCGAAAAAGCCAACGGGGTAACGCGCATCGGGGATCCAGATCAGCTTCTCCGCGATCTCGAGGACACCGGGCAGCCGCGTCAAATTGCGTAACAGGTGATTTCGCAACCACGCCAACCACTTTCGGCGCTCCGTGATCAACCGGCCGGTGCGTACCGCGCGGCGGGTGACCTCGACGACGTGTGGTTTGCGTTCGACCTGATAGGTGTCGAGCAGCGAATCGGGCGCCTGTCCGCGGATCACAGCCGCCAGCTTCCAGCACAGATTGGCCGCGTCGCGTACGCCCGCCGACATGCCCTGGCCGATCCACGGTGGCATCGCGTGGGCGGCGTCGCCGGCCAAAAAGACCCGGCCGACGCGCCACCGGTCGGCGACGCGCACGTGGTGGCTGTAGATGACCGCGCGCAGGATCTTTACGTGCTCCTCGGTGATGCCTTGATCGTGCAGGACCTGCCACACGGCCTCGTCGGTGACGAGTTTCTTCTCGTCCTCGCCGGCGCGGGCGGGGTACTCCCAGCGGTGATGCCCCAGCGGCGTCGGGCAGTCGACCGTCGGGCGCTCGGGGTTGCAGTGGAACCGCAGCCAGTCGTGGCGGTCCCACTCGCGGATCACCTCGGTGTCGATGACGACCCAACGCTCGGTGTAGGTGCGTCCGGCGTAGCCGACGCCCAACAGGCCGCGGGTCGGCGACGATCCGCCGTCGGCCGCGATGACGTAGGACGCACGTAGCCGCCTGAGGGTGTCGGAGCGCAAATCGGCCAGCACGAGTTCAACGCATGAGTCCTGATCGGCGACGCGTAGACATTCGTGCTCGAGGAGGAGCCGCACGTTGTCGAACCGGGCGACCCCCTCGCGCAGCACCTGGTCGACCGCCGGTTGATAGATGAACTGCTGCGGCGGATGCCCACAGCCGCGGGACGTCATCTTGGTTTCGATAAACGGCACCCCGTCGGCGTCAACCCAGGTCAGCGGTCGGCCCGGCAGCATGTCCCGCTGCAGCCGGTCGGCCAGGCCGACGGACTGCCAGATCCGCATCACCTCCTCGTCGGTGGAGATGGCCCGCGCCCGGCCGTAGATGTCGGGGTCACGTTCGATGACGACAACCTGCAGGCCAAGGCGCCCAAGAAGATTGGCGGCGGTCGCGCCCGTCGGCCCGTAACCGACGATCGCCACGTCGTAGATCGGATCCTCGGTCACCGCTGTCTCGCCTTCGTGTCAGACTTGATTCTGTAACGATCGCTACGCTAGTGTAGTGATCACTACAGAGTCAAGGAGTTTTTCCGTGGTCGAGTCGCAAGAGCCAAAGAGGCGCCGCCGCGTCGACGGCGAGGCGTCCCGGACCCGCATCCTCGATGCGGCCACCGAGATCGCCAGCGAGCGCGGCTACGAGGGCACCAGCATCGGGCTGGTCAGCACCAAGTGCGGCCTTCCGGCCAGTTCGATCTACTGGCACTTCAAGGACAAGGACGATTTGCTTGCCGCGGTCATCGAACGCAGCTTCGCGCAATGGCTTTCGGCGTGGGAGATGCCGGTCGACGGCACGCCGCGCGAGCGACTGATCGGGTTGGCACAGCAGGTCGCCAAGGCGCTGCTCGACTCCCCCGATTTCCTGCGCCTGGGCCTGATGCTCGCCCTGGAGCGTCGACCCGTCGAACCGCGGGCGCGGGCCATGTTCATCTCTGTCCGCGCCCAGGCGTTCGACATGCTCGCCGGCACTATTCGCGCGCTGATTCCCGGCCTGACCGACGCGCAGGTCCAGCGGTTGGCCAGCTATGGAATCGCCGGCGCCGACGGGGCATTTCTGGCCCAGGGAATCGACGGCGACTCGGTTGATCTAGTGGCACTTTTCGAGATCCACTTCACCGCCGTCTACGACTCGGCTTTGCGCATGGTCGCCGACAACACCAAAGCGAACCGTCCAATTTAGGCCTAACGCTGCGGTCTTTTTCCAGCTGCAATACGCTCAATGGTTGTTCACAGACTTCGTACACGAGGCATACATGAGCAGACCGGAGCGATCTTTGCTTAGGCAGATCGACTGACAGGCGAGGGCAGGGCTCGCCGGTGGCACAGCAAATCGTCAGTCGACGGTCAGAAGAGGGTGTTCTCGCCGGCTTTCTGGACTCGGTGCCCAACCGGCCGTGCGTCGCCGTCGTTGCCGGCGAGCCCGGCATGGGCAAGACGACACTGTGGCTGGATGCACTGAGCCGGGCGCGTGAACGGGGCTTTCGGGTGCTGGCCAGCCGCGCGGCCGCGGCCGAATCGGTCCTGGCCTACAGCGCACTGACCGACCTGTTAGGCAGCGTCGACGACGCGACATGGGCGGACCTGCCCGCCCCCCAGCGGCAGGGTCTGGACGCCGCACTGCTGCGTCGCCGGGACGACGCCCATGCCACCGACGAGCGCGCGGTGGCGGCGGCGTTCGTCGCAGTCCTTGAAAAACTCACCGCCGAGGGTCCGGTGTTGATCGCCATCGACGACCTGCAATGGCTGGATTCCTCCAGCGCCAACGTCGTGTCGTTCGCCGCACGACGGCTGCCGACCGGCGCGGCGTTGTTGTGCACGACCCGCACCGAAGAAGCGGTGTTGCGGTTACAGCCGCCCAGGCCCGACGCGGTGCAGCGAATACTGGTGCAGCCCTTTGCGATTGGAGAATTGCATCAAGTTCTGGCACTTCGGCTGGGCATCTCAATCGCGCGCCCGATGTTGCTGCGCATCCACGAAATCTCTGGGGGCAACCCGTTTTTCGCGTTGGAGCTGGCCCGCGACATCGACATCAACCGCCGTCCCGGGGAATTGAGCCTGCCGGGCAGTCTCAACGAGTTGGTCAGCGCACGAATCAGGCAGGTCGCCGGTGGTGCCGAGGATGCGCTGCTCGCCATGGCCTGCCTGCCCGATCCGACCGTGCAGATGGTGGCCCAGGCCAGCGACACCACACCGGAACGCCTCATCGAGTTGCTCGGTGCCGCCGAGACCGAAGCCGTCGTGGCGATCGACGGAAACCGGATCCACTTCACCCATCCGATCCTGGCGCACGGGGTCTACAGCGGCGCGGGCCCGGCTCGGCGCCGCGAAGTGCACCGGCGGCTAGCCGAACTCGTCACCGAACCCGAGTTGCGCGCCCGCCACCTCGCCTTGTCCGACACCACCGGCGAACCAAGCACAATTCGAGCCCTCGACACGGCTGCCGAGATCACGCGCAGCAGAGGAGCGCCCGCCGCGGCCGCTGAACTGCTCGAGCTGGCGATCAGCTTGGGCGGCGGGGAGCCGGATCGCAGAATCCGCTGCGCCGCATACTATTTCGCCGCCAGTGACCCCGGACGCGCACGCCAGATGCTCGAGGCCGTGGTTGCCGAACTGCCGGCGGGTCCACTCCGTGCCGAGGCACTCCACCAGCTGGTCGTGGTCCGCGTTTCCGGCGACAGTTTCGCCCAGGCCGCGAGCTTACTGGAGCGTGGCTTGGCCGAGACGGGTGACGATATCGCACTGCGAGTGCAGATGTTGATCACGCTGTCGTTCGCCCGCTTTAACGCGGGCCAACTCCCCGACGCCGTCGGCAGCGTTGACGAGGCCGTAACTGCCGCCGCCGGGCTCGAAGAGTCGAACCTGCTGAGTCAGGCATTGGGCATGCGGGTGATGCTGCGCTTCCTATACGGCCACGGTTTCGATGTCGACGGGATGCGACGCGCCCTCGAATTGGAGAACCGCGAAGCGCCGGTGCCGTCGGTATTCCGTCCCAGCGTGCAAAACGGCTTGCTGCTGGCCTGCACCGGCCAGCTCGACACGGCCCACGCCGAGATGGGCGCGATGCGGCGGCATTACGTCGACCGCGGCGAAGAGAGCGAACTACTCTTCATCGATTTCCACAGCGCGCTACTGAATGTCTGGCGGGGTGAATTCAGCGAAGCGGGCTCGCTCGCCGACGACCTGATGGAGAGGGCCCTGCAGTTGGGGGGCGATCTGCCGCTGTGTGTGGGCCTGACGGCGCGGGCATTGGTCGCCGCCTACCTGGGACGGGTCGACGAGGCGCGCAGCGACGTCACCGATGCCCTGGCCGCCGGGCAGCGCAGCAACTCGCGCAGCTTGTCTCAATGGCCGGTCACGGTCTTGGGCTTTCTCGACGTATCGCTGGGCAACTACGCGGCGGCATTGGCGACACTGCAGTCAGAGGTGTCGCGCATCCACGCCGCGCCACAGGGCACCGAAATCATCGGCGCCTCATTTGTGCCCGACGCCGTGGAGGCCATGATCCAGTTGGGTCGCCTCGACGAGGCCGAACCGCTGATCGACACCCTCGAACGCAACGGTCACCGACTCGACCGCCCCTGGATGCTGGCCGTGGGCCTGCGCTGCCGCGCCATGCTGCACGCCGCACGCGGCGACCTGGACACCGCCACCACCACCGCCGAACACGCGATGGCCCAACACCAACGCCTCCCCATGCCCTTCGAACGAGCCCGCACCCAACTGCTGCTCGGCCAACTTCAACGCCGACAACGGCACCGCGACACCGCCACCACCACCCTGCGCGAAGCACACCGCACCTTCCAACAACTCGGCACCACACTGTGGGCGCAACGCGCCACCACCGAACTCACCCGAGGAACCTCGGGCCGACGCCGCGCCGAAGGGCTCACTGACTCCGAACAACGCGTCGCCGAACTCGCCGTCGCCGGCCTGACCAACCGCGACATCGCCGCAACGCTGTTCATCAGCCCCAAAACCGTCGAAGTCAACCTCAGTCGCATCTACCGCAAACTCAACGTCCGCTCCCGCATCGAGCTCTACAAAGCCCTCGCAACCGCCAAAGAGTAGGAAAAACCCTGATTTGAGACCGGTCTCAAATCGTTACCGTGGGGCGATGGACGGCACTGACGCGGGCTTGCAGCGATTTCTCGTCGAGTGGTATGGACCGCGGACACCCGTGCGGTTCATCGAGGAAACGGCCGGGCGTATCAATGACGGCGCCGCATCCGTCTCGGCACTGGGTATCCAGGTTCGGTTGCTGATGGCGTTGGCCGTCCCGGCGGACGACTACGCGTTCGGCGTGTTCGCCGCCGAATCGGCAGAGGCCGTCGCGCAATTGTGTGCCGATGCGGGCGCCCCGGCGGAACGCATCAGCACGGCCGTGGGATGGTCACGCGACTGCTGATTCAAAACGGCCGCACACTTTGATCGCTCACGGACATCCCGTGTCCGCTACCGCCGTTGGTGAACGTTGTGCCGTCCGCTGCGGGCACGATGGTCCAGCCCTGCGCGGTGTAGGTCTGATCGTTCAGCGTGATGCGACCGTCCAGCGCACCCAAATCGGCTTCCATCCAATGGAATTCGCTGCGGAGTTGACGCTGGCGGTGTGGAAGTGGCGATGCATCAGGGATTTCCCTATCATTTCGCACCATGACGGGCCGGCGGACCGCCGCCAGGCGTCTCGTGGGCACCCGGCACAATGAGGCCATGACCAGCACCCCAGCACTTCCCCGCGACCCCAACCAGACGCTCGCCTACCGAATCGCGGCGTTGCTGATCGGCGTGGGCACCGTCCACTTCTTGGCCCCCAAACCATTCGACGAGATCGTCCCCGCCGAGCTGCCCGGCAGCCCCCGGCTCTACACCTACGTCTCGGGAGTAGCCGAGGTAGGCATCGGCGCGCTGCTGCTGGCCCGCGGCACCCGGCGGTTCGGCGCGCTGGCGGCCGTCGCACTGTTCTTAGGGGTCTTCCCGGCGAACGTCAACATGTGCCGGTTGTGGTGGGACAAGCCCTGGCCAATGCGGATCGTTGCGCTGGCCCGGCTGCCGTTGCAGATTCCGATGATCACCGCGGCGCTCAAGGTCAGACGCAACAGTTAACGTGACCAGCACGGCCGTCGCCGCACTGCTCGCGCTCGCGGCTGGTTTGATGGTCGCCATCGGTGACGTCCTCGAGCAGCGGTCAGCCCAACAGGTCACGGACCAACCGGTCGGCACGTTGGCGCTGTTCGGCCGGCTGCTGCGCGATCGCCGGTGGTGGGCGGGCACCTTGGTGGCCGGCGCCGGGTTCGGACTACAGGCCGCCGCGCTCGGTCTGGGGTCGGTGGTGCTGGTCCAGGCGCTGTTGGTGACCTCGCTGTTGTTCGCGCTGCTGATCAACGCGGGCACACGGCACCGCAGAATCACTCGCGTGCAAGGGATTTGGGCCGTTCTCCTGACGGCCGCCGTCGCGGTGGTGGTCACCGTCGGTGACCCTCAGCAGGGAACCCCGCGCGGGTCGCTGCGCGCCTGGGCCGTGGTGGCCGCGGTGCTGGGCTCGGCGATAATCCTGTGCCTGATTGGTGCTCGTATCTTCTCGAGTTCGGTCAAGGCGCTGTTGCTGGGGCTGATCTCGGGTTCGCTCTGGGGTCTGTTCTCGGTGCTGACCAAGGGCGTGGTGGACCAGATCGGCCGCGGCATCCCGGCGCTGCTGCGCACACCCGAGATCTACGTGTGGGTGGTGGTGGCGATTGCCGCCACGGCGTGGGAGCAGTCCGCGTTTCGGGCCGGCCCGCTGACCGCGTCACTACCGGCGGTCACCGTCTCCGAGCCCATCGTGGGATCGGTCCTCGGCGTCGCCGTGTTGGGCGAGACGCTCAACACCGACACCGTCGGCTGGGTCGCGGTCAGCGTGTCGGTCGCGGTGATGGCGGCGGCGACGGTGGCTCTGGCTCACAGCCAGGGGGCGTTACGTTCGACAAACGAAAAGTGAATACCGGACTCGGCCGGCCACGACGCAGGGCAACGACGCGTCACCACAGCACGCCTCGACTGAGATATGGGCCACCGTTCGGGTCGTACTGCGAGTAGCCCTGGTTGACGATCGGTGTGAGGAAGTTGTTCAGGCCGTTGATAATTGGGGCCGGAACACCGAGCTGCTCAAGCGGCATCAGCAGCGGAAGAGTGGTCGTGGGGATCATGTAGGTGGTCGTGGTCCCGCCCAGCGCGTTGGTCACCGAGGACACCTCCACCGCGTCAGCCGGCGAGGCGAACGCGGTCGGTGTGTGCAAGTACGGCACTCCTGCCAGTGCGTTCACGTCGGCCAGCAGATGCCAGGGACGGTCGGGGAAATCGGCCCAGCCGTCGTACTGGGTATACACGACGGTCGTGTTGTATTGGCTTACGGGCGCAGCCCCCAGGGTGTACCCCACGCCCCCGATGTGCATCCCGACGCGCAGGAAGGTCTCGGCCAGGCCGCGCTCGGGATTGGCGAACTCGACGAACGTCAGCATGCTCGGCGATGGGGCGTTCGGGGCGTGGGCCAAATAGGCTTCCTCGCGGTCGATGACGATCGCGCCCTCCGATAGGCCCGTCACCACCACCGATTGGCCGCTGCTCACGGCATCGAGAATGGCGGTGTTCAGCGCCCGCTGACCGATCGCGAAGGACTCGTTTGCGGTGGGCTTGAACAAGCCGCTGATCAAGCCGGCGGCCGCAGGATAGTTCACCACCCTTGGCGTGATACCGGGCAACCAATTCTTACCAATCATCCCGTTCAGCGCCGCGTATTGCCAGGACGTCTCGGCGCCGGTGAGACGACCCGGGGCCGCACCCGGGACAGCGATAACGATCCCGCTGGGCGAACCTGCCGCCACCTGCTGCCACGGCATCAGCTGCCCGACGGCCACCGAAGCCTCCGCGTGATAGCCCACCATCGCGGCCACATCCTGGGCCCACATCTGCTCGTACTCGGCCTCGACCGCCGCGATCGCCGACGCGTTCTGCCCGAAGACGTTGGCGCCCGCCAGGGACCGCAGCCGTGCGCGATTGGCCGCGACCACCGCCGGGTGCACCGTCGCGGCAAACGCCGCGTCGAACGCCGCGGCCACCGCCGTGGCCTGGGCGGCCGCTTGCTTGGCGTGGATGGCCGCAAGATGCAGCCACGACACGTACGCGGCGGCCAAACCCCTCATCGAAGCGGACGACGCGCCTCGCCACCACCCCGACAGGTTCGACGTCACGGATGCGAACGAGGACGCCGCCGAAGGCAACTCGGCGGCCAGGCCATCCCACGCCGTCGCCGCCGCCAGCATCGAACCCGCCCCGGCACCGCTGTGCAGGCGCAGCGAATTGACCTCTGGCGGAGCGACCAAAAAATCCGTCACAGCGGCCTTTCGGCTGACCGTTTGTAACGCCGTACCGTAGGACGGCGGCGTGTACGCCGGATGGCCGGGACGTTGCCGTCTTGTTTTCAGCCGGCCGAGCGCATCCGCGTACGGTGGCAACCATGAAATATATCGACGTCGGCGGAATCGGCAAAGTAAGCCGGATCGGGCTGGGCACCTGGCAATTCGGCTCCCGCGAATGGGGCTACGGCGACAGCTACGCCGCCGGCACCGCGCGCGAGATCGTCAAGCGCGCCCTCGACCTGGGGATCACCCTGTTCGACACCGCCGAGGTATACGGCCTGGGCAAGAGCGAGCGGATCCTCGGCGAGGCGCTCGGCGATCGGCGCGCCGACGTCGCGGTGGCCAGCAAAATCATGCCGATCGCGCCGTTTCCGGCGGTGATCAAGCAGCGCGCCCGCGCCAGTGCCCGGCGGCTGCGACTGGACCGCATCCCGCTTTACCAGATACACCAGCCCAACCCGGTGGTCCCCGACTCGGTGATCATGCCCGGAATGCGCAGCCTGCTCGACGGCGGCGAGATCGGCGCGGCCGGCGTTTCGAACTACTCGCTCGAACGGTGGCAGCGGGCCGATGCCGCCCTGGGCCGCCCGGTCATCAGCAACCAGGTCGACTTCTCGCTCGCGCGCCCCGGTGCGCTCGAGGACCTCGTCCCGTTCGCCGAGCGCGAGAACCGCATCGTGATCGCGTACAGCCCACTCGCGCAAGGACTATTGGGCGGCAAATATGGTCTGAACAACCGGTCGGGCGGTGTCCGCGCGGTGAACTCCTTGTTCGGCACGGAGAACCTGCGCCGCATCGAGCCGCTGCTCCAGACGCTGCGCGACGTCGCCGCGGAAGCCGACGCCAAGCCGGCCCAGGTGGCGCTGGCCTGGCTGATCAGCTTGCCGGGCGTGGTCGCCATTCCCGGGGCGTCCAGCGTCGAGCAGCTCGAGTTCAACGTGGCCGCAGCCGAAATCGAGCTGAGTGCGACCTCGCGCGACGCGCTCACCGCGGCGGCGCGCGCGTTCCGCCCGGTGTCGACAACGCGCTTCCTCACCGATACGCTGCGCGAACGGTTTACGAATGCAGCACCGTAATGCGTTGCCGCGCAAGGATTATCGGACGCCGTTGCGCTCGCAGATGCGCCCGGCGAGACGGCCGAGTTCGGCGAGGTCGCGCTCGGCGTGGCTTTGCCGGATGTAGATCGACAGGTCGGCGACCCGCTGGGCGTGCCGTCCGTCCTGGCAGAGGGGGCCCGGGCCCAATGCCCGGCCGGTGCGGGTGATGGCCTCGTCCACCGCGTGTTCCACAATGCTGCGGGTCCGCCGGGCCAGCAGTTCGGCGATGCCGCTCCGATCGAACGGATCGGCGTCGATCTGGGCGGCCGCCGAGGCAAGCATCGCATCGCTGGCGGCAAGGGCGGCGTCCACGGCGCCCAGGTGCGCCAGCGCGTAGGCATCGGCCGATTCGCTTCCCGCGCAACGGTACAACGGGTCGGCAACCCTGCGTGCGCCGCCGAGCCAGCAGGCAGCCACGCCGATCGCGCCATGCCAGAAGCCGGGTCGATTCAGGTAGTCGCCGGGTTCCCCGACGGCGACGGCGTGCGCATTGGTGAACTGCACGGACCGGGTGTCGCTGCCGGCCATCCCGGGGTTCCACCACGTGCTGGGCAGCGGTCTGACGATCGGGTCGACCACCGGCACCGCAAACAGCCCGCGGCGTCCGTCCTTGAGGCGCGCGGTCACCAGCGCGTGGGTGCAGAACCCGGCGCCCGAACACCACACCTTCGTGCCGTTCAGGCTGAACACATCGTCACCGAGGTGGGTGGCGGTCAATACGGCGTCGGATGATTCGGCGGCCCAGACGCCCCAGAGTTGGTCCGGGTCCGGCGGCTTGCCGCCTAGCTCGTCGAGTATCGCCACCGCGTCGACGTGCGCCTCGGCAATGCGTGCCGCGACGATGTCCTCCTCGGCCAGTAACCCGAGACGGCGCCAGCGTTCGGCGGTGCGCCCCGATGCGGGCAGCGGCAGTTCCAATCGTCCGGACTCGAGCCAATGCCGTACCAAGCCTGCCGTCACTCGCAAGCTCCCAGGATTGACATAAATCTTTGGTTGCCCACTTGAGCGCGTGTCCAATCCTCATGCGGGTATGCCTCTTGGCAATGACGACCCAAGAAAATTCGTTGCGGGAGGCGCTGCGCAACGCTGCATCAGCCCTCAAAGAGCACGGCCCGCGGTTCGCATTGGCCGGTAGCTACGCATTGTGGGCGTACGGCGCGCCCGAACCCAGCCACGACGCGGACATCGTGGTCACCGAAACTGACGCGGCTGCGGCCGCCGCCACGCTGCGCGACGCCGGATTTGCGATTGAGCATCCCCCCGAGGACTGGCTGTTCAAGGCGCGCGCAGGTGAGGCGGTGGTCGACGTGCTACACCGCATCAACGGCGTGCCCGTGCAAGACGCCACCCTGGACCGGGCCGAACAGCGCGACGTGCTGGCGATCGGGATGCCGGTGCTGCCGCCGACGATCGTCCTGGTCCAAAAGCTGCGCTCGCTGGGCGAGCATCACTGCGACTTCGCGTCGCTGCTACCCGCGGTGCGGGCGATCCGCGAGCGGCTGGACTGGGACCTGATCGACGCCGAGACCGCGGACAACGATTTCGCCGTCGCGTTCCTCGTGCTGGCCGGCCGGCTCGGGCTCATCGACCGAGAACGCGGACATACCAATCCGTGACGGATGCCACGCGTTTGAGCCGGGAGAAACCGGAAACCCCTTCGTTCGCAGGTATCCCTGCGAAACAACCGAGACGGGAGGAATTCATGGCGGAGAAAGGTGGTCCCCAAGAGGCCGTCGAAGGTGTCGTCGAGGGCGCGAAAGGCAAGGCAAAGGAAGTTTTCGGCGCCGTAACGGGCCGCGATGACGTCAAGCGTGAGGGCGAGGCTCAGCAGGACAAGGGCGACGCGCAACGCGACGCCGCGAAGAAGGAGGCGGAGGCCGAATCCGCGCGCGGTGCTGCCAGTGCGTCAGAAGAACGCCAAAAGGCCAATCAGTAGCTCGTCAGGGCGAGGGGCTCAGTCCGAGATCGGGCTGGGCCCCTTCTCTTTCGTCAGCAAGCGCGCGATCGGGGTGTCGTCAATATGCTTCAGCAGGTCGTCGGCATTCTCGAAAACCATGACTGCACCGGCCTTTTCGAGCTCGCCTCGCGATACCCCGCCACTGAGCACCCCGATGCTTGTCACGTGCGCGCGCGCACACGCCTCGGCATCCCAAACCGCATCACCGACGAAGACGGCCCGGTCGGCGGACACTCCCGCGCGCTCCAACGCGACGTGGATGATGTCGGGCTTCGGCTTGGCGGTATCCACGTCGGCGGCCGAGGTGATCGCCGAAACCAGGTCATCGCTGTCGAGAACCTTTCGCAGCAAGGCCAATTCGTCGTCGGGGGCCGACGTGGCGAAGACCACCTGCAGACCAAGGTCCGCCACCCGGTGCAGCAGCGTGCGCGCGCCCGGAAGCGGACGCAGCAACGGCGCCATCTCGGCATAGAACTGAGAGTGCAAGTCCTTCAGCCGCTTTTGCGTCGAATCGGGCGCGTCGTCGGAGAACGAACGCACCAGGGTCGACCCGTCCATCCCTATCGAGCGGTGAATCCGCCACGTTTCCACCTCGATGCCGATCTCGGCGAACGCGCGCTGCCACGCGTGGATGTGCAGGTAGTTCGAGTCAACCAGGGTGCCATCGATGTCGAACAGGACGGCCGGAGGCGGCCCGCCAATTTCGTTGTCCGCCATCGCTATTTGCTGAACAACATCGACGTGAGGGCGACGTCGCCGAGCAGCAGCGCCAAACCCCACAGCGGAACGAAAAAGCCGCGTCGGCGGGTCGCGGTGAACAACGACGCGACGATGGTCAAGGCGGCTATCACCGGTGCGCCGTAGAGAAGCACGCCATACACCAGACCGTGTGGCCCCAGCGCGGGACACCGCGCGCCGCTGCACGATGCGGTGCTCATCGCGGCGCCTAGGTCGAAGATCATCACCAGCGCCGCCGCGGGCACCGTCAGCAACGCCAATGCCCAGTTCACCCAGACCCGTGGCCGCCGATGCGCCGGCTCGTTGCCGGGCGGTGGTTGGATCCCCGTGTCGGAGGTCGGCCCGGTTGTGTCGCGGTGCTGCACGTCCATCAGCGCCTCCCTTCGCTTCGCGATCCTTCTCGACTACCCGTGCTGGGGTCGCATAAACGCTGGTAACGGCTGCCAGCGCGCGGCGTCATCGGCGCCCGGGGCGCAGCTGAATGCCCCCGGTGTCGTCGAAATGGGCCCAGCGCCCGTCGTCGTTCACCTCGATGCGCCAGCCCGGTTCGGCGGTGTCAACGGAGTCGGCAAACCACGCGTGCGCGCCCTCGGCGCTGTCTAAATCCCTGGTCGCGACGACCTTGCCGTGCGGATCGATCACCCTGAACGCAACCATGCGAGAGTGATTATCCCCGCCGATCGAATTTCAATCGCGCTCCCGGCGTCTCGCTGCGCGCGGGACCTAGACTGGCGCGCGTGCCAGGGTCGCCCCGGCGATGTTGTTCAAATGCGCGGTGGCGACCTCAACCGCGCTCTGCCCGGCGAGGACAGGAACGCTCTGGTAGCTGATGTGGGGCAAGGCCGGCGGGGTGGATCCATAGAAGGTGACCGCGAGGTCGATCGCCTCGACGAGCGCCGCGCCGCCGACGATCGGATCGGTCACCATGGTCAGCACCTGCTGCGCCAGGCTCCCGCGACCCGTGAGCCCGGCGATCACCGCCACCATCACGTTGATATCGATGCCGATCTGAATCGCTGACTTGTACACCGCGGTGATGTCGGCTCCCGCCGTGTCATTCGGCGTTGTGGCGTAGAGATCGCCGGGATTGGCGAAATCCCACCACGTGTCAACGCCGTTGGCGTCCTTCGGGATCTGCTCGGCCGTCAGGTTCGTGGCGGCGATACCGCGGCCGCCCGGGTCTTCGCCGCCGGGGAACGTGTGGGCGCTGAGCCGCCATGGATTGCCGAAGGTGTAGCCGCCGATCAGGTTTGGCCGCGCCGACTGCAACGACCCGGTCATGATCTCGGCGAGAAGGCGCGACGCGGCCTCCGCGCCATGCCCGTAGCCGCCGAGCGCGAAGGTCTGGTGCGGGTTGGCATCGATCCACGCCGTCGCATTGGCGACCGCGATCTCGACCGATTCCGCGTAGCTCGGCGACGCCGGCGCGTCGGCCGGTGTCGGCCCAAACGACCAGGGCGCGTCGACGGGCACTTCGAACACGAGATCGGGATCGGCGGCGCCGACCACGTCGGACGGGTAGCCGGTCCCGGGATCGGCCCACGAGCCGGCGAAGGTGAGCACCGCGTGGCGCTTCCTCTCAGTCACACCGTCTTTCCCTTCCGCTTCCGGCGTCGTGAGTGTTCGGCTAAGCGTAGGCGGCGCACGTCGTCGTGTGTCATCGTGGTCGACGGATGTTCGGACGGGCCGACTTTGAATGGGATGCGCATTGAATCTGTTCGCGATACTGGACCAGGCCGCCGCGCGGTTTCCCGAGCGCGGCGCCCTCTACGACGGTGAGCGCCGGCTGTGCACGTGGCTCGAGTTGCGTGAACGCGCGCTGCGCATCGCCACGGCCATCCGCACGCAGCACGCCGCGGGGACGCGCATCGCCATCGCCAGCGAGAACTGTCCCGAGATCGTGGAGTTGATGTTCTCGGTCTGGGCCGCCGAGTGCGTGCTCGTCCCGATCAATTTCAAGCTTCATCCCAGGGAGATGGTGCAGATCCTCGACGACGCGGACGTCTCGCTGGTGTTCGCCTCGGAGAAGATTGCACCGGGCCTGGCCGACCTGACAACCATCCCGATCGAAATTCTGACCGCCGAATGCCTTTCGCGCTGGCGTGCGGCACCCGAGGCCGTTCCGCCGTGCACCGATGCGTCGACATTGGCCTGGCTGTTCTATACCAGCGGGACGACCGGGCGATCGAAGGGCGCGATGCTGAGCCACCGCAGCCTGACCGCGATGACGGTCGCCCATCTCGCCGACATCGACAGCCCGGACGAGGACTGCAGCCTGATCCACGGCGCCCCGATGTCCCACGGTTCGGGGCTCTACGTTCTGCCCTACGTGCTGCGCGGCGCGCGGCAGGTCATACCCACATCCGGCGCGTTCGACCCCGACGAATTCCTGGATCTGTGCGGACACCACCCCGGCTCGAGCGCGTTCCTTGCGCCGACCATGGTGCAGCGGCTCGTCGAAACCGGTCGCGCCCGCCCGGGCAATCTCCGCACGATCGTCTACGGCGGCGGCCCGATGTACGTCGAGAGCCTGAAGAAGGCGATGGCCGCGTTCGGTCCAATATTCGCCCAAATCTACGGCCAGGGCGAGTCGCCGATGACGATCACCGGTCTTCGGCGCGCCGACCACGAACGCGCCGACGACGCCATCCTGGGCTCCGTCGGCTACGCACGCTCGGGCATGGAGGTGGCCGTCCTGCGCAGCGACGGAACACCGGCGGCCGTCGACGAAGTCGGCGAAATCGTTTGCCGCGGTGACGCTCTCATGTCGGGCTACTGGAACAACCCGGCCGCCACCCAGGACACGCTCAAAGACGGCTGGATGTACACCGGCGACATGGGATCGTTCGACGCACGCGGCTACCTCACGCTGCGCGACCGCTCCAAGGACGTGGTGATCAGCGGTGGCAGCAACATCTATCCGCGCGAGGTCGAAGAAGTGCTCCTCGAGCACCCCGGGGTGTCGGAGGCTTGTGTGGTCGGCGCACCCGACGCCGAATGGGGCGAGGTGGTGGTGGCGTTCATCGTCGGCTCAGCCGAAGCCGGCGAGCTGGACGCGCACCTGCTGCAACGCATCGCCCGGTTCAAGCGGCCCAAACGCTATCTGTTCGTCGACGAATTGCCGAAGAACAGCTACGGCAAGGTGCTCAAGCGTGAACTCCGGAATCGGTGTCTTCCAGCGAACGATCGATCCGACTGAAAGTCAGCACTCCAGCAGCTCTTTGAGCGCGTCGGAGAACGCGTCCGCGATGCCCCAAAGGTCGGGTAGCAGATCGGGGCAGGCGATGATGCCGATGCCCAGCTGTCCGTTGTAGGACATCACCGTGATGTTGAGCCCCGCGCCGCCGAGCAGCGGGCCGAGCGGATACATCGACTCCATCCGGCAGCCCAGGAAATACAGCTCACCCTGCGGGCCCGGCACATTCGACAGGATCAGGTTGAACACCGGGCTGAGGCTCACCGGAATGCGCGGCAGGATTCGCATCGCCGCGCCAAACACCGTCGGGCCGCCGAATTCGGTCCAGTCGTGCAGCAGGGTGGGGCCCATGGCGGCGGTGTGGTCCTTGGCGGCGGTGTTGCCGGCCGCGATGGCGCGGATGCGCTCGGCGGGATCGCCGATGTGGGTTGCCAACCGGCAGAACATCCAGGTGGTCTGGTTGCGGCCGGGGCGGTCGCTCTTCGCGTGCACCGACACCGGGACGGTGGCCACCAGCGGGGCCTCGGGCAGCTCGTCGCGCTCGAGCAGGAACCGCCGCAGCACCCCTGCGCACAACGCCACCACCACGTCGTTGACCGTCACGCCGAACCGGTCCTTCACCCTCTTTACGTCGCGCATGTCGAGTTGGGTAAAGGCGATGTTGCGGTGCTTGCTCAAGGCGCCGTTGAACGACGTCGGCGGCGCCGAGAACGGCGCGGCCATCGTTCGGCCGTCGCGGGCGCGCAGCAGCGTTTGCGCCAGCGTCACCATCGTCGCCGGCAACACCGTCGCCAATCGCAGCGGCCGTTTCGCAAAGCCCATCAGCCCGCTCGCCGCGATCTGCAGCGGGTGGCCGCCGCCCGCCCCGGCCACGGCCTGCGGTGCCGGCGCGTCGGCCTGCGGGCTGCACAACTGGGCGAGGAGGTTCGCCCCGGCCACGCCGTCGACCACGGCGTGGTGCACCTTGAGCATCACGGTCACCGCATCCGCGCGGGCCCCGCCCTCGATCACCCACATCTCCCACAGCGGGCGGTCGCGGTCCAGCGGCAGCCCGGCGATGTAGCCACAGATCTCGGCCAGCTCGCGCCGCCCGCCCGGCGACGGCACACCGATGCGGCGCAGATGGTGCCGCAGCTGAAAATTCTCGTCGTCGACCCACACCGGATGATCCAGGTTCAACTGGTTGTCGGCCAGCTTCATCCGAAATTCGCGCACCGCGCTCACGCGGTTGACCACTTCGCCGCGAAACCGGCTGTACGAGTAGCCCCCCGGCATCGTCGAGGTGTCCAACTCGAGAACGCAGCACACATTCAGCGGCTGTGTTGGAGTCTCTAGATAGAGAAAGAACGCGTCGAGCCCACTTAACCGCTCCATAGCCGCCTGCTTGACTAGTTGCTTGAAGAACCTGGCCCGGGCCCCCACCACACCGTAAGCACCAAGGTTTCGCACGCGTACCCGCGCAGCGGGCGGGCTAAACCATATTGGCGAAAGTCACCGCGCGTTGGTCGCCGCGGATCGCTAACATCGGAGATCGTGAGCGCCTTATCGAGCCGTCGAATCCCCTCCCTCACCGCCGCGGCGCTGTCCGCGGCAGTGCTGTTGACCGCCCCCGTCGTGATCCCCGCCGGCCGCCCCGGTGCGGTGGCACCCGCGGCGGCGTCCTGCTCCGACGCCGAGGTGGTGTTCGCGCGTGGGCGCATGGAATCTCCCGGGCCGGGACAGGTCGGCAACTCGTTCATCAGCGCCGTGCGTTCGAAGTACGGCAAGTACGTCAGCAGCTACGCGGTGAAATACCCCGCCGACACCGAGATCGACGTGGGCGCCAACGACATGAGCCAGCACGTCCAGAACACGATCAATAGCTGCCCGAACACCCGCATCGTGCTCGGTGGCTACTCGCTCGGCGCGGCGGTCACCGACGTCGTGCTTGCCGTCCCCATGCAAGTCTTCAACTTCAACAATCCCCTACCGCCGGGCGCCGATCAGCACGTCGCCGCGGTTGCGCTGTTCGGCAACGGAACTCAGTGGGTCGGTCCCATCACGAACTTCAATCCGGCCTACAACGACAGAACCATCGACCTGTGTCACGGCGCCGACCCCATCTGCAACCCCGCCGACCCGCACACGTGGGAGGCGAACTGGCCGGAACACCAGGCCGGCGCATACATCTCCTCGGGCATGGTCAACCAGGCAGCGGACTTCGTCGTCGAAAAGCTGCGGGCGGGGCCCAACTCGGGTCCTGGCGCAGTGGTCACTCAGCCGTAACGGCGAGTACCGCTACCGCTAGCTCGGGCCGGCATACCAGTACGTCCGGCAGCTTCGGGTCGGGTTGGTTGTAGGCCAACGCCGACCCGTCGATACGCGAGGTGTGCAAACCGGCCGCCCGGGCGACCGCCACCGGCGCGGCCGAATCCCATTCAAACTGGCCTCCGGCGTGCACGTAGACATCGGACAGGCCTTGCACGACCGAGGCCACTTTGGCTCCGGCAGAACCCATTTCAACCAGCGTGCCGTCCAGGGCGTCACGAACCGCGAGCGCGATAGCGGGCGGACGGGTGCGGGAGACCACGATGCGCGGCTTGTCCGGCGCACTGGGCGGAGCGCTGACGTCGGGGGTGGCCAGTGTGATTCCCTGCGCCGGCAACGCCACGGCCCCGGCGACGAGTTCGCCGTCCTGCCAGAGCGCGACGTGCACGGCCCAGTCGTCGCGCTCCAGCTCGGAGAACTCGCGGGTGCCATCGAGGGGATCGACAATCCAGACGCGCTGCGAGCGCAATCGCACCGGATCGTCGGCGCCCTCCTCGGACAGCACCGCATCGTCGGGCCGCTCGTCGGCGAGCGCGGCCTTCAGAAAGTCGTGGGATCGCTTGTCCCCCGCCGCTTTCCGCTCGCTTGCCTCGGCGTCGGCGAATTCCTTGCGGACATCGAGCAGCAAGTGGCCGGCCTCGGTGGCCAACCGCGCGGCCAATGCGTGATCATCCATTCGGTGGCTCCCGACGCCTTCTGTGAATAGTTGGTCGCTCTGACCAAATTGGGCCCAAATTTACCGCGTCGCGGCGCCGCGTTCCGTTCGGGTCCCGGGTGCGCTCCACGCCATAATCTGTAAATGTGGTGAGCGTGAGGGGCGAAGGCGGTGTCCGGGGTCGGCACCTCCCCCAACTCGCCCTGGGCGTCGTCCTCGCCGTGCTGCTGATCGGCGCGTTCGCCTTTGTCGGAGTCAGGCACACCCACGGCACGCCGGCTCGGCCCACCGCACAGCCGTCGTCGTCGACCAGGGCGCCCGCACCGGCGACGAGCTTCGCCATTCCGGGCTGCTACAGCCGATGGGTACAACCCGCTGCCCGCCCGGCGAAACTCAACATCCTGGGCTGCGCCAGCGTAGCCGTTGCGCTGCAAGACATGTCGTGGAGTTCATGGGGACCGCAGGGCGCCGACGGGACCGGGACCGCCGTTTTCAAGATGTGCGAACCGAACTGTGCGTTGGGTTCTCAAGTCACCGAGCCGGTCGTCGTGCATGCCTGGAATCCACGGCCGCCGCGAAACGACTCCGGCTGTCCCATCGGTCTCGACGTTTTTGCCGACATGATCTTGGCCTTCCCCAAGGGGGTGCCCCCGGGAGACGCACAGAAAATGACCACCCGGTACAACGGCATGCCGGCGGTGCACTACGAGAACTATTCCGCCGACGCCCACGGCGATGCCGAGTTCATCGGCTTCACCTGGTGTTCGTAGCCCGAGCCAGTACGATCCCAGGATGCGTGAAGCGCCTGAAACATTCGTGACCTCGGGGCCTGGCGGCGTTCGCATCGTTTCCGACCGCCAGGGCGATCCCGGCGCGCGGGCGGTGGTGTTCCTGCACGGCGGCGGTCAGACCCGTCGTTCGTGGGGCCGCGCCGCCGCGGCCGTCGCCGAGCGGGGCTGGCAGGCAGTCACCGTCGACTTCCGCGGCCACGGGGAATCGGACTGGTCGGACGAGGGCGACTACCGCGTCGTCAGCTTCGCCGCCGACGTCCAGGAAGTGCTGCGTCAACTGCCGCCGCGCCCGGTGCTGGTGGGCGCGTCGCTGGGCGGCTTCACCTCGATGCTTCTCGCGGGCGAGATCTCGCCGGGCATCGCCAGCGCAGTGGTCTTGGTGGACATCGTGCCCGACATGGACCCGTCCGGGGCGAACCGCATCCACAACTTCATGGCCGACCGCATGGCGTCGGGGTTCGAATCCCTCGATGAGGTCGCGGACGCGATCGCGGAGTACAACCCGCATCGGCCCCGCCCCACCGATCTCGACGGCCTGCGCACCAATCTGCGGCGGCGCGGGGATCGCTGGTATTGGCACTGGGACCCGAAATTCATCAGCGGCACTTCACCTCTCCCGCCGATGGAGGTCACCGAAACCGATCGCATGCACGCCGCCGTTGACGCGATTCTGCGCGACGGCGTGCCCATGCTGCTGGTGCGTGGCCAGGTGAGCGACCTGGTCAGTCAGGACCGGGCGGACGCATTCCTGGCGCGCTTCCCCAAGGTGGAGTTCGTCGATGTGCACGGCGCGGGGCACATGGTCGCCGGCGACCGCAACGACATCTTTGCCACGGCCGTCCTGGACTTTCTCAGTCGGCACGCCACTGGCAAATAAGCGTTAAGCAAGCATTGCTGCCAAGTTCCGGATCGAACCCGGTTGCTGTGGGATCATGCGCGGGTGTCCGCTGACGCGGGGAACTTGCCTTCGGGGATTGTGACGTTTCTGTTCACCGACGTCGAAGGCTCGACCCGGCGCTGGGAGGCGGACCCGCACGGCATGCGAGCGGCCATCGCCGCCCATGACCAGGTACTGCGGCAAGCGATCCAGTCGCACGGCGGTCGGTTGTTCAAACATACCGGAGATGGGGTGTGCGCAGCGTTCGCCTCGCCGAGGTCCGCGGTTGATGCCGCGGTGGCCGCCCAGCTTGCACTGGAACTGCCGGTGCGGATGGGTCTGGCGACCGGCGAGGCCGAGTCGCGCGACGGCGACTACTTCGGTACCGCGCTGAATCGCGCTGCACGGGTGATGGCGGCCGGGCATGGCGGCCAGATCTTGCTGACGGATTCGACGGCCGTCATGGTCAGCGGGGTCGAATTGATGGATCTCGGGCCGCACCGGCTGCGAGATCTACCGACCGCGGTTGGGGTGTTCCAGGTGCGGGCTCCGGGGCTACGCACCGAGTTTCCCGCGTTGCGCGCACTAGACACGGGCCCGGGAAACCTGCGCCCTCCACTAACCAGCTTCGTCGGTCGCGAATCCCAAGTGGACAACCTGCAGGCGACGCTCAAAGTCCACCGGCTCGTGACGCTGACCGGGGTGGGCGGCGTAGGTAAAACCCGGCTAGCGCTGGAGGTCGCCGCACGCCTGATCGACGAATTCCCTGACGGGGCCTGGCTTTTCGAACTGGCGGCGGTTACCGATCCGGCGGCGGTGCCCGACGCCGTGGCCGCGGCGCTGGGTGTTACCCAGCAAGTGGGCAAGACCGTCACCGAGAGCGTGGCGACTGCGTTGGAAGGCAGGGTGCGGTTGCTAATCTTCGACAACTGCGAGCACGTACGCGATGCCGCGGCCGACCTTATCGAGGCCATTCTGACCGGTTCGGCGACCGCACGGATCCTGGCCACCAGCCGCGAGCGCTTGGAGGTCCCCGACGAGCAGTTGTGGTCGGTGCCTTCGCTGGACGTCGTCGGCGGCATCAACTCTGCGGCCGCGAACCTTTTCGTCGATCGCGCCCAAAGGGTTTCGTCGGGGTTTTCCGTGACCGAGGCCGGCGATGCGACCGCCATCGCCGAGATCTGCCGACGTCTGGACGGAATCCCCTTGGCCATCGAGCTGGCGGCTTCACGCATGGCATCGATGACGCCAATTGAGGTGCGTGACCGACTCGATCACCGGTTCCGGCTGCTGGTCGGGTCACGGCGCGGCTTGGGGCGCCATCAAACGCTGCGGCACGCCGTGGCGTGGTCCTACGACCACCTCGATGCCGCCGAAAAGCAGCTGCTGGACCGGTGTTCGGTACACGCCGGCGGCTTTGATCTCCAAAGTGCTTGCGCGGCAGCTGGGCTTGACCACGGCGATGATTTTGAGGTCCTGGACCTACTGGACGCCCTGGTACGCAAGTCGCTGCTCGTCGTCAACCGGATTTCGGGGCGCACTCGGTATTCGATGCTCGAGACCATTCGCGAGTTTGCCGAGGAACAACTCGTCGCGCGCGGGGAGGCAACGACGGTCCGGGCCGCACACGCCCACCACTTCGCTCGCAAAATCACCCAAGTCATGGCCGACTGGGACAATCCCAACCAGCGCGAGGCTTACGCGTGGCTCAACGCCGAACTCGCCAATCTGCGCACCGCCTTCCGCTGGGCGTCCGACCATGACGACCTCGACACCGCCACCACCATCGCCACGGACGCGTCCTTCCTGGGCTACATGGTCGACAAGTTTGAGCCCGTGGCCTGGTCCGAAGAGCTTCTCGAGCGCGCCCGGGCGGCCAACCATCCGCACCTCACATTTCTGTATGTGATGGCGTCGCAGTGCTGCATGGCCGGACGAATCACAGATGCCGTCCGATACGCCGACATCGCGGTGCGGATGCTCGACAGCTACGATCAGCTGCCGTACGGCGTCGAAGGCTGGCCGTGCAGTGCTTACACGACCAGCGGGCAACCCGAACGATCGATCGAGTTTTGCCGAGCCCAACTGCGACGTGGCCGTGACACCCACAACTTCACCAGGGTGTGCCTGATCTTGCCGTTGGCCTTTGGGGTTCCCACTGATGAGGCTGTCGCCCTGACCGACGGCCTCGTTGAGAGGGCGGAAGCCACCAACAATCCTGCTGCGCTCTGTTTGGCGCTGCTGGCGGATGGCTTCGTGTTCCGTGACGTGGACCCCGCCCGCTCTCTCACGGCACTGCACCAGGGGCTGATGCTCGCGCAAAACAGCGGTAACCACTTCATTGAGTCCCAGCTAGCCGCCGTCCTGTGCCGCGTCGAGGCCGAACACGGGAACCCGCTAGCTGCCCTCGATTACTTCAGATTGGCCATCAACAACCATTACGAGTCGGGCAACACCACGCTGATCAGCACGCCACTGGCCGTGCTGACCGCATTTTTTGATCAACTCGGACGCCGCGAGGCTGCGGCCACCATCGCCGGTTTCGCGTTCGGTCCAGTCACCATGTCATCGTTCCCTGAACTCAGCAGCACGATCACGCACCTCCGCGACGTTTTGGGCAACGCCGCTTACGAAACGCTCGCTCAGGCCGGCGCTCAGATGACCACCGCCGCCATGGCGAACTATGCATTCGACCAAATCGACCAAACCCGAATGGAACTCGAACAGGCCAGATGAACATTTTCAGACGACTAGGGGTAATCCCATACACCACAGGGACTGGGTAGCGGTCAGCCCGCCGCCGTGACCGTTCGGGTTTGCCCCAGTTTCATATCGTGGCACCGGCCGAAACGCACGCACTAGGGATTCCGCAACTTCGCGAGCCCCGCGAAAAAATAGCGACTGCCTAGAAATACGGTTGCCGCCACCCCTCCTCAGGTGACTGTAGTGACCGAAGTTACTGGTGTGGCAATTCCAAGAATGCTTCAAGGATCCTTACAGCCATCGGCGAAAGCGTGTGGTTATTGGCCGCGACGCGACCATCTTCACGACAGAGGACACCGAGATGACCAACACCGCCCACCACCCGGCGCCCACGATCCGCGACGCGCTCGCGGGGCTGACCCCGCTGCTCGACATGCTGGCCGCAGTGGCCCTGCGTGGCGAGGTGCCCGGTCCCGAGTTGCTGGCGCGCGTCGCCCAGGCTGGGCCGGCGCTCGCCGAGGTGGCACCATCCCCCAATCCCGGGGAGCCGTACTCCCGCTCCATCCTGCGTGCTGACGACGAGGTCGAGATCATGCTCGCTCGCTGGCGTCCGGGACACAGTTGCGCCCCCCACGACCACGGCGGAGCGGGCGGGTTCGTGATCCCCGTCGAGGGCACCTTCGTGGAGCGCCGGTACGGCTGGAATGGGGAGGAACTCATCGTGGCCGAACTGGCCAATCGGCCCGAGGGCGTGCCGATTCGCGTGGCGTCCGAGGACATCCATGACATGACCGCCGGCGAGCGTGGACTGACGCTGCACTTCTACACCCCGCCGGCGTCGAGCATGCGGGTCTTCGACCTGCAGCGCGCCGAGGTACTGGAGCTGGTGGGTAACTACGGCGCATGGATCCCGGCGGGAGACCACCCCCGCGTTCCGTTCGCCCGCGTCGCGCCCAAAACCCTAGCGCGACCGGTGATCTGGGTGGCTCACACCACCCACTACCGCGGCGGTTCGGCCGAGTTCGCGATCGCGGCGGACACCATGGCCCGCGAGCTGGCCGCGGCGCATCCCGACGCCGACGTGGTCGTCTCGGCCCTGCAACACAAGGCCGACTTCAGCGCCGCGCTGGCCGGGTTCGCCGACTCCGGCCGACCGCTTCGCGAATTGCACCTGATCAGCCATGCCGGCATGTACGGGCCGATGTTCGGCTCGACGGACTGGCCCGAGCAGTTCTCCCCGCACGAATGGCGGGAAATGGCAATACCTTTCGCTGTTGACGGGCGAGCGTATTTCCACGCCTGCCGGACGGCCCGCTGGTTTGCGCCCTTCTTCGCCGAAGTGTTCGGCGTCGTCACCTACGGCAACTACAACTACACCACCGTGTCCGCCCGCAAAGACCGGTTCGCCTGGGCGGGCCGCAATCCGACGAACCGTAGGAGTCTGTACATGATCGCGGCGCCCGGCAAGAAATCACACGGCCTGTCCGGCAGCGTCCGCAAGTACGTCGGGCGCGCGGCGGAGCCGATGGTGCAATGCGCTCCCGCGGCCGCGCACACGGAACGCTCTTATGATCGGGTGGCCGAACTCTACGACCGCGCCTACACCGACATCCGCGTCCGCGCCGACGAGTGGGAGTGGGTCGCCGAGCGGGCCGCGCGCGCCCGCGCCGCTCTCGGACGCCCACTGCGGGTGCTGGAAATCGGTTGCGGCAACGGCGCTTTGCTGCGCGCGCTGGATGACAACGGCGTCATCGACTTCGGCATCGGGGCGGACAGCTCCGCCGGCATGCTCGACCGGGCCAGGGAACGCAACCGCGACCGCAACCGGCTGCGGTTCCTCAAAGTCAACGGGCCGGCGCTGGACATACCGGACAACCACGTCGACGTGGTGATCTCGTTTCTGTCGTTCCGGTACCTGGATTGGGACCCGGTGATGGCCGAGATCCGCCGCGTGCTCGCCCCGGGCGGACGGCTGTGGGTCGTCGACATGGTCGAACACCCGGTGCGTGTGCGCGAGTTCGGGGTGCTTGCCCGATCGGCCCTGGCGCACCTGTGGTCACGGCGCAGCCATCCACAGTTCGCCAAAGACCTGGCCGCCTTGACCAGTCACCCGGACTGGCAGGAGATGTTGCGGCACAACCCAATCCGTGCCGAGCACGAGTACCGCTGGTACTTCGAAAGCCGCTTCCCCGGCGCCGGCCTGAAGACGCTCACCACGACGATGGCCGCCCGCGTGGTGGCGTTCGACTCCGGGCCCCTGCCCAAGGGCCGCACCGCCCCACTCTCCTACCCGTGATGCGCATGAACACGAACCCTTGCTTGGGAGTGATCGACTGGGGCATCGGCGGGCTCGGGCTGGTACAGGCCCTCGACCACGCCGCACCCGGGCTGCCCGTGCTGTATTGGTCGGACGCCGGCGCTACCCCCTACGGCCGGATGCGGGTCGACGAGTTGACCGGCCGCCTCAGCGCGGTGGTCGACGCGCTCGCCGCGCGTGGGGCCACCGAGGTGGTTCTGGCCTGCAACGCGGCCAGCACCGTGGTGGGAAGGCTTGGGGCGGCGGCGATCCCGGTGGAGGGCATCATCGAGTACGGGGTCGCCTCGGTTCCCGAGGAGCTCACCGGTCGGGTCGGCGTGGTGGGCGGGCGGCGCACCATCGCCGCGGGTCACTACCGGCGCGGTCTGGCCCGGCGCGGCCGGGTGGTGTTGTCGCGGGTGGCGCAGCCGCTGTCCGCGCACATCGAGGCGGGTCGCACCGGCTCGTCGCAGTTTCGGAAGGACCTGGCCCACATTCTGGCGCCGCTGCGCCGCGTCGACGCGCTGGTGTTGGCGTGCACGCACTATCCGGCCGCGCGCGATTGGTTTGCTGCCGCCCTGCCGCACGCCGTGTTGATCGACCCGGCCGAGCGACTGGCCTCCGCCATCGCCGAGCGGCATCCGCACGCCCGCGGCAGCGCCCGGCTCAGTTCGCGGGTGTTCCTCACCACCGGCGACCCTGGGGCGATGCGGCGAGGTGCGTTGCGCGCGTGGGGGACAACGCTGACGGCCAAGAGCGTCCGGGCCTGACGCATGTCCCATCTGTGACAGGTGCCTCCGCGGGGAAGGCATGTGTCTTTTGTCCGCCTCTGAGCGACAATCGCCGCGCGACGGAATATTTGTCGCTCGGAGGCGGACAACGGCGCATATATGTCCATTCTGGCAACCAGAGCGCGCCTGGGGTTCAACCGAAAGCCAGGCGAAGATCCTTCTTGATCACCTTCCCGACCTGATTGCGCGGCAGCGCATCCACAATCACCAGGCGCTCGGGGTGCTTGTAGCGGCTCAGTCCTTGCGATTGGCAGTGCTGCACAAGGGATTCCAGTGACACACCGGCGGCCGAGGCGGGTACCACCACGGCGCAAACCCGCTCGCCCGCGCTCGGATCGGGCACCCCGATGACCGCGACATCGGCGACAGCGGGATGGGTCGCCAGCACGTTCTCGACCTCGAGCGCCGAGACGTTCTCCGCGTTGCGGATGATGGCATCCTTGATCCGACCGGTGACCCGGACGTTGCCGTCCGCATCGACCATCCCGAGATCTCCCGTGCGCAGCCAGCCGCCGTTGTCGAACGCGTCCGCGTCCAGCGTGGCGTCGGCGTAGCCGAGGAAGCACTGGGGCCCCTTGAGCCGTAACTCGCCCTCCCGCCCGGCGGGCAATTCGTTGTCCGAGTTGTCCGTCACGCGGACGCTGACCCCCGGCACCGGCGGACCGACGGTGTAGTCGAGCACCTCGGGCGCGGCCGTGAAGGCCGGTGACGTCGCCACCGGAAACTCGGTGAGGCCCCAGGAGTTGGCGATGCCGGCGACGCCGAAGGTTTCGCGGACCTGGCGTCCGAGTTCGGCGGTGATGGGTGCCCCTCCCGCCAGGCAGGCGCGCACCGACGGAAACAGCGGCCGATCACCGTGGGCGCGTTGGGCTTCGAGGTAGGCGACGAAAAACGGGGTCGCCATGCCCAACAACGTCGGGTTGTGCGCGGCGACGGACAGCGGTGTGGTGGCCGGATCGAACGCCTCGAACAGCACCAACCTCATGCCGGTCAGCAGCGCGGCGGCCAGCATCGCGGCCCCGCCGATATGGGCGACCGGAAACGCGATCGGATTCACGTCGCTGCTCGGCGTGCCGAGCATCTTGCGCACGCCCGCCGAGCCGGCGATCACCGACGCGTCGCTGTGGCGGATCCCCTTGGGGGCCGCGGTGGTCCCCGACGAATAGTAGATCCATCGGGTGTCGCCGGTCGGTTCGGCGGGGGCCGGGAGGTCATCGATGTCCGCGCCGGGCAGCCGAAGCTCGCCGGCGACCGGCGGTGTCGCCAGGTCAACGGTGATGACCTCGAAACCCTTTTCCACCGACAGCGCGCGGGCGAGGCCGCCGTGGTCGAATCCGCGCCAAAATTCAGGCACCACAAGAAATTCCGTTGACAGCTGGCCGGTGATGAAGTCGACCTCGAGTTCCCGCAGCAGCGGGATGATCGGGTTTTGCACCGCGCCGAGCCGAGCCAGCGCTGCCATCACGACCATGGTCTCGAGCGTGGTGGGCAGTTGCCAGGACACGACGGTGCCTGCGCGAATCCCGCGTTGGGCGAACGCCGCGGCCGTCGCGCAGGCGGCGTCGTGGAATTGGCGTGCGCTAAAGCTGCGGCCATGCTCATCGGCGAGCAGCCGACGATCGCGTTGGGCCGCGTCGGCGATCAACGACCAGAACGTCTTAACGTCCGACACGGTCGCGATCCTTAACCCACGTGCGGTGGACGAAATCCCGCGTGCGCGATCGAGACCGCCACCGTGCTGCCGACGGGCCCCTTGTGGTCCAGGACGACGGCCGACCCGTTGGCCACGCCGTCGTCGCTGTAGTGAGTAAGGGCGGCCAGCCCAATGTGTGGCCCTTCGGGCAGTCTGCTCAGCGTCAGGGTGTAGTCGACGTTGATGAACTGCAACGCCTCGGTGCCCCAGTTGGCGATGGCGGCCGTCACGTCGGCGCACATGGCCGTGCGACTGAATGGGGTCAACGGTTCGTCCTCGATCAACGGCCGTGTTTCGTGCAACCAGGTGTATTTCGGACCGGACGTGTCCCAATCGGGATCGGGATTTTGCACCGCGCCGCCCCAGCCGTAGGTCCGCATGAAAAGCGTCGGGCCAGCGTCGAACTCGGTGGGCAGCGGCGGCATCTGAACTGGTTGTGACCACACTGTCCCGTCGGGCTGGGGGCCGCGCCGCAGAAACAGTACGCTCGCCCGGGCCACCGGTTCGCCCTGCTGTGTCATCACCGCTTCGACGAGGCGCAGGCGACGCCGCTCATGCTCCACCCGGGTGTGCAGCTCGACGGGTTCCAGCGCAGCCGGTGCGGGAAGATCGACGCTGAGTTTCGCCGGAAGCAGCTCCGGGTCGTCGACCGTCCGCTCGACCGCCCAGGCCAACAGCCCGCCGATGACGTGGCCGCTGAGCTTTGGTCCCCATCCGCCGCGAGCGACTTCGGTTGGTACGTAGCGATTTTGGTCGCGGACGAAGTACGACGTCGCTGCGGCCAAGTCAATGCCGTCCGGCAGGATCTTCGGCTCGGTCACCGAACCACGACTTTCAACTGATTCTCCTTTGCAGCCACCGAACCGTGAATATTACAGTAGCGCTTCCAGTCGCAGGTCAGCGGTAGGGCCGAGAGGTCTAATCGCCTATGCGGGTGTAGGTTTCGTCGAAGTCAACGCTGACATCGCACGGTGTGGGCCCGTTCTCGATCAGGTGACCGCGCCCGGTGAGCAGGGTGATGGGATCTTGCGTCGGCTGCGGCAGCGGATACTGGCCGGTGATTTTCACACCGACCTGGCCGCCGCAGCTAGGGGCGTCCTCGTCGTGCTCGACGTCCATGTTCCAGTTCCCGCCGCTGAAAACCATTGGTGTGTCGAATGATCCCGAGTGGAAGTAGCTCATGCACCGATCGCCGGTGCGGAGGCAATCGGTGATGACGGCGGGGCCGTCCTGATTTGGCGGCGCGCCGTTGGCGAACTTGCGGGTGATGTGGTAGCGGCCGTGCAGCGCTTCGGCCGGGGATGCCACCCGCGGTGGCAGGCTGCTCGGGTCGGGCAGGCTGTTGACGTCGACGTCCCCGGTGCGGGTGAAGGTCACCGTTCGTTTTTCGGCGCACGCATTGGGTGAGGCTCCGCGGTAGGTTCCGGTGAAGGTGCCGTCGGGACTCGGTTCCAGCGTGAGGACCTGCCAGGTTTCGTCGGGAGCGTCACGGCACTTGTCCATCGCGAGGGTGACCCCCACCCAGCGCCCGCCCACCTGGTCGAATGTCGTGCTCGACGCGAGTCTCATCTCGCCGCTCAGGCGGGCCGCGGTGGCCACGCATCCGGATTGGCGGCACACCGAGCGCACGGCGTAGGTGTCCGTCAGGGGCTTCTGACCGGGGACGACGGCGCCGTCGAGTTTGGTGGCCGGGCCGAAGTGGGCCTGGTAGACACCGGTGAACGGGCCGGTGTTGGGCGTCGGGGGGGCGCCTGCGGTGGGGCGCGGCGGGGCGGCCGCAGGCTGATGCCGGGTCAGCTTCACGGCGGCGAAAACACCACCAACGATCAGCAGCGCGGCGCCAAGCAAAGCGCCGACCAGCACGCCGGTGCGCCGCCGCTTGACGGGGGTAAACGTCGTCAGCGCGGGCGCGGTTACGTCCAGCGACGGTTGCGTGTCGAGGAACGGAACGGCGCCGTCGTAGCGGGAACCCCCATCCGGTTGCTGGGTCAGCTGGGCCGCGAATTCCGCGCAGCTGGCAAACCGCCGCGACGGCTGTTTGGCCATCGCGGTGGCGAACACCGCATCCAGGCGCGCCAACTCCGGGCGATGCACGCCGATCGGAGGTGGCGGGGCGTGGACGTGGCGGCTGATCACCACCGCCGGATTGGAGTCGTCAAACGGCGCAACCCCGACCAACAAATGAAAAGCGGTGCAGGCCAACGCATATTGATCGGCGCGCCCATCGATCGATTCACCCCGCAACTGCTCGGGCGCCGCGTAGTTCACCGTGCCCACCGTCATGTTCGTCGCCGTCAGCCCCACCGCGTCATCGATGCTGCGCGCGATGCCGAAATCAGCCAGAAACGCCCGCCGCTCTTGCCCATCGGGATCGGCCAACAAGATGTTGGCCGGCTTGACATCACGGTGCAACAACCCTCGCTGATGGGCATAGTCCAGCGCGGAGCCCACCGCGGCGATGATCGGGGCCACCTCCTCGAGGGGCATCCCGCCGGGAAAGTGGTCACGCAGGAAGTGGCCCGCGTCGGTGCCGGCCACATAGTCCATCGAAATCCAGAACTGGCCGTCCTCTTCGCCGCGGTCGTGGATCCCAATGATGTTGGGATGCGACAGACTGGCGGCCAGCTCCGCCTCGCGCAGGAACCGCCCTCGAAACTCGGGGTCTGCGGTCAAATCCGCCGGCAACACCTTCAGCGCGTCCTGGCGCGGCAGCCGCGGATGCGTCGCCAAATAGACGCTGCCCATCCCGCCGGTGCCGAGGACCCGCACGATCGTGTATCCAGCGAACACCTGGCCACTCGCAAGCGACATGGGCAAATCGTAGATCCTCTCAGTCGACCGGCGACCGCGTTTCATCCGCACGCGCGCGGACGGGGACTAATCGCCGGTGCGCGTGAGCTTTTCGTCAAAGTCCACGCTCAGCGCGCACGGCGCCGACTGATCATGATGGCCGCGCCCGCTCAACAGGGTGATCGGATTCTGCGCCGGCTGCGGCAACGGGTAGGTGCCGGTGTCTTTTATCCGCGTGGTGTCTCCGGACTGCGGACACTGCCCGTCGTCGTCGACCTGCAGGTTCCACTTCCCCGCGCCGAACACCAGCGGCACAAAGCCCACTTCTTGGCGCAGTTGGCTGATGCATCGATCGCCGCTGCGCAGGCACGCGGTGGTGGCCGCCGCGGTCAACTGCTGTTGCGGGCCCCCGTTCGCGAAAATCCGGGTGGTGCGGTAGCTGCCATGCAGCCCTTCTGCCGGCGACACCACCCGCGCCGGTTGGCGTGCCGGGTCGCCGACCTTGGTGTCGTCGACGGCGCCGGTGCGGGTGAGTGTCACCATGCGCTTGTCGGCGCAGCCCTTGGCCGCTGTCGCGGTGTATTCGCCGACCAGGGAGCCGTCGGGCCGTGGTTGCAGCGTGAACACCTGCCAGAATTCGGTGGAAGCGTCTCGGCACTGATCTGATTGGACGGCCACCGCGACCCAATGCCCATTGATCTGGTCGAAGACCATGGTCGGCATCGCCACCGGTGGACCACTCAGGCGGGACGCCGTGGCCACGCATCCGGTGGAGCGACACACCGAGCGGAGGCCATAGGTGGCGCTCAGCTCGGGCGCTGCATTCGGGTCCGCGGTCTCTTCGAGGCGCACGATCGGGCCGAAGTCGGTCCGGTATGTGCCGCTCAAGGGCCCCGGGCTGGTGCCGGAATCGGGTTGGCCGACGAGTGTGACGACCGCGAACACACCGCCGGCGATCAGCAACGCCGCGCCCGCCAGGGCGCCGATCAGCACGCCGCGACGCCGGCCCGTGCGTCTCCCCGCGACCGGTACCTGCAGCGGTGGCGGGGTGGGCGCGGTTGCGCCCAGCGCGAGTCGGGTGTGTTGGGCGTACGAGGAGGTCGCGCCGCGAGGCTGGCTTAGTTGGTCGGCGAATTCACGGCAGCTGCCGAACCGGTCGGAAGGTTCTTTGGCCATCGCCGTGGCGAACACCGAATCCAGCCCGGCCAATTCGGGATGGATCGCACCGATCGACGGCGGCGGGGCGCTGACATGGCCGGTGATCACCACGGCCGGATTGGAGGAACCATAGGGCGGCGCACCGGTCAACATGTGAAAAGCTGTGCAGGCCAACGCATACTGATCGGCGCGGCCGTCGACCGCCTCCGCCTTCAACTGCTCGGGGGCCGCGTAGGCCACCGTGCCCACCGCGGTCTTGGTCGCCGTCAGGCCCGCCCCGTCATCGACGTGGCGCGCGATGCCGAAATCAGCCAGATACACCCGGCGGCGCTGTTGTTCGTCGGGGTCGGTCAACAAAATGTTGGCCGGCTTGACGTCACGGTGCAGCAACCCACGATGATGCGCGTAGTCAAGCGCCGAGGCGAGCGCGGTGATGATCGGCACCACTTGATCGATCGGCATCCCGCCCGGATAGTCATCGCGCAGCACCCGGGCGAGATCGGCGCCGGCGACGTAATCCATCGAGATCCAAAACTGGCCATCTTCTTCGCCGCGGTCATGGATGCCCACGATGTGCGGATGCGACAAACCGGCGGCCAACTCAGCCTCGCGGGCAAACCGTGCCCGAAACTCCGGATCGGCGGTCAAATCCGCCGGCAACACCTTGAGCGCGTCCTGGCGCGGCAATCGCGGATGCGACGCGAGATAGACCTTGCCCATCCCGCCCGCGCCCAGGACCCGCAGGATCGCATAGCCGGCAAACACTTGACCCACCTCAAGCGCCATTGCCAAATCGTAGGTGCGTTTGCGCCGATGGCATCGCATTTGCTGGGCTTTTGCTGCCCCGCGTTCGGCCCGCTCCGGTCACGATCCGCCACCTTGCGCCCGGGGCAGATCCGCATGGTTTCCGGCAGACCGGGTAACCCTGCCGGGTGGTGTTAATGGCCCGGTTGGTTGAAAGCCAGCGCTGCGGCCAAAGGAACCGCAGGAGCGCGGCATAGCAGATCCATAGACAAGCTATTTAGCTTGGAGCTGTGTCGGGGGGCTTGTTCCACATGCTCACTAAGAGATAGGTGAACGAACATGAATCTGAAACAACTGGTCGCGGCCGCGACCATGGCGGGCGCCTTCAGCGCCGCGGCGATTGGTGTGGGCGCCGGTTTGGCGAACGCCGCACCGTCAGCCGCCGCTGGCGGTCACGGCGCGCCCGCGGACTTCCACGCGAAGAACGGCCCGGGCGATCCGGGTGGGCCCGGCGGCCCGGGCGGTCCCGGGCCGGGCGGTCCCGGCGGACCCGGCGGGGCTCCGGGCGGACACGGCGGCCCGGGCGGACCCCCGCCCGGCGGGCCCGGCGGACCTGGCGGGCCCGGCGGACCCGGCGGACACGGCGGCGCGGGCGGCCCGGGCGGTCCGGGTGGGCCTCCGGGCGCGCCCGGCGGGCCCGGCGGACCCGGTCACCCGGGTGGACCCGCGGAAGGGCCCGGCGGACCGGGTCACCCGGGTGGACCTCCGGGCGCACCCGGCGGGCCGTGGCGCGGGGATCCGCAGCGCGGCTACTTCCACGGGGCGCCGTGGGGCGAGGGACCCGCGCCCTGGGGACCCGGTGCGCCGCCGCGGCCCAACTGGGGCCGCCCGCTTCCTCCGCCCGGGGGACGCTGGGATGCCGGCCCGATCAACTACTGGGGCTACCAGGAAACCCCGGTGTGGGACCCCGGCTTCAATCAATGGGGCTTCTGGTTCTTCGGGGTGTGGATCCCCCTGTAAAGACCCTGTAAGGAGCCGTTAGGAAGAGCAGCTCACCCGACGCCCGCTTCGCCCATCGGCGAGGCGGGCGTCGCGTGCTGGGTCGTGCAGCGCGCTGCACCCACACGCCTTAAACTTCTCGCGTGAATCTGCGGGCTGAAATCGTCATGAACGCACGGCGTTTCGTCGCCGTCGCCGTCGTCGCGTTGTTGATCGCAAGCTGTGGATTGGCGCGGGCCGCCGGCCCGCGCACCATCACGCTGACGCTGGTGCGGCACGCCCAATCGGCCGCCAATGCGTCGGGCTTGATCGACACCTCGGTCCCCGGCCCGGACATCACCTCTAAGGGCTGGTGTCAAGCGACGATCGCGGCAACCCAGTTGGCCCCCAACCACTACGACGGCATCTACGCGTCGACCTTGTTGCGCACCCAGCAGACGGCCACGCCGACGTCTCAGGCGCTGGGCGAACCCGTCACCGTATTGCCCGGACTGCGCGAGATCGAGGCCGGCCAATACGAAGGCAAACCCGAGGCCGACATCCCGCAGACGTACTTCGTTGCGCCCGCGAAATGGCTGCAGGGAGACCGCAGCGCGCGGATCCCGGGCTCGGTGGACGGCAACGAGTTCGAGGCAAGGTTCAACGAGGCCGTCCAACGCATCTACGACAGCGGCCAGCAGAACCCGGTCGCGTTTTCGCATGCCGCGGCGATCATGTTCTGGGTTCTGATGAACGTGCACAACCCGGACCTATCGCTGCTGCGCACCAAGCCGCTGCCGAACGTCGGCCGCGTGGTGCTCACCGGAAACCCTTCGGACGGATGGACACTGACCGAATGGGACGCCGATCCCTCGCCGTGCTGATCGATTAGTTCTTGATGCCGACGGTGATCGAATCGGACACCAGCAACAGCCATGGCGGCCGCCGGATGCGATGCTGATCGCTGACGGTGAACTCCGCACGTTCGAACAGTCTGCGCATTTCCGCGGGCGACGGGTTGTGCTGCGGCTTCCATCGGTTGTCCCTCGGTAGCGGCGGCAGCCATTGCGGCGAGGTCAGCGCCGAGACCGCGGCCAGTCCGCCGGGGGCGAGGACGCGATGAAACTCGCGCAGGGCCGCCGGTTGGTCGAAGAAGTGAAACGCCGAGGTCGTGACCACAGCGTCAAGCGCACCGTCGTCAAAGGGCAGCTGCTCGGCTGGGCCGCGGAGAAACTTCACCCGGTCGGTGCGGGCGCGCGCCTGCGCAAGCATGCCGTCGGACATGTCGACGCCGTAGATCTCATCGGGCTTGATTTCGCGCTCGATTCGGTCGCTGAGAATGCCTGTGCCGCAAGCTATATCAGCGATTTTGCGGGCTCCGTGGGCGCGCAGCTGCGCGATCACCTCGTCGTGCGGGGGTCGGTAGACCCACTGCTGCAAGACCGGCAGATCGTAGACCGGAGCCAGCAAGCTCCACATTTGCGTGATCGCGCCGTTGAGCCCTCGGCGTCGCGGTTGCGCCATCGGCTCAGACTAGCGGCGGCCGGGCCCTCCCGGTCCCGCGGGCCCACCGGGTCCGCCCGGACCGCCTGGGCCGCCGGGCCCGCCCGGGCCCCCCGGTCCACCGGGTCCGCCCGGTCCGCCCGGCCCGTTTACCGCCGGAAGCAGGAACACGCATTGATTCAACTCGACGCTCCAGCCCCAGCCGGGCGCGCACTCGCCATCGGCGCGGCCGGTCGCCGGTACCACAACCGCGGGCAATCCCGCCAACGCAAGCGCGAATGCCCCGATTACGCAACGCCGTCCAAACCGGCTCATTGCAAACCTCCCCTTTCGTCCAACGGGTATTGGATTATCCCACCGACGACGGCCTCAATGAGCCCGTTTCGCGCAATTTCAACTACTTTGCGGCCGCTCGACGAAAAGGCTTGCGGCGTCGGATCCAGACGCCGGCCAATACCACGACGGCCAGCACCGGTAGCCATGGAATCAGGAATCCGATGGCGACGAGGACCCCATGGATTGCGGAGAGCAAGGACTGCCAACCGCGTTGCAGCGCGCCAACGAAACCACGATGCGGCACGGCCGGTTTGGCCGAGAGATTGACGTTGATCGTCGCATAGGAGATCTGGTCCCCTAGCGCTGCGCGCTGTGCCCGCAGCGAGTCCAGCTCGGCCTGCCGCTGGGTGAGCGACGACTCCGCCGCGAGCAGGTCCGCAACGTCGCCCGCTTTGCCCATCAGTTGCAGCAGTCGATTGACCGAGGTCTGCAACGCTTCCATGCGGGCATCAAGGTCGACGCGCTGCGAGGTGACGTCGGTGTGGTTGATCGACATCGATTCGACGGTCCCGAGCTTCTTGGCGTCGGCTAGCACCCGGTCAAGTTTGTCCGCGGGAATGCGCACGACGAGATCTATTGTCGGCGAGGACGATCCGGAGCGCTCCGATCGCGAGTCCACTCGTCCGCCGGCGTCGTCGACCGCGGCGACGAGCCGGTCGGCCACCTGGCTGGGCTCGGCTACCACCATCTGCACCGATCCGTTCGTGACGATGTCGCGTTTGAAAGTGCCGTCCTCGGGGGTCCGAGGTGGTGGCGCGGGTGCCTGCGGCGCCGACACCGTGCCCTGGGGCACGCCGGCTTTCGTCGCGTTCGGGATGCTCGCATCCTCGGACGCCGGAAGCTTGCCCGCCACGACGCCGTTGCTCACCGACGACGGCGAACTCCCCCGGTTCAGCGACCAAGCCCAGCCGCCGCCAATGAGGGACGCGCTGACCACCGCCACCGCGATCACGTTGCGCAGCTTGACCGTTCGCCCCGACGACGCCGTTGCGAGCGGTACCGGCTGGGGCGGCATCGCCGACGCGACCGCCACCATACGAGCGGGGCTTGGGGCCCCCGACAGGGCGACGGCGTCCCAGCCGTCGGGCATCTCGACGGGCTGCATGACGCGGTGCAGTTCACCGTCGGCGACGACCCGACCGGCCCGGCTATCGACGGCAACGTATGCGGTGAACCTGCACAACACCCCAAACCGCAAGGAGGTGGCGGTGATTCGCCGCTCCAGGTCTTCGGTGGGAACCGCGGCGTAACGGTCTTCGAGGTCGCGCAGGTGGGCCCGCGCCCACTGAGCCGTCACCGCGGGGGCCTCGCGGCGCTGCCCGGCGACCGTCACCGACCAATCCCCGGCCTGGCCGTCGGTGCCGTGCAGAGCGAGCGACCCTGTCGCGCTGCCCCGATACCGGCCACTGATCACCAGCGGCACCCCTGGGAACAGATCGGGTATCCGAACCGGGCTCACGGTGTCCTCGACGCACGCCAACCCCTCGGCCCGCAGGGCCAACGAGTGGACCAGCGGGGCGCCGATACGGCGATGCAGACCATGCATTGCCTCGTCGAGCCGGTCCTCGCTTTCCACCAGGTCGCAACTTCCGCCGCCGACGCCGGCAAGGCGGCGTAGCAACCCGGCATTGACGGCCTGATCGATGCCAACCGTGTGCAGCCGTACCCGCTGCAGATCGCCGGACAGTTCGCGCAACAGCTGGTCCTCGTTTCCGACCTGGCCGTCGGTGACGAGAATGACGACGGCGTCGCGGGCTTCACCGTTGGGTGGCCCGCTCAACAAGGCCAGGGCCTGCCGTAGCGGCGCCAGCAGCTCCGTGCCGCCTCGCGCGTCGACTTGGGCGAGGTGCTCGACGGCGCGAAATCGGTTGCGGTCGTTGGCCTCAGCTAACCCGTCGGGCAGACCGGCGGGGCGGTCGATCTCCTCGTCGAACGTCAACACCGCGAAGCGATCGGCGCCGGTAAGCGTGTCGATGATGCGCGCCGCGGCGCGGCGGGCGGTCACCATCTTCCATCCGCTCATGCTCCCGGAGCGGTCGAGCACCAGCACCAGGTCCCGCGGACGCGGCGGCGCGCTGGACGCCGGCGGCAGGACGGTGAGCTGATAGGTTCCCTCGTCACCGTCCGAATCGGGTACCAGGACAAGCGAATCGGTGACGTCGTCGGTGCCGTAGCGCAACCGCAGAACGAAATCCCGGTTGGGCCGCTCGCCGGGTTGTATCCGCAACTTGCCGTCGTCGGTGGACACGGCGGGAAAACTCGACCGCAGCTCCGACAGGGTCAGACCGGCCGGGTCGATCCCGACCTCGATGGTCAGCCGAGCCGGATGCGGGAACCCGGGCAGCAGCACGGGCGGGGTGATGCGCGACGCGTCGGGAACCGCGTCGGTGTCGTCCGCGTGGCCGTCACCGACCGCGACATCGGCAAGTGCGCGGCCCGGAATGTACCGTGGCGCAACGACAAGCGGGAAGCGGAACGTCGCTTCGCCGTCCGCGTAGGTCAGCGAGTTGACCAACGTGAGTTCGATGCTGACCCGTTCGCCCGGATGGATGTTGCCCACCCGCATGGTGAAGACGTCCGGTCGCTCCTCCTCCGCGATGGCCGCTCGCCGGCCCGAGGCGATCGCGTCGTCATACTCCTGGCGGGCGGCTTCGCGCTCGCGCAGCTTCGCCTCGACGACCCGCCCGTCGGCGGTCATCCGCATGCGGGTGACCGAACCCCGATCCGGTAGCGGAAACACGTAGGTGGCTTCCAGCGGGACGTCGAAGACGTTGACGAAGTCCTGCGTCAGCTCCACTCGACTGGTAAGCCCGGCGATGTCCGCGCGCACGTCGATGCGATCGAGCGGCAGGTTGCCCCGTTCGGTGCTCACCGCACCCAGCCCGGTGTCTTCCGAAGCGATGCTTTGCATCTCGGCGTCGGTCATCGACGTGATGCGGACAGTCATTCTGGGCTCCGTTCATCGAGGGGTAGCGGGCCGGACAGCAAGCCGCGTTGGGCCAGCAGTTCCAGTAGCGGCCGAGCGGCGGCGTGGATGGCGTCGATGTCGTCTTGGTCGGGTCGGCCACTGGCATCCGGGCGCTCGGGCAGCAGGAGCAGCGCCCCGCCCGGCAGGCCGACGGCGGCCAGCTTGGTGACAGTGTCATCGCCGTTGGGTGACGTCACGGGTTGCGCGACGGCGGGCGGCTCGGCCCAGAACCGGCTTCGGCGGCTCGGCGGCGCCGGCGGGCGCGCCGGTGCGGGCTCCGCTGCCGCGATGACGTCCTCGGGAATCGCGGCGACCTTGCGCAGGGTGTCGTCGGTGGCGCCGATCAGTTCGGCCTGGACTTCGGCCAGCGAGCGGCCCTCGGCCTGGCGGCGTTTGACCGCGACGACCTGCAGCAGATGCCGGGCGCTGTAGAGCGCGGTGCGGCCCTGCATGGCGGGCCGGTCGACGAGTCCGGTCGTGGTGTACCAGCGCACGGCCCGTCGATCGGGCAGATCCCGGACCCGCCCGTTGGGTGCGCCGGGGTACGCGGGATCGGCAAGGCAAACGGCCACCCGTTGCACGAGCTCGTCCAGCGTCCACGACGCCTGGTCCACCATGGTGCCAATAGTGACACTGTTACATTGACACTGTCAATGTTTGCGGCGGGCTGAATCTCAAAGCGACCGGCCTCGGCCACTTGCGCTCAGCTAGAGATCGAGTGGATGAACCCAGCGCAGTCGGTGGAAGCGTGCGAAGCCGCGGTCTGCGCTCAACCACGTCGCGCTGTTCTCAAGCGCGTACGCAGCCAGATAAGCATCCGCGACGTCGTTGCCGCGTGCGTCGATGTCGGTCGCGAGTTGACGAAACAACATCCAATGTCGTTGGCCGGCGCGAAGTTGCATGGCCGCAGGCGCTTCGAGCAGCGCATTGACCGCAAGCCATGCCTCGTCTGAATTTGTCGGTTCGGAGAAGATCCGGCGATTGGTCATCACGCGGACGAATCCACCGAGGGTCAGATCCGGCAGACCTAAAGGCTCATCACCGTTCGCCAGCCGTTCCAGCAGCTGTCGGTAGGCCGAATGCTCGGGCAGATCGGCGCGGTGCGCATAAACGAGGACGTTGACATCAACGCAAAGCATCGATCGGAGCGCCTTCGTCCATCGCCTCAGCGATGGCGGCACGGGATGAGAGGTCTACGCCGGAACGAAGCCCTCCCCTCCCCGTCGGACGGACGGCGTAATGACCGCTAGCTCGCCGTTCGGACGGGCTTAGACCTCGCCGAATCGCGTCTTCGAGGACCGCGGCGACGGTACGCCCGGAGCGAGCGGCCATCGCCTTCACTTGGCGGTAGAGCTCGTCGTCGATGCGGATTGTCGTGCGCATGCAGGCATCTTAGCATCATATGTAAGCATAAAGATGCTAAGCCTTGCGGCTCGTCCGCGCTATGCAGGGCCTACACGGCCACCCAGCTTCGCCCCCTTTGCGGCCTAGCCCCGAATCCCGTGTCGTCCAATGAATTACATGCTTGGCTTAATGCGCGAATCGCCTTGCTGGATCTGATTTGTTCGCGGCCGAAGCGTCTAACCGTCGGGAAACTTGTGATGGTACAAACCCGCCGATCCGAGTGCCGCCACTAAAGGGCCTGTTAGACAACGCGTTTAAGGCGATGAGATCGCGTGAGAACCACGGCCGCCCATCCCGCAAGTCACCGTTTGGAAAAGATGTGACTACGGCGCGGCCCGTGTTATGTCTCTGTTGGGCAACCAATTCGGTCGCCCGTCTAGGAAAGCCTCCGAGACAGCGATACAGTTCCGACGCACCCTTTGGTTGCGGCAATACCCCCTCTAAACCGAATACCGGAGAGTTTGCGTTGAAGACTTTTGATTTGTTTGGCATCACGGTGGCCGCGAGCGCCGGGTTGTGCAGCGCCGCTTTGGCGTTCAGCCCGGACGCGTCGGCCGGCGGCGGTGCCGCATGTGTGGATCACTCCGCGGCGGCACCGGGTGGCGCCGCGTGCGTGGACCAGATGGCGGGACTCGCAGCGCCGGCACCGGTGGTCCTGCCTGGTCCGATTCCGGCAGTGCCGGTGGTTCCGCCGGTGCCGCTGGTTCCGCCTCTGCCGGTCGGCGGCGCCCCGATCCTGGGAGCTCCCCCGGTCGCGCCGGTGACTGCGCCGCTGATCACGCAGGGCGGCATAGGCGGTAAGGGCGTGCCGGCCAATCCGTCGCTGGCCGCGGACCCGGTGGTTCGGCCCGGTCCGGCGGCAACGCCTCCGCCCGCATCAGGCGCTCAGCCGACCTTGGTCACGGCCACTACGCCTACGCCCTGATTTCAGCCGGCCGCATGCGCCGGGTCGCCTTCAACCCATTTGTCTCCTACCGGAACTCCTTCCTGCACGACGACCGGGTCACCGACCTTGACGTTGTTGAAGTACCACTCGGCGTCGTCGGGGGCCAGGCTGATGCAGCCGTGGCTGACGTTCTCCACCCCCATGGCCGGGACGGCCCACGGAGCTGAATGCACGTAGAGGCCGTGGTTGTCGATGCGGACGCCGTAATCCACCGTGAGGTTGTACCCGTCGGGATCGTTCACGGGGATGCCGACGCTGCTCGAATCCATCGTCACCGAGCGGTCTTTGGACAGGACCGCATACTTGCCGACCGGCGTCGGGTAATTGGGCCTGCCCAACGACGCCGGCATCACGCCCGGCTCACCCCAGTTCGGCCGGTGGTGCGGCGCGGGCAGCTGCGACGGCGTCCCCGCCGGAACGCCGTCGACGCTCACGGTGAACGTGTGCTTCGAGATGTCGGCGACCCCGAGTACGACTGCGCCGGTTTGGAATTCCGTCGGTACGCCGCCCACCGAGAGTGCCACGGTGCTGTGCGCCGGCCAGTATCGATCGGGCACCCATTGCACCACGTCGTTGTCCACCCACTCGTACTTGCCGGTCATCGCGGGCGTGGAGTTGACCTCGATCGCACGCTCGGCCGCGGCCCGGTCTGCGATCGGCTTGCGGAACGTCACCACGACGGGGTGCGCGACACCCACCAGCTCGCCGCGCGTGGGTAGCACGGTCGCGATGGCGAAGTCGCCGTGCGGAAGGCTCACGGACGCCAGGCGCACGTCGGTTGGCCCTGCGACCAACGCCGCGGCGATTCCCAGCATCACCAGAACAGATCGAACCGCAGACCGCATCGCGTTATCACCCTCTGACGTGACTAGTCGTCCTAACGCTTGACGATGTTAGGGGCGACACGACGGGCCGTCGGTGACCGCACGCCAGCGGGTCGGTCAAGTCTTGGACAAGGTTTGATCACGAGTAAGTCGTTGCAGCTCTTGCGATTCCTACACGATTCCGGCAACAGGCGGCCGCATCGATGCGATGATGTCGTGACTCTTTTCCCGCTCAGGAGGCATTGCGATGGCTGACCCACACCCGCGGCGTCGTATCGCCGTCGCCTCGATGGTGGGCACCACGGTCGAGTTCTACGACTTCTACATCTATGCCACGGCCGCGGTCAGCGTCTTCCCGCATCTGTTCTTCCCGAAGGGCAACGGCACCACCGCGCTGCTGGCCTCGCTCGCGACATTCGGTCTGGCGTTCGTGGCGCGCCCGCTGGGGTCGGTCCTGTTCGGGCATTTCGGCGATCGCGTGGGGCGCAAGGCCACGCTGGTCGGCTCGCTGCTGACCATGGGCATCGCCACCTTCGTGGTCGGTGTGCTGCCGACCTACCAGCAGGTGGGCATCGCGGCACCGGTGCTGTTGGCGACCATGCGGTTCACCCAGGGTCTCGCGTTGGGCGGCGAGTGGAGCGGTGCGGCGCTGCTGGTCACCGAAACCGCCGAACCCGACAAGCGGGCGCGCGCCGCGATGTGGCCGCAGCTGGGCGCACCATTCGGTTTCCTGCTGGCCAACGGGCTGTTCCTGATCTTGATCAGCTGGCTGGGCCACAGCAACGTCGAAGCCGACCTGGGCGGCGCGTTTTTGACCTGGGGGTGGCGCATCCCGTTCCTGCTCAGTGCGGTCATGGTGGCGATCGGGCTCTACGTGCGGCTGCGCTTGACCGAGACGCCGGTGTTCGCCAAGGCGCTCGAGCGCGGCGAGCGCGTGCGCAGTCCACTGATCGCGGTGTTTCGCACGAACTGGCGTGAACTGATCATCGGCACCTTCGTCATGCTCGCGACGTACACCCTCTTCTACACGGTCACCACGTGGACGCTGAGCTACGGCACCGCGAAGCGGCCCCCGCGGGGGGCCGGCCTGGGCTTCGGCTATGCGGACTTCCTGCACATCCAATTGATCGCGGTGCTGTTCTTTGCGGCAACGGTGCCAATCGCCGGCGCACTCGCCGACCGGTTCGGCCGGCGGATCACGTTGTTGGTCATCACTACCGTGATCATCGGCTACGGGGCGTCGTTCGACCTGCTGTTGGCGCCCGCCAGCGCGACGAAGGGATCCGCGACGCTGTTTTTGGTCATCGGGATGACGTTGATGGGCTTGTCTTTCGGGCCGATGAGCGCGGTGCTGCCCGAACTGTTCCCGACCAACGTCCGCTACACCGGCTCCGGGATCGCCTACAACGTGGCCGGCATCCTGGGTGCCGCGGTGGCGCCGTTCATCGCTACCTGGCTGGCCACCAATCACGGGGTGGCGTGGGTCGGGATGTATCTGAGCGTCGCGGCGGTCCTGAGCGTCATCGCGCTGCTGGTGATGCGCGAAACCAAGGCGGTGTCGCTGGAGAACCCCGTCGCCGAGGTTCAGGCGGTCAGCTAGGTTCGGCCGCGGCCGACTCGCTGCGTGCGCTCCGCAGCACGGCCAGGCCCGCGGGCAGCAGCAGCGCGGCGATCACCGCGAGGATGGATTGGATGCCGCTGCCCATGCTCAGGCCGTGACGCTGCAGCATCTCTAACACGGTGCCCGACACCGCGATTCCGACGCCGGCGATCGTCACCAACGACGTCAACGTCACCCCGGCGGCTTCGCCGGCCCGCTCGGGTGCAACCACGGTTTGCGTCGCGACCGTGGTGAACGCGTAGACCAGACCCATAGTGAAACCGCACGCCGTCAGCGCGACGAGGTAGAGCGCCCACTGCGCTGAGGCCGCCAGGACACCCAGCGACACGGCGGCGACCGCGCAGCCGATGCCCATGACCAGGATGGGCGAATAGCGCGCGGCCAGGCGTCCCGAGATCACCCCGCCCAACGCCGCGCCTGCCGACGGGCCCAGGAACGCGATGCCGGCGGTGAGGGGGTCCAGCCCGCGGACCTGCTGCAGGTTCATCGTGGAGAGGAACACGGTCACCGTGTAGGCGATGTTGGCGATCGTGCCCGCCACGACCAGGGTGGAGAACTTCGAATTGCGCAGCAGCGCAAGGTTAACCAGTGGCCAGCGCACCCGCTGCTCGACGACGACGAACGCGGCCAGCACCAGCACGGAGGCCACGAATGCACCGACCGTCGCCGCGGACAGCCAGCCCCAAGACGGCGCCCGGTCAAAGGCGATGGTGAACAACCCGATTCCCGTCGTGATCAGTGCCAGCCCGCTGAGATCCAAACGCCGCGGCACGGTTTCGTCCGAGGTCTCCGGAATCGTCGCCGCGCCGACGAGCAACGACACCGCCGCCAACGGCACCAGCATCCAGAAGACGAACCGCCAGCCCACGGTCTGGGTGAGCAACCCGCCCACCAGCGGACCCGCGGCGTTGCCCAATCCGGCTATGCCGTAGGCCAATCCAATGGCATGACTCGACTTGCCCGCCGGGAAGGCATTGGTCAGGACGCTGACCGACACCGGGAAGATGAAGGCGGCCCCGATACCTTGGACCGCCCGAAAAATTATGACGACGGCGGCCGACGGCGCGATCGCGCAGAATACCGATGCGACTCCGAACAGCGCGATGCCGCCGAGCAGCGAGCGCCGTCGCCCGAAGATGTCGCCGATGCGGCCCGCAGGCACCATGAAGGCGCCCAACGTCAGCATGTAGACGCTGATCACCCATTGCAGATCAGACGTAGTGCTGTGCAGATCGGCCGCCATCCGCGGCAGCGACAGGTTCATCGCGAAGTAATCGATCTGCACGCAGAAAAGCGCCGTCGACACCGCGGCCAGAATCCACCGCGATCGCCCTTCCCTGGGCAGCGAGGTCATGGCTGATGCGTCAGCTGCGGGGCGGGGCCGGCCGCGACGAGCGGCCTGGGCTTGAGGATAAGGCTCATCACCAGGGTGGCCACGCCGATGGCCACGCAGATCCATAACGCGGACTGATACCCCGCCTTCGTGCCCTGCGCGACAACCGTTCCGGCCCAAGCGAATCCGATCGATCCGCCGATACCGAAGGCGGAGTTGGCGATTCCGGGCAGCGAGCCCGGCTCGTCTCGCGGTGCTTGGAGGACACCCAGCGCGGCGATCGGGGTGAGGCAGGTGGCCAGGACTATTCCGAACACGCCCATCAGCACGGGGACCATGCCCCGCTGGAAGGCGAAGATCGCAAGCAGCGCGGTGTCCGCGATGGCAAAGACCAGGCCCGCGCGCAACACGGTGACGAAGCCGATCTTGACCGCGAGGCGTCCGATAAATGGTGCCACGACGAGTTGGACCGCGGAGGCGGGAGTGATGAACAGCAGCGCCGTCGTCTGGCCGCTGGCGCCGAAGCCGATCTGGTCGTCCTCGGCGATGGACGGGATGATGAAGCCGAGCACCACCATGAACGACGCAAAGAACAAGATGGTCAAGGCGATCACCGGCCAGGCGTAGCGCGACGCCATCTCGTCGATGTGCACCAGGGGATGCTCCACGCGCCGCTCGACCACCACGAACGCCACCAACGCGACAATGGCCGCCACGATGAATCCGAGCACCAGCGGCGAAAGCCAACCCTGGTGTCCCCCGTTGCCGAGGAACAGATTGATCCCGGCGATCCCGAGCGCGATCAGGGCCGCCCCTACCCAGTCCATCCGGCCCGACACCGCGCCCGCCGGGCCGGCGCCGGGCACCGCCTTCCAGATCAGCGCGATGGCGAGGACGCCGACCACCAAGGTCAACACGAAGATCGAGCGGTAGCCGTAGTGATCGACCATGAACCCGCCGAGCAGCGCGTCGAAGCCGCCCACTCCGGCGTTGACCGCCGAGAGCACGCCGCAGCAGACGCCGAACGCCGTCGCGCTGAGGGTTTCCCGCATCACCAGGTAGGAAAGGCCGAATGTGATGTTGGAGCCTCCCTGCAGGACCCGGCCCAACACCACGATCGGCAGCGACGTGGTTGCGACGCACAACAGCGTCCCGATGCATTGCACGACGAGGATGCCGAGCAGGACGTTCTTGCGGCCGATGTAGTCGCTCCAGCGGATCAACACGACGTTGCAGATCGCGCCGGAGAGATAGAAATAGGCCGACATCGACGCATAGCCTTGCGGCCCGAGGTGAGCGTTGATGTCCCGGATCGCCGGCGAGAACATGGTCGCGTTGAGCATGAACGAGGCGACCGACACCGCTAGTGCCGTCACCATGAACGCAGTCTGGCTGCGCGGCAACGCTGTACCGGCCTCAACAGGCTGAGTCATGCGGTCCCCCTTGTCTGGCCACGTCGTGGCGGCGTCACCGGCTGGTCGCAATGTGGTGCAGTAAGTCCCTCGCCGCCCCGGCCGGCGGGGTGTTGGCGCCCATCCAGATCGCACGCAGATCGCGTCGCAAGTCCAGACCCGCGACCGGAATGGCGCGCAGGCGACCATGATTGAGGTCATCGCTGACGGCCAGCCGGCTCATCACCGCCGGACCGGCGCCGGCCAGCACTGCGGCGCGAACCGCTGCGGCAGAAGCGAGTTCGAGCGGATGGGCGGCGGGCTCCGGCTGATCGCCGTCTTCGCTTTCCGCCGCCTCGTCGGCGCCGAGCAGGAGCCGCCAGCCCGATTTGCGTGACACCAAAGGGGTTTGGCGAAGCTCCCTCACCGTGATCGGCGCGGATCGGCGCACCCACTTGTGATCCGGCGGCACGACGACGATCAGTTCATCGCGCCCGATCACCCGGCTGCGCAGCCCATGGAGTACGCCGCGGATTTCGATGAAGCCGAGTTCGGCCTCGCCCTCGCGCACGGCGGCGATCGCCCCCTCGCTGTCCGTTGCGGTGAAGCTGATCTCGGGTGCGACGCCGCCGTGCCGCTGCGCTGCCGCCTGGAACGACACCAGCCAGCGGGGCAGCAATTGCTCGGCCACCGTGTGGCTGGCGGCCACCTTGAGCCGGCTGCGACGCTCGGCGCGTAACGAGGCCAGCCCGATGTCGACGCGCTGTGCGACATCGAGCACCTGGTCCGCCCATTCGGCGACGACCTCGCCGGCCTCGGTCAGTCGGGTTCCCCGCGTCGTGCGCGTCACCAGGCGCACGCCGATCTGGGATTCGATGGAGGTCAGTCGCGCCGAAACGGCCTGTTGACTGGTGCCGACCTCGCGGCTGGCCGCATTCAGGCTGCCCGTCTTGGCGATCGCCGACAACACTTCCAGTGCGGAGAGCTCGGGCATCCGCGCGCTTAACGGCACGCCTGATGGTAGCGCCCGACGGCTCCGTCTCGGGCCGAAATGCCTGGATACGTCGCCGCAAGGCCCGCGGGCCGTTACAAGACTTACTTGTAACCCGGCAAGGACGCGGCCGCTACTGCCCCGCGGGCGCGGAACGCACGATCAATGCCATGAACACTTCAACGAACACCAACCAGACCCAGCACTTCACGGCAATCGGATTCCTGCGCCACTGCCTGGCCGGCGCCCTGCTGGCCATCGGGTTCGTCGCGGCGGGCTTCGGCTTCGCCGCAACGGCTCACGCCGACGACGCCATCGCGCCGGCGCTGATCGCTCCATGGGTGCCGACGATCGACAGCTACACCGCTCCTTGGCACGTCAACTGCGGCTTCTCCGGCGCGCACGGCTCCTTCCAATGCACGTACGGATAAGCGGACAGGGGCGGCCCGCCGAGGGCTGCCCCTGACTCATTTGGCCAGTACGGCGCCGTAGTAGATCGTGTCGGCCACCGACACCGCGTCGTCGTTCTGCGGGATCGACGCCAGACCGTTGTCGGCGAGCAGCTGGCGCATCGGGGTGCCGACCGTCCGCCAGCCCAAGTTCTCCAGGTGAGTCCCGACGTCGGTGCGGTCACCCTCGAAACCAAGGTCGGTGAAGTCCAGCTCGAGGCCATGCTTACGCCATTTGGCGCTGGCCCTGCGCATGCGCTCACGCGCCTGTTCTTTATCGATCTGTGGCGCGTCCGGCGTTGCCTCGCAGGCCAAGCGGCTGCCGTCGGCGCTAAGCGCAGTGATGTTGTCCAGCAAGGCATCCTGCGCCGCCGGCGGCAGATAGCCAAAAAGCCCCTCGGCGATCCACGCGGTCGGGCGGTGCGTGTCCAGACCGGCTTCGACGAGCGCCGTCGGCCAGTCCTGACGGAGATCGATGGCAACCGTGCGCAGATCGGCGGTGGGGGTCGCGCCGAGCCCGGCCAAAGTGGTGGTCTTGAACTCGATCACCTCGGGTTGGTCGATCTCGAATACCGTCATGTCGGCGGGCCAAGCCAGCCGGTAGGCGCGTGCGTCGAGGCCCGACGCCAATATCACGGCCTGACGTATTCCGGCGTCGGTCGCATCGCGAAAGAACAGGTCGAAAAAGCAAGTTCGGGCAGCCATCGCATCGGGCATGTGTCCCAGCTTCCAGCTGGACTCGTCGAGATCGACATCCGCGGCGTCGATCTCTCCGTCGGCCCATCGGGTGAAGAAATCCACGCCGACGGCACGGACCAGCGGCTCGGCGAATGGGTCCGCTATCACGGCGTTGTCCGCCTTGGTCGCGATCGCGCGAGCGGCCGCCACCATGGTGGCCGTGGCGCCCACGCTGGTAGCCAGGTCCCAGGTGTCGTTGTCTGTGCGTGGCATGCAGTCTCCAAATCGGCATTCGGGGTGATAGTTAGACAGTATAACGAACTTTCCGGAACGGTGCAGCGCGGATGCGCGCTGCCGGGCGCCAGCGTCAGATCTGCGCGTTGGAAAGTGACGGCGCCGTTTGTTGACGACTTCCGCATCGACGTCGGTTCGCACGACGCCAGTGGCGCACGGCCGCGATCGCTGTCTTGAGTCCGCGGTGGCGGCCCGTCACGGGGTCGGTCGCGGCGAAACCGGGGCCCAGTTCGGTGAACATCCGCTCGCTGCGGGTTTCCGGCGCGTCGTCGGCGGTGTCGCGCAGGTATCTGTTCGGCAGCGACAGCTTGGCGATGGTGCGCCAGGTCCTGCCGTATTGCATCGCGAAAGAGGCTGTGGTGTAAGGCAAGTCGTACTTGTCGCAGACGGCGCGCACCCGCAGCGAGACCTGGTGCAGACGGTTGCTGGGCAGGTCGGGAAACAGGTGGTGTTCGATCTGGTGGCACAGGTTGCCGCTGAGGAACCGCAGCACGGGACCGGCGTCGAAGTTGGCGCTACCCAGCATTTGGCGCAGATACCACTCGCCCTTTGTTTCGCCGGCCATGTCGGTGTTGGTGAATTTCTCTGCGCCATCGGGGAAATGCCCGCAGACGATGACCGCGTGGGCCCAGAAGCTGCGGATCACATTGGCCAGCGCGTTGGCCGTCAACGTCGACTTGTAGGTCGCCGCCGGCGAAAGCGAGGTGAGCGCCGGGAACGCGACATAGTCCTTGACGATCTGCCGGGCGGCCTTGGTGGTGAACTCGCGCGTCCGCCGACGGGCGATGTCGCCCTCCGGGCCGTCGTCGAAGTACTTTTCGAGGTCGACGGTCTGCAAGCCGATCGCCCACTCGAACGCGAGCGCGAGCACGAGGTTGTAGGGCAGGTTGCCGATGTTGTAGCGCTGCCAGGGCTGGTCGCGCGTGACGCGCAGGATGAAGTAGCCGACGTCGTCATCCATGTCGAGGATGTTGGTGTACTTGTGGTGCTGATAGTTGTGGGCGGAGACCCAGTGTTTTGACGCCGCGCTCATGTCCCACTCCCACGACGTGGAGTGAATCTCGGGATCGTTCATCCAGTTCCACTGGCCGTGCATGACGTTGTGGCCGATCTCCATGTTCTCGACGATCTTGGCCAGGGCGAGCGTCAGGGTGCCCGCCCACCACGTCGAGCGCTTCGCGCTTGCGGCCAGCAGGAGCCGACCGGCCACATCTAGGCCGCGCTGCGCGGCGATGGTGCGACGGATATAGCGGGCGTCACGCTCGCCCAGCGAGTCCTCAACGTCTTGGCGGATCGCGTCCAGCTCGAAGGCCAGGTTCTCGATGTCGGCGTCGGTCAAGTGGGCGAAGGCCGGAACATCAGTGATCGCCATGGTTTCCCTCCCTGTGCACCCTTGGTACGGCTATGCGTGATCGCAGCGGGCGGGTGCTTCCCTTAGGGCGGTCAACGCGGGTCAACGGTTCAGTGGTTCCGAGCGGCAGATGTGCTTACCCGATTCACAGGTCCGCGGTAAGTCCAATTCGATTGCGCATCAACTCTGTTCGTTGGCCCGGTGGCTGCGTACCTCACGAGATGAGAGGCGGCTAGGGACACCATAAGCGACGGCTGGGTCAAAATGCGGGAGGCCGTCTCGGCGTATCGCATTCGTGCGGTGTTAGCGTCATCGACGTGACCCTCAAAGACATCGCCTTGAAGACGCTCGACGGCAAGCCGGTTACGCTAACGGATTTGTCCGACGGGGCAACGCTGATCGTGAACGTCGCCTCTAAGTGTGGACTGACGCCACAGTACACGGCGCTGGAGAAGCTGGCCAAAGATTACGGCGGCCGGGGCCTGACGGTCGTCGGCGTTCCGTGTAATCAGTTCATGGGCCAGGAACCGGGCACGGCCGAGGAAATCCAGGAGTTCTGCTCGACGACCTACGGCGTGACGTTCCCGTTGCTGGAGAAGACCGACGTCAACGGCGACGACCGCCACCCGCTCTACACCGAGCTGACCAAGGCCGTCGATGCCGACGGCCAGGCCGGCGACATCCAGTGGAACTTCGAGAAATTCCTGGTCTCCCCCGACGGCGCGGTGGTCAACCGATTCCGGCCCCGGACCGAACCGGACGCACCCGAGGTCATCGCCGCTATCGAGGCGGTGCTGCCCCGATAGCCCGCGGCCCGAAAAGGATCGGGCCGAGGAAAACGCTGGGCTTCGCCTGCCTGCGCTGGCATGGTAGCCATTCGTGCGGGTGTGGCTGAGCGGCTAGGCAGCGGCCTGCAAAGCCGTATACACGGGTTCGAATCCCGTCACTCGCTCTTTGGATCGAGGTAAAACCATCGCCCGGCGCGGCGTTCGAAGCGACTCCGCTCATGCAGGCTATCGGCGCGCCCCGCGGACTCGAACCGGGCCCTGAACTCCACCTCGCCGCGATCGTCGTCGGGGCCACCCGCGACGGTGTCGATGACTTCCAGGCCGGTCCAGGTGATGCGGAGATCAACGCTCACGTCGAGCGGCCGCGTGCGCGGGTGCCACGTGCGGAACAGATAGTCGGCGTCACCCTTGGCGTAGGCCGAATACCTTGATCGCATCAATTCCTCGGCCGACTGTGCCTGCACCGCGCCGTCGTGCAGCGGCCCGCAGCAGGCGCGATAGTTTTCGCCGCTGCCGCAGGGGCAGCTGGTCGCCGTCAAGCGGTGCCCCGACGCCGGGGCGTGCGGTGCGCCTTTTGCACGTCGGCATTCGCCAGGCTCTGTGCCTGCGCGGCGAGCGTCGATGCCCGATTGGCGTTGGCAGTTGCCTCGGCGGCGTTGGTGGCTTGCTTGCTGTGCGCGGCCGCCACATAGCGCTTGGTCTCTTCGAGCCGGGCCTTGGCCTCGGCGCCGACGGAGTCGTGATGCCTGGCCGCATAGTCGGAGATTTGGCGCAGTCGGGCCTCGGCCATAGCCAACGCCCCGAGGGAATCCCCGGGGCCACCGAGGTTCGGCTGGCCATCGGCGGGGCCGATCTGGTGCGCGGCGCGTTTGCGGCGGCGGATAAGCAGTAAAACCACGACGAGGAGCACCAGGACGACGGCGACGCCGATCGCGATCCACAGCCACGTCCGCTTGGGCGAGCTTGCCGGACTTGACGGGTTTGCCGACTTGTTCAACCCGCCGGCTGCGGCGACGGCGGCACCGCTCCAGTCTTTGGCGTTTATCGCCGGTTCAATCTTGTTGCGCTGCAGACTGTTTAGCTCGGCTGGTGTGAGGTCCTGCGCCTGCGGCGGTATGTCGAACCTATACGCCTTCGTGTTGGTGGCCACGGCCAGCAGCACGTCGTTGTCGCCCATCCCGCTGAGGTCCCGCGTCTTACTGACCCAGTTTTCGGGTTTGAACTTGGAGAAGTTGTCGACGTAGACCACCCACAGTTGGATGTGCCGGTCGCGGGAGAGCCGGTCGATGGCCGAGTTGACCGTCGCCCGGCTGGTGTCGGTCAACACCCCGGGGCCGTCGGTGATGTGAGCGGTGAGCTTGGCCGGCGGCTGCGCACCGGCGGGGGCCGCCAGCAGCAGTCCCGCTGTGCAGACCGCCAGGATTAGACCGCACAGGCGAACAATGCGCATGCGGGTAAATCTAGTCCGTCGCCAGCCGCGAACCGACTGCCCTGTTTGGCTGAGTTAGCCGGGCGCAGGACCGGCGACGCGTAGTGTGGAAAGGGCACGGTCACGGCGTTGGGTCCGTCGTGGTGATTCCCAGGACGCGCTGGTCAACTGCCAGCTCAACGATCTCGAGCAATCCCTCGCAAGGCCAGCCGCATGGCCACCTTTGAGCTTTGAGAGGGGTGCATGATGCCGCACATAGTGATGACAGTGTCGGGATCCAATGTCGACATGTGGAACACCGCGTCACCGCAACCCGCCGGGGTGGCCGCTGCGCTGGCGGCGGCGTTTCCTGACCTGTTCTACTGGCAGCCGGTCGGTAACTATCCGGCCAGTGTTTTCCCCATGGGTCCCAGTGTTGACGCCGGTGTCGCCGAGCTGAATAGGCTTTGCACACAAGTCAATCCGCCTGGCGGCGCACCGTCATATCCGGAGAGCTCCATCATTTTGCTCGGATATTCCCAGGGCGCGATCGTCGTGTGCAAATTCCTGCACACCATAGCGTGGCTGAATCCTCAGATCGCGAATCGTATTGTTGCTGTGGGTGTTTGGGGAAATCCGCTCCGGCTGCCTGGGTTCGCCTCTGGTAATCAGTTCGCCGGCTGGCCGATGCCGGCGCACGTCGATGGTGTTATCACGGGAGGCATTTCAGGTCCGGCCTGCATGACCCCGGCCGATGTTGCGCCACACCTGCTCACACCGGTGACCCATTTTTGGGGCGATTTCGTCAACACCATCGGAGTCGGCAACGATATCTACGCGGATGCGCCCGTCGGGCCCAACCCGTGGACGGCCGAGGCGGGCCCGGGTGTGATAGAGACACAGATTTACAACATCGTTCAAAATGCGACGACCGCAAACATTTTCGCGATCCTTCGCGACGCCGTGAAGTTGGTAAACCCGAAGACATCGATTGAGGAGATCATTTCCATCACCGAAGCGATCGTCAACGGCGGCATGTTCTTGGCGGCCGGCCCCAATGCAGCGCACTACACCTACGACACGACACCGATCTACAACTTCATCGCCCTGGCGGGCCAAGAGACCGCACCGTTTGCCACCAGCCAGGTTTGAGGCCGGTTACTCGTCGGCCTTCCTATCACCGCGCGGAAGCCACGCAAGAATTTCGCAAGAATTCCGCAAGCCCGCCGCAAGCGGCATGACGCACCCTATGGCCAAGTCGGCCGCGTGGAGGAGCGCGGCCGGCTCCCGAACTAAAGAGGTGGTAGTCCATGGCCGCACGCATCGCTCTCGACGGGCGCGAAATGACCGGATGGAAGCAGCGATGTCGTATCTAATCGCAGCACCGGAAATGCTGGCAGCAACCGCCACGGAGGTGGCGGGCATTGGCTCGTCGCTCAACGCGGCCGAGGCCGCGACATCGACGCCCATCACCGCGGTGCTGGCACCCGCCCACGATGACGTGTCGGCCGCGATCGCATCATTCTTTTCCGACTACGCCCGGCAGTTCCAGGTCCTCAGTGCGCGCGCGGCGACATTTCACGCCCAGTTCGCACGAGCCCTGAACACCGCTGAAGCCGCGTACGCCACCGCCGAAGCTGCAAACACCTCGCCGCTGCAGTGGTTTTCGCCCTGGAAGACCCTGACCGGGCGCCCCTTGGTCGGCGATGGCGCCGACGGCAAGGCAGGTACCGGGCAGGCCGGCGGGAACGCCGGCTGGATTTTCGGACGCGGCGGCGACGGCGGGTCGGGCGCAGATGGCCAGGCCGGAGGGAACGGCGGTCACGCCGGGCTGATCGCGGGCAACGGCGGCAACGGCGGGGCGGGCGGAACCGGTGGTGCCGGCGGGGGCGGAGGCGGCGCCGGTCTGATCGGTTCGGGTGGCGACGGCGGCGCCGGCGGACTCAACGCGGCCGGTGGGGCCGGCGGCAGAGCCGGGCGCTTGTTCGGCGACTTCGGGACCGGCGGGCTATCGGGGACTCCCCTTGGGACCGGGGCCGTCTCGATGCAGACTTACCAAAACACCCTGCCGGTGGTGGACGTCTCGGTAAACGGTGGACCGAGTGTGCCCGTGGTGGTCGACACCGGATCCGAGGGTTTGGTCATCCCGATCAGGCAGATCGGGCTGTATCACCTCGGCCTACCCACCGGGTTTGGGTCCGGCCATTACAGCGGGGGGCTGGGGTACTACTACCTCACCTTCGACACCACGGTGAACTTCGGCAATGGCATCGTTGCCTCGACGCCGGTCGACGTCGTCTTCTTCGGATTCCCCGAGGCTTTTCGCCTTTTCGCCGGCGCCGACGGGGCGGCCGGCATCATGGGCATCGGCGTGAACGCGATCGGTCCCGGCCCAACATCGCCGGTCACCGGATTGCCAGGCGACCTCAGTCAGGGCGTGCTCATCAACGAGCAGCAGGGTTATCTGCAGTTCGGCCCCAACCCGCTACCCGCGGTGGCCTCGACTCCCGGAGCTCCGATCAGCGACCTCTACGTCCAAGTCAACGGCGGCCAACTGCACAGCGTCGCAGGCACATTCATCGATTCCGGCGGCGTGCTCGGGACCCTCCCGTCGGGCCTGATCGGTGGTGCCATTCATGTGCCGCCAGGCACGACAATCACCGTCTACAACAGCGACCACCAGGAGCTGTATTCGTACACGACGACCAGGGCCAACACGCCGTCGGTCACCTTCGACACGCCGTACTCGATGAACACCGGGTTCGAGCCCTTCTGGCAGGGGCCGGTGTATATCGACTACAGCCCCGGCGGCATCGGGACGACAGTGTTCGATTACTCCCCCACCTGAGGTGGCCCGTCGAGCAGACGCAGTTGTGAAAGAGCGACGCCCCTATTTCCAGAGGCCGTTGAAGGGTTGCGCGTACATGTCGTTGGCGGTGAGCGGGGGCAGGCCCATGTTGTATTCGATCGTGGACATCAGGCCGTACTCGTCCCCGTAACCGTTCACGACGTAGGGACCGGGTTGCATCCCCGCATCGATGGCCGCCTGATTCGGGATGGCAATCATCACAACGTGATTGCCCTCGTTGCCGAGACCGAGCGACAGATTGTTGGAGTCCTCGTCCATGGTGATGTAGATGACGTCGCTCTGCGACGAATTCCACGTCGGCGACGCTTGAATGGTTTGCACCTGTTGCTGAACGAACGCGTCGCCGGCGGCGACGTTGTACTGGTGGTTCGTGAGTTGGCTGAGCGCCCAGCGGGCATAGTCACTCGGAGAACTTGTAGGGCCTTCCATATTGGTGGCGTCCTCGGCCGCGATCCACGCGAACCTCGGCGCCGTGTTCGGATCCGACAGACCGTTCGACAAACTTGTCAGCGGCTGCAGATGTGCCTGCTGGTAGGCGGGGGTGTTGTTGAAGACGTATTTGAATTCGAGGAACGGCAGCGAGTCGGTGGCGTAGTCCCCCGTTGACACGATGGTGCCCGGGGCCGGCATGCCCTGCGCATAGCCGACCCACGAGATGCCCTGCGAATCCATTTCTTCCATGAGGCTGGGTGCGTCGATGACGTTCGATACGGGGTTGTAGGCGAGCCCGAAGTCCGATCCGCCCATGACGCGGAAGTAGTTGGGATCGCTGGGATGGCTCAGCGCGTAGTAGTTGGCCAGATAGTCCTGGCTGTTGATCAGGCTGTTGATGAAGGGCGCGTTGGGGCTGCCGATGATGTTGCCGACGCCCTTGTTCTCCATGTAGATCAGTTGCACGTGATCGATTTGGCCGACGGTGGACGTCGGTGGCTGGAGTTGCCCCGGGGTCAGACTCGTATCGCCGACCCGGAGCGACACGTTGTCGACGTAGGCGTCGTTGTAGTGACCGAGGATCGGGCAGCGGTCGTTGAACGTCGTGGTCACCACGGCGGTGGTGGTGCCGGTCGGAACCGTTCCGGAGATCTCACGCTGTTGAAACCCCGTCATGCCCAGGCGATCAAGCAGCGAGACCGAACCGGTCGAGCCGGTGCCCAGAACGGCCCCGCTGGAGCTGTAGAAGGTGACGTGCACCGAGGCCGACGACGGATTCAAGAGGCGGCCACCGAGGTCGGCACTGAGCACGTACGGCGTTCCAGCCGCGCCGGTGAGGTTCACGGTTTGGCTGATGGTGGAGGTGGCGACGGGTCCGCCGCCGGCGAAATTGTTGCCGCCGCCCGAGGGCGCGTGTTGTGGAAAGCCTAGGAACTTCGGCAGATCCGGGAATGGAGTCCCGAATGGCGACGGGAAAAATGGCCGCGGGCTGGCGTACGGAATCACGGTCGGGGTGCCGGTCACCGTCCAGCCCGGGACGGTCACCCCGCTGTAGCCGGACGTCGACGGGTCAGCGATTTCGAAGCCGGGATTGATCAACAGGTTCTCACTCAGCGGCACTCCGGACGCGGGCGCCTTGAGGGTGATCATCGGCCGCCCCGTCAATGCGTAAGCGGGCGCGTTGATCACGCCCAGCAGATCCAGCTCGAGGGTCTGCAGCCACGGATTGTTGGCGGCTTCGGTGGCCGCATAGGCGCTCGCACTATGCAACAACGACTGCACGAACCCGGTATGAAAGGCTGCCGTGCGCGCGCTAAGCGCCTGAAAATCCGCCGCGTAGTTGCCAAACAACCGGGTGATGGCCGCCGACACCTCATCCGCGGCCGCCGGGGCGATCCCCGTCGTGGCTGGCGCCGCCGATGCGCCAACCTCCTTGACCGCCGCTCCGATTCGGCTCAGATCCGCCGACGCCGCGGCCAAAACCTCGGGTGCTGTGATCAGGAAGGTCGACATCTGCGGCTCCCGTCAGTTATTGGGGCGGCTCCGAGCCCTCACCATATTCCGCCGGACCCCTGACCGTGAGCGGAATCGGTCTGCGGATCGGGGACTTTCAGGCACTCGAACAGTCGGTCACAACGGACAAGACGCACGCCCGAAGGCGTACAATCCCAACTATAGTTGTGATACTCCAACTTTAGTTGCAAACAAGGAGGTGCCCGAAATGCAGCTGAACCGGCCGTTCGCGACGGTGACGCCGACGTTGGACGGCGACGTACTCGGCGTTCTGGCGACCAGCGAGGTTACGTTCACGATCACCCAGATCCAACGCATCCTGACCACCGCATCAGGCGAGGGTATCCGCAAAGTCCTCACCCGTCTTACGGCCCAGGGCGTGGTAATCCATGATCGGGTCGGCAGGACGAACACCTACCGCCTCAACACCGAACATCTTGCGGCAGAGCCGATCCTGGCGCTGTCGCGGCTGACCGCAACATTCCTGGACCGCCTCAAAGCACACCTGGAGGCGTGGGGCGAGCCGCCCAAGTATGCGGCTGTGTTCGGATCAGCCGCGACCGGTCGGATGACTCTGGGCAGTGACATCGACCTGTTCCTGGTGCGCGCATCGAAGCCTGATCACGTTGGCCGCCAGTGGAACTCGGCGACGTGGGAGCAACAGATAGCCGAACTCGCAAAGTCGGTCACCGCGTGGACCGGCAATGACGGCCGCGTCGTCGAGTACACCGAAGACGAGCTTCGCGCCGCGGCCGCTGCGGGTGAGCCGTTGCTGAGCGACGTGGCTAGGCAAGGCCTGACCGTCGCCGGCACACGGGCATGGCTCGCTAGGCAGCTGCCCCCGATAGGCAGAGCTGCGGCAGCGAGGAAGGCCTGATGGCTGCGACGCGTAAGAAGCAATGGCGGACAGTCCGTGACGATCTCAGTGGCCCCTACCGTTTCCGCGGTTCGCCGTCAACAAGGTCAAAGAATGCCCGAGGGAACCCCAGTGATCGACAACGACAACGCAGGAAGCAACGGAACGCGGGCAACTATGGAAGCGTCCAAATCCCCGTTGGGAAGGACGGTTGCGGTCCCGTCCGCCGTCAACAAGGTCAGGGCACCAAACGGAGTCTTGATAAAGCCGGTTGCGCTCAGGGCCTCCTCGAGCCCGGTGGTGGAACTGACCGGGGCCGCAGCGACCGACAAGTAGAACGGGGGAGAAAGCGGAACGTGTGCGGTTAGGGAAACGTCCAAATGGCCGTTGGGAAGGAGCGTTGCGGTCCCGTTCGCCGTCAACACCTGCAGGGGACCAAACGGAGTCCTGAGGGTGCCAGTGCTTGTCAGGGCCTCCGTGAACCCCGCGGCGGGATCGAGCAGGGACCCACTGACCGGGGCCCCATCGAACGTCAAGCCCAGGGAAGGACGACCGAAAAGACCTGCTGTCAAGGAACCCTGCAAGTTGCCGTTGGAAAAGATGGTTGCGCTCCCGCTCCCCGTCAAAAAGTTCAACGGACCAAACGGGGTCTTGAAGCCGCCAGTTAGGCCGAGGGCCTCGGTGAGCAGCGGGATGCCCGGGAGACCGATACCCGGAAGATTGATACTCGGGAGGTGGAGACCCGGGAGATTGAGACTCGGGAGATTGAGATTCGGGAGATTAATGCCGAGGACACTTGCCGCGCTAGTGGCCTCGGTGCCCATGTACTGCGCGGACGACCCGCTCAACAACTTCACGAACTCGTCGTGAAAGGCCGCCGCCTTGGCGCTGAGGGCGTGGAATCCTTCAGCGTGCGAACTCAAAAGTGCCGCGAAGGCCGCCGACACCTCATCAGCGGCTGGGGCCGCGACCGCGGTTGTTTGGGTCGCCGCCGCCGCGTTAGCGCTGCGCAGTTCGGAGCTTAAGCCCTCCAGGTCTCGACTCGCCCCTGCCATGATGTCCGGTGCGATGCTTAGCAACGTCACAGTTTCCCCCTCCGGTCGCATGATTCGAGAACAAAGCGTCGGTACAGTCCGGATGGGCAAATCGTATAGCCAATGGTCGGCTTTGCACAGATCTTTCACAGAATCTCGTCTGAGTAGCTGCCGAAGGCCCCGGCAGCCGACTCGTGGCTTTGCCTGGAGTGCCACGGTCTCAAGACGCTGGTACCGCTATCCGGGCCCGGCTGCAACGAGCTTGGCGATCACTGACACCAATGACGTGACGACGTGGTCCGTGACCTCGAATGCCGTCAAGGGCCACTCAAAGGCGTTGGCGCGCAACGACTTCAAGAAGTCTGATCCTTGAGCTATCGAGGACCGGGTCCTACGTCGTGGCCCAGCGGGACCGCGAAAGAACCTTGCGCCCCGGCGATCTGGCCGGCTGGAACCCAAAAACTGAGGCGGCCAACATATTCGCCCAAATCCACGCCGACCGTTAGCTGCCCGCGTCGACGCCGGTGTGGGCATTCATCGCCGTTATCGCCTTTTGACCAGTCCGCCCGGCGGGCTTTCGTCAACGTCGTTGAGGATCAGCTCGCGCACGGCGGGCCTCGGTCCGTACGGTCGCAGCATGGTGCTGGCCGGCCGGGGACGCACGTGCTGCGGCCACCAGAACCAGCGTCCGAGCAAGGTGGCCATTGACGGTGTCATGAACGACCGCACGATCAAGGTGTCGAACAACAGGCCCAGCGCGATCGTCGTACCGACCTGGGCCATCACCCGCAGCGGGCTGAACATGAACGTGGCCATGGTGGCGGCGAACACCAGGCCGGCGGCGGTCACCACCGAGCCCGAACCGGCCATCGCGCGGATCGTCCCCGTCTTGAGTCCGGCGTGGATCTCCTCTTTGAACCGCGAAATCAGCAGCAGGTTGTAGTCCGAGCCGACCGCCAGCAGCAGGATGATCGCCATCGCCAGCACCATCCAGTGCAACTTGATGCCCAGGATGTACTGCCATAGGAGCACCGAGAGTCCGAACGAGGCGCCCAGCGACAGCAACACCGTACCGACGATCACGAAGGCCGCCACGACGCTTCGGGTGATGATCAGCATGATGATGAAAATCAGTGTGGCCGCGGAGATTCCGGCGATCATCAGGTCCATGTTGGAGCCGTCGTGCATGTCCCTGTACGTCGCGGCGGTGCCGCCGAGGTAGACGTTGGCGCCCTCCCACGGCGTGCCTTTGATGGCCTCGTGCACGGCCTGCTTGATCGGCCCGATGTGGCTGATGCCTTCCGGAGTCGCCGGGTCGCCTTCATGCGAGATGATCAACCGGACAGCGTGCCCGTCCGGCGAGATGAACTGTTTGAGGCCCCGGGCAAAGTCCGGGCTCTTGAATGCCTCGGGCGGAAGGTAGAACGTATCGTCGTTCTTCGCTTTGTCGAAAGCGTCTCCCTCGGCCGTGGCGTTGTCGGCCTGCGCTCGCGCCTGCTGGTTGAGGCCCATGGTGGTCGCGTAGTTCGACATGATGGTGTCGAGGTTGCGCTGCTGACTCTCAATCTGCGGGGGTATCAGCGCCACAAGCTTGGGCTGAATCGCGTCCAGCTTGTCCAGATTCGCGCTGAGGTTCACGATGTTCTCCGCCACCTGGTCGATGCCGTCAAGCGCATTGAAGATGGACCGTAGCGTCCAGCAGATCGGAATGTCGAAGCAGTGTTTTTCCCAGTAGAAGTAGGCGCGGATCGGCCGGAAGAAGTCGTCGAAGTTGGCGATGTCGTCGCGCAGATGCTCGGTGATCTGCACGGTTTCTTTGGTGAGCCTGGTGGTTTCGTGTGTCGTGTTGCTGAGGTCCTGGGTGACCTGCATCTGCTGATGCAGCAACGCCATCGTCTTCTTGAGCTCGTCGGCCTGGTTCAGCAGGTTTTTCGCCTGCTCGTCCTGATAGTGCTGGGTCTGGAGCCGCCCCGCGGCTTGTGCGCCCATTTGAAAACCGAGGGTGCTGTGGTCGAGCGGCGTGCCCAACGGGCGGGTGATCGTCTGCACCCGGCCGATACCGGGGATGTGAAAGATCGCCTTGGCGACCTTGTCCAGGACGATGAAGTCAGCCGGGTTACGAATGTCGTGATCGGTCTCGATCATCAGCAGCTCGGGGTTGAGCCGAGCCTGGTTAAAGTGCCGGTCGGCGGCCGCATACCCGACATTCGCCGGGGTGTCGGACGGCAAGAAGTGGCGAGTGTCGTAGTCCGTCTTGTAGCCGGGCAGCGCAAGCAGACCGACTAAAGCGATGGCGATGGTCACCGCGAGAACCGGCGCGGGCCAGCGGACGATGGCGGTGCCGATGCGTCGCCAGCCCCGGGTCTGCAGCGTTCGCTTCGGATCCAGCAGCTTGAAGAACGACGCCACGGTCAGGATCGCCGGCGCCAGGGTCAAGGCGGCGAGGACCGCGACCAGCATCCCGACGGCGCAGGGTATGCCGAGCGTTTCAAAATAAGGCAACCGGCAGAAGCTCAGGCAGTACATCGCGCCGGCGATGGTCAGCCCCGAACCCAGCACGACGTGGGCCGTGCTGTGGAACATCGTGTAGAACGCTTGTTCGCGGGTCTCCCCCAGACCCCGGGCTTCGTGGTAGCGGCCGACCACGAAAATCGCGTAGTCAGTTCCGGCGGCGATCGCCATCAGCACCAGCATGTTGTTGGCGAACGTCGAGAGCCCCATGATGCCGTAATTGCCCAGCGTGGCGACGACACCGCGGGCCGCGAGCAACTCGATGAAGACCATGGCCAGCATGATCAGCATGGTGACCACCGACCGGTAGACGAACAGCAGCATCACGATGATCACCGCGAACGTGACCAGAGTGACCAGCAGGACGCCCTTTTGACCCGCGTGAGACTGATCGGCAAACAGCGGACCCGCCCCGGTGACGTAGGCCTTGATCCCCGGCGGCGCCGGCACCGAATTGACGATCTTGCGGACGGCATCGGTGGATTCGCCGGACTCGGCGCTGCCCATGTTGCCGGCGAGGTAGACCTGGACGTACGCGGCCTTTTGATCGTGGCTCTGGGAGCCCGCGGCAGTCAGCGGATCACTCCAGAAATCCTGCACGTGCTGGACGTGCTTCTTGTCCTGCTCGAGTCGCCGGACGATCTCGTCGTAGTAGTGGTGCGCCTCAGCCCCCAGCGGCTTGTCGCCTTCCAGCAGGATCATCGCCGAGCTGTCGGAAGTGAACTCCTTGAACGTCGACCCGACGCGCATCATCGACTGGAACGACACCGCGTCTGTAGGGCTCTGCGACACCGATTGCTTCTTGGAGACGATTTCGAGCTGCGGGGAGATGGTGTTGGTGACGAAGACGATGCCCAGCCAGATCAAGACGATCGGCAGCGCGAGGCGATGGATCATCCGCGGCAGGAACGGCGGGATCAGCGGCTGATCAACGCGGGCTGCGACCTCGGTGGTCTCGCTCACGCGGACTTGTCCAAGCAATAGACGAAGGGGTTGACCGTTTCGTTGGCGGGCGAGCGGTTCGGGGCCTTAATGACGGCACCGCGCCCGTCGTGGTTGTCCACCACGAATTGGCAAGCAATCCAACTGCCGTCTCCTTGCGCTATCAAGTTGGCCGGGATCCCAGGCTTTGTCGACTTCAACACCGTGTTCCAGGGCAGCGGAACGTTGAGGGCCTGCTGCGGGTGGGAGTTCTCGTCGAGATAGTTGATAGTTGCCGTGCTGCCCGGTGACCCCCAGACCTCGAGCGTGATGGTCTTGGCGTTGAACTCGTCGATGACGTCACCGGGTGAGCCACCACCGAACGAACCCGGGTGAACGCCGAAGACGCCGTGCAGGCGGTGGACGACGAAGCCCGATACCGCGACCACAGCCAGGATCGTGAATATTAGCCAGAAACGGCTCAGGAGCCCCTTCTTATGGGCGCGCTGTGGGCCGGGTTTTTCGTCGGCGGTTGGGCGCACCTCAGGATCGAGCGACTCTCTCCGTGGCTCGGTGGTCGTCATGGGCGCTTTCCTAACCAGGGGCAAGGCTACTCAACCAGTTAGCTCAGACGTAACGTTAGTCACTCTAAACTACACCGAGATGGTCCGGGCTTCACAGCCCGAGCTATGAAACGCAAGCGCGGCGGAACAGGACTCATTTTTATGCACGCTCGTAGCTATCGGGGCCTATCAATCACTTCGTAGTGCTTGCATCTCCGCGAGCTCTCGCTTGATCGCTTCGCGCGCCTCCCGGCGCCGTCCACTAGTCATCAGTCTCTTGGTAGCCGCGACCGCCCGCGGATCATGCTTGGCGATCAATGCCGCCGCGGAAGAGGTCTGTTCCATGAGTTCGGCCTCGCTAACCACGCGCCAGGCCAGGCCGGTCTTAAGCGCGGTGGCCGCGTCGATCCATTCACTGGACAGCATCGACCACATTGCTTCTGCCCACGGCATTCTCGTAGCCAAAAGCGCCGAGCTGCCCGCCTCGGGCACCATGCCCAGTGCGGTGAAAGGCAGTCGCAGCCGGGCGGTTTCGGCGATGAGCACCAGGTCGCAGTACAGCAGCAGGGTGCAGCCGAATCCGACCGCGACACCGTTGACGGCGGCGAGCAAGGGTTTATCGAAGCTAGAAAGAACATCGAGGAGTTGGAAGAATTGGTCCCCGGCGTGCTTCCGCTCACTTTCTGGTGTCGCGGGGTCGAGGAGTGAGCGGTCGGCTCCGGCCGAGAAGGCGCGTCCACGACCGGTCAGCACAACGGCTCGCGCTGTGTCGTCGCTCGCGAGGCGCTGCAGCGCGACGCGCAGCTCCTGATATCCGTTGGCAGTGAACGCGTTAAGGCGCTGCGGACGGTCGAATGTCAGCCACGCCACCGCGCCGTCGCGACGCTCGTCAAGCATCTATTCGGTCCGCTGGTCCGCGCTGCGCACGCCCGGGTGTGGAGTCGTCGACTTGCAGGGCAATGAGTGGCCGGTCCATTTTCAGCAGTCCAAGCTCGAATTATCGTGCTCTTGTGTCATTCCGGTTGCCTTCTCGTCCAATGCCTCCGCGCAAGCGCCAGTCGGCTAAGCCCACGGCACCTGGTATCGCCCAGGGCAGCGTACCGTTACAAGCGTTTTGGAACCCGAGGGCCGCCGCCTACGTCCAGCCTCCACGTTAACGTTGGGTGCGCTTGCAGTGCAATAACTTTGAGAGACCATACATCCAGAGTGTTTGCGCGTGCTGTTACGCCCAAACGGGATGGACGGCGAATCGCTGTTATCGACTCGCAGATGGCGCCAACCGTTTCGCCAGATACGGCGCCGTGCGGCTGTGTTTGGCACATGACACCTGTTGAGGCGTGCCGGCCGCAACGACCCGTCCGCCGTCGGTACCGGCTCCCGGTCCCAGGTCGATCACCCAGTCCGCACCCGCGACCATGCGCATGTCGTGTTCGGCCACCACCACGGTATTGCCGGCGTCGACGAGGCGGTGCAGTTGGCGGTCGAGCAGATCCACGTCCGCGGGGTGCAGCCCGGTGGTCGGCTCGTCGAGGACGTAGAGCGTATGCCCTCGCCGCGGCCTTTGCAGTTCGGACGCGAGCTTGATGCGCTGCGCCTCGCCGCCGGACAGTTCGGTCGCGGGCTGTCCGAGACGGAGATATCCCAGTCCGACCTCGCGCAGCGTGGTCAGGCTCCGCGCTGCGTTGGCGACGTCGGCAAGAAACTCCGAGGCCTCATCGACGGTCATCGCGAGCACGTCGGCGATCGTACGGCCGCGATAGCGCACCTCGAGTGTCTCGTCGGAGTAACGCGCTCCTTGACATTCTGGGCAGGTGGCGTATGTGCCTGGCAGGAACAACAATTCGACCGACACGAACCCCTCCCCTTGACAGGTGGGGCAGCGACCTTCGGCCACGTTGAACGAAAATCTGCCCGCTGTCCAGCCGCGGCGCCGCGCCTTCGGGGTCGCGGCGAATTCTCGGCGCACGGCGTCGAACAAGCCGGTGTAGGTCGCCAGCGTCGAGCGGGGCGTGCGTCCGATCGGGCGTTGGTCGACCGAGACCAGCCGGTTGATCTCCTCGACCCCCTCGGCCGTCACGCCGACGCTCGCGTCGTGATCGAGATCGACGATCTCCGTGTCGGTTTCGTCGTCGTCGGATTCGGTCGGCTCGGGTGTTCGTCCCGTGCCGAGGTGTCTGTTTACGACATCACCGAGGACCTTGACGACGAGCGTCGACTTGCCCGAACCGGACACTCCGGTGACGGCGGTGTACACACCCAGTGGCAGGTCCACGTCCAGGTCGCGCAGATTGTGGAAGCAGATTCCGCGCAGCCGCAGCCGCCCGGACTCGGTGCGGGGTTGACGGGGCGCCGGGCTGGCGCCGTCGAAAAGGTATCTGCGAGTGACCGATTCCTCGGCGTCGGCAAGTCCCGGCACCGGGCCGCTGTAAAGCACGTTCCCGCCGAGCTCCCCCGCCCCGGGTCCGACGTCGACGATCCAGTCGGCACGGCGTACCACATCCATGTCGTGCTCGACCACGAATAACGAATTGCCCGCGCGCCGTAGGCGATCCAGCACGTCGAGTAGCGGTTCGGCGTCCGCCGGGTGCAGTCCGGCCGAGGGCTCGTCGAGCACATAAAGCACGCCGAACAGGCCGGCGCGCAGTTGAGTGGCCAGCCGCAGCCGCTGCAACTCGCCGGGCGACACCGTCGGCGTGCGGCGACTAAGCGTGAGATAGCCCAGGCCGAGATCGATGAGTACTTGCAGCCGTGCGACGAGATCGGCGGCGATCATGGTCGCCACTTCGGTAAGCTCACCGGATTTCGTCGACGCGTACGCGGCGGCGGCATCGGTGCGGGAGGCCGTCGGGCGCAACGTGGCAGCGAGGTCGACCAACGGCATGCCCGCGTAGTCGGCGATGGTGCGCCAGGCGAAGGTCACCTGCAGCGCTTCCGGCCGCAGCCCGGAACCGTCGCAGACGGGGCATTCGACTGTGTCGACGAATTGCAGTACGCGCCGGCGCATCTTCGCGCTATGGGAGTTGGCCAGCGTGTGGCGGACGTGGCGTTCCGCGCTGGAGAACGTGCCGTTGTAGTAATAATCGGCCTGCACGGGGTGGTGCGCCGGATTGATCTCGACCGTTGGCTGCTCATCGGTGAACAGAATCCAATTGCGTTGGCGCTTAGGAAGTTTCCGCCATGGCTTATCGATGTCGTAGCCGAGCGTGACGAGGATGTCGCGTAGGTTTTGGCCCTGCCACGCGCCCGGCCACGCGGCAACGGCGCCTTCGCGGATGGTCAGCGACGGGTCTGGCACCAATGTCTCTTCGGTCACCCGATGGATTCGACCCAGCCCGTGGCAATCGGGGCACGCGCCAACCGCGGTGTTCGGGGAAAACGCATCGGAGTCCAGTCGTTCCGTGGCCCCCGATGGGTAGGTCCCGGCACGGGAGAACAGCATCCTCAGCAGGTTCGACAGGGTGGTGACGGTGCCGACCGTCGACCGCGACGTCGCCGAACCCCGACGCTGCTGCAACGCGACGGCGGGCGGCAGCCCGGTGATGTCGTCTACCTTTGGCGCGCCGGTGGGCAGTAGCAGGCGGCGTGCGTAGGGAGCGACCGACTCGAAGTAGCGGCGCTGGGCCTCGGCGTAGATGGTCCCGAAGGCCAACGACGATTTGCCGGATCCGGAGATCCCGGTGAACGCGACCAGCGCGTCACGGGGCGCGGCGACGTCGACACCTCGCAGATTGTTAACCCGCGTCCCGTAAACGCGCACACAAGGGTCGATGCCGTCGGCGCTGCGGGAGGGCGTTTCAGCCATCGTGCTCTGACAAGTACCCGTACTGCAGTTTCGCAAGCAGCGTGTTTGCTGGTTCGAGGCCGGACGCCGCACGGCGGCTAACGTTCCTCGGTTCTCCCCCTGGCCAAGGGCACACAGCGCCCTGTCGATCGCGATGTCACGTGTGGGCGCCCTACGCCGTCTAGCGATCGAGGACGACAAACACGGATTGTGAAGGAGCGGGATGATGAATCGCGTGGGCGCTCTGGCGCGGGGATACCTGGTCGCGGTCACGGCGCTGGCGGGGGTGTTCACCGCCGGGATCGGGGTCTGGTGTCTGATCGAACCGGGCTCATTCGCTCGTGCCGTCGGCTTTGAGACGCACCTGCATTTCCTGCACGACCTCGGCGCGTTCCAGTTAGGCCTGGGTGTCACGCTGCTGCTCGCGCTGATATGGGCGGACGCGCTGGCCACCGCCCTCGCCGGATTCATTGTGGCCAACACCGTGCACACCGTGAATCACTTCACGGACCTCGACCTCGGTGGTTCGGTCGCGCAGGCGTGGGCGCTGGGTGCGGTGTCGGTGGCCCTGGTCGTGGCGTTTCTGTTGCGGCTGCGCCAACTTGGCTACGTCCTGGGCAGCGTAGGCGCCGCAGCCAATCAGACGCTGGCACCATTCGTTCGGCAAAAGACCATCAGCCTCACCACCTTTCGCAAGGACGGCACGCCCGGCTCCAGTCCGATCAGCATTGTCGTGGATGGCAACCGCGCCTACTTCCGCAGCTTCGAGAAGGCGATCAAAGTGCGCCGGATTCAACGTAATCCGAACGTCGAATTCGGTCCAGCGACCGGATCGGGAAAGCCGACGGGATCGGCGCAACCTGGCGACGTTCGCCTGCTGGATGGGGCTGAGTATCGAAAGGCGGCACGTCTGCTACGGCAAAAGTATCCGGTGCTGCATGGAGTGCTGGTGCCCCTGGCGCACCGACTCATGCGGTCCAAGTTCGGCCGCACGGTGCACGCGGAGTTGATTCCGTTGACTGTCGCGCGGTGACGACGAATCGTAGCCGCGATGCTAGGGCGATTGGGGCGGCAACGCCCTGGCTTGCGGTTGCGCAACTACATGGTGCTGGCGTGACAGCGGCGAAGGCAGGTGGCCCGCAAAGTTCCGTTGGAAAATGCCAACAGACAGCAATGGTCGAGGTTACGATCCGCCACCATGGGCAGATTGGCAGCGTTGACAATTGCATTCGCGATGGGACTTACGTTTACTCCGGCAGTGAACGCCGATACGGGCGATGTGTCGTCTGCGCGGGCCTTCGGCGAAGTAACGCACATACCGCAAAACCCGAGCTCGTCATGCGACCCCAATTACTCCGGGGCCTGCGTTCCGATCGCAAGTGACGTGGACTGCGCGGGCGGTAGCGGTAATGGTCCGGCCTACGTCCAGGGTCCTGTCACTGTCGTCGGCAAGGACATCTACGGCCTTGATCGAGACGGCAATGGCATTGGCTGCGAATAGCGGTTCACGACCTTGACAACCTGCCCGCATCTACACCGCGTCCCGATACTTTTGCGGTGACCTTGCGAACTGGGCCGACGACCGCACAGCCCCTTCAATGAACGGCCGACCGTTTCTGTCTTAGGAGGACGAGGTGATTAGGGCGTTTGTTGGATCGCGGGCAGGCGTTACAGCCGGCTCAAATCGGGCTGACGTAGCTGTCCCGACCAACGCCACAGCCATCCCCTCGCGCCACGAACGACGCCGCGCCGGGAGGCCGGCGGAGCCGATCCATTAGCCGAAAAACCCATCTACCAGGTGAAATACAGTGGGGCGGGCGGGGCTCGAACCCGCGACCAACGGATTTCCAGAAGACACTTCACGATCGAACTCGGTGCTTGCGATATCTTCTTGTGCCGCAACGTATTTAGCCGCGAAGTGGCCCTGTAGAGAACCCAAGGTTTTCCATCGATTCTTATTCATTGGCGACGAATAAAACGGCTAGGACACACTCGAAGTTGCGCCAAGGCTGGGCGGATCGGCCGATGCTCTGGCGAGGGCCCGCCAAACTTGTCGCCAGAACCGTGGGAATAAAACGTTTACAGCTATGATTACCTGTAAACGTTTCGTGCCATGGGCTTGGGAAAGGAGGCCGGGTCCGATGGACGCCCTGACGCCGAGCACTGCAGGCCAGGCCGGTCTGTCGCGCAGCGCTCTCTACCGGAGTGCGCGTGCCGGTCGGTTGGACCGCATCGCACGCGGTATCTACCTGCCTGCGGATGCCTCCTCTGCAGACTGGGACTTGCTCGAGGCAGCAACCCGGCGCCCGGACGCCACGATCTGCCTGATCTCCGCGCTCGCCCATTACGACCTGACCGACGCGATCCCGACCAAGCTGGACGTCGCGATCCCCCGGGGGTCACGGACACCGGCGAGCACGGGTGCGATCGCATGGCATCACTTCGACCGCGCCAGCTTCGAGATTGAACGCGAAGAAATCGCGATCCCAGGATCGGATCAGACAATCGGGATCTACTCTCCTGAACGGTCAATCGCCGATGCCTTTCGGCTTCGCAGCGAGATCGGATACGAACTGGCACGCGACGCGCTGCGCGAATGGCTGCGCCGCGGCGGCAAACCGGCTCGGCTGATCGACGTCGCGTCCCACCTCCCGCGGGCGAAGTCCCCGCTCCTGCACGCATTGGACATGCTGGCGTGAGCTCCGGCGACAGAGTGTTCCGCCAAATCCAATCCGTCGCCCGCTCCGCAGCGGCGAGCAGTGGCACCGGCGCACCCACCCAGGAATACCTGATCCGGCACGCGCTCGAATCATTCCTGGACCGACTCACCCGCACTTCTCACGCCGGCGATTTCGTCCTCAAAGGCGGAATCCTGCTGGCCGCCTACGGTGTACGGCGCCCGACCAAGGACGCCGACGCTAACGCCGTCAATGCCAGCGTCACCGCCGAACATCTCGCCCAGGTGGTCCGCGACATCGCCGCGACCGACGCCGACGACGGGGTGGTGTTCAACCTCGACACGATCACTGTGCAGGAGATCCGCGAGCAGTCCGACTACCCAGGTCTTCGAGTACGGGTCGCCGTATCAATCGGACCGTGGAAGGGTGCCGTGGCCTGGGATGTATCCGCTGGAGACCCGATCGTGCCACCGCCCCGGGCAGTGACGGTCGAACGAATCCTCGGCGACCCGATCACGCTGCTGGGTTACGCGCCCGAGACCAGCATCGCCGAGAAGGGCGTCACGATCCTCGAGCGCGGAATCACCAGCACCCGCTGGCGTGACTACGTCGACATCGTCCAGCTCGCCCACAAAGGCATTGACCCCGATGCGCTGCTCCACTCGGCACGAGCCATCGCACGCCATCGCGGCATCACTCTCGAACCCGTCGCACCGCACCTTGCCGGTTACGGCGCGGTCGGGCAAGCGAAATGGGCCGCATGGCGCCGCCGAGAACGGCTCGAATCCGTCTGCGAGGAGAATCTCGACGACCACATTGCTCTGGTCGCCTTAGCCCTCGATCCCGTCTTTGCCCGCGGTCCTGGATAGGAACTCGATAGGAGACGCGTCATCAGTGAGACCACGGACCATGTGGGCGTCCCACCTGCGGACGCGGGATTAGACGACGTTCTACGATGTGTGCCTTAGCAAAGGTAATCCAAACGAGCGCAACGGAATACGCTGCCGACATGTGCCGAGGATTGATAGGGATCGGTGAGACTCCTGCGGAATGGCGAAGGGGTGCGGGCCGCTGTCCCGGATGCGGGTCGCAGTGCCGCAGCTGCTGTCATCGGCGACGGTAGGCATCCGCACGGCTGAATGCGCCTATCACGCTGACTTGCCGGCGCTCGTCGTCAATTTTGTAGAGGACGCGATAGGTGCCGCGTCGTGCGCAATAGCGAACATTCAGGGGACGCCGGAGCTGCTTGCCACGTGACGCGGAGTATCGAGCAGCGGGCCGATGATGAACTCATTGGTAGCGAATGCGACCGATTCAGGAAGTTGCTCGGCCAGTTGCTTTCTCGCAGTCGGCGCAATGATCAGCCCATATCGCCGGTCGGTCACGTCCTGGCTCGGCGTGCTTGCATAGCTGCCGTCAGGCTGTCCAGGTCCTCACCCTCTCCCCGGGCGATCTCCGCCTCGGCCTCACCGAAGGCACGCAGCGCCGCTGAGTCGGATAGCACCGCAATCGTTTCCTCAAGCGATTCCAGATCGTCGACGGCAAGAAGGACCGCCGTGGGACGTCCGTGCACCGTTACCGTGATCCGCAGCTCGATGCACGCAACCCGGTGCGGTGTCTGGTGCTCTGGAGTGGGGCTCGGAAGGAAGGGCTCGAAAGTGGGGCTCGAAAAAGTGGGGCTCGAAAAGTGGGGCTCGAAAAGTGGGGCGGGCGGGGCTCGAACCCGCGACCAACGGATTATGAGAGCGTCCCACCTGGGGAAATGGGATTTGACGATGCTTCATGATATGCGCCGTCAAACGACGGTAATACAAACGGGCACAAAGGAATACGCTGCCGAAACGTGCCGAGGATTGAAGAGTGTGGTCGAGACTCCTGCGGCCTGTGTGCGGACTGGCGACGCAACTGCGGTGCAGACGGCGGCGCGCGGACCTATCGTGCCAGTGTTCGGATCCGATGGCATGCATCGCTTATCCTGCGCGGAGAAACCGCGCACACATGGTCCCGAGATTGCCAGGAGCGGCAGGGGCCCTGAGGAGGCACCAGCAACCAATTTTGACTTGTAGATGGCGTCGGTAGCGTGCCTGACTGTCGCCAGGCCGCACGCCCTGCGATAGACCAGCAAGAGCCATCCGCCGTTGGTCCTATCGACTCGTCGCAAACGAAGGCCGCCATTGGTGTTTCGACCCATTACGGACCCAGCAGGGCCAGCGGGACCACGCCGATGCCGTCGGGGCGACGGTAAGCGTTGGGCCCGGTATTGATGATGATCGCGTCAAGCAGGTCCGCGCGCAGGTGGTCGGCCAGCCAGCGCAAGTGCGAGGTATCTCGATCTTCGACTGTTGCAGCCAGTTTCACCTCGACAGCGAGCACCTTGCCGTCATCGCGCACCACCACCAGATCTATCTCGTGATCACCGTTGCGTGTCCGGAGGTGGCCGGTAGTGGCCTGCGCGGCCTGCGCGGCAACCCGTACGCAAAGCGTGACCAAGGATTCGAAGAGATGCCCGAGCATGCCACCAGCCTGAGGCCCGATCGGCCTGCCTTGACCGCTGAGAAGCGTATCCACGGACAAACCGAGTAGACGCGCCGCCAACGCGGGATCGGCCAAATGATGCTTCGGCGATTGGGCCAAGCGCGCCAACGGGTTTGCCGCGGGACCCCAAGCCGGCACCGGGTCAAGCAGCCATAGCTGAGTGAGCACATCGCGGTACGCGATGGTCGTTGAACGCGCCGGCTTGTCACTGACACCGGCTGTGGCCGCGTCGAGCACTGCGGTATAGCTGGCCGTCGTCGATGTGGCCGCCGCGTAGGCGCGCAACCAGCCCAGCATGGCATCAGGCTTACGAACGGCGAGCCCCTGCTCGGGCACGTCGCGATCGACGGCATTCCGCAGGTAGGAATCGAGCTGGAATTTCAATGCTCGCGCACCCAGAGACCGCATGCCCGGGAACCCCGATGCCACGATCTCGTGCGTGTAGTCGGCCAACCGGACCTCCGCCACCCCATCGAGCGGAACCCTTTCCCCACTGAGCAATTCGCCGAGACTGACCGTCGGTGACCCGATCCCCCGCTCCGACAAGGTCATGGGACGCATCCGCAGCCGCCCAATACGCCCCGCGCCGGAGTGGGCCGTCGCCCCCTGACGGGGTGACGCACTCCCGGCAAGCAGAAACTGGCCACCGGTCGGATCGTCGTCGACAGCACGCCGCACGACATCCCACACCTCGGGAACCTTCTGCCACTCGTCGACGAGCAGTGGCCGCGGCCGAGTCAACAGAAGACCCGGGTCGGCATGCACCGCCTCACGGTTGGGCTTTGCATCGAGTCTGAGCAGGCCGACGACTCGCTGCTCGGCTGTCGTCGTCTTCCCCACTGCCTTCGGGCCATCGATTGCGATCGCCGGTATCTGTCCGAACAGCTCATCCAGCTCGTCGTCGATGATGCGTCTGGCGTACCGCATAGGCTCAATCATACAATTAGCAGGCCTTGAATCAGTCAATTAGCATGCACTGAATCGGTCAATTAGCACGGTTTTTGGGGCGGCAAGGGGATTCAAACCCCGCCTCGAACAGGCAAAATGCCGGTTTAGCTGCATGTTCGCTCCATCTCGTTCCGATTCAGTCCCGTGCGTTACCTGAGGTTTGATTTCGGGGTCTTGACAGAGCGCTAGGTTGAACTGGTATTTGCGGGTGGGGCGGGTGGGTCTAGTGGGGCTAGTGGGGCGGGCGGGGCTCGAACCCGCGACCAACGGATTATGAGTCCGCGGCTCTAACCAACTGAGCTACCGCCCCTGATGCTTGCCGGGTTCGACCTTAGCGTCAGGTTCCCTGACCGTTGTCGCCAGCCGACGGGCGAAGCCGGAAAATTCGGATCTGCCGAGGTGCGCAGTTCACGCGGTAGTTCTCGTATCCGGCGTAGACATCAACGGCCGTCGCCCACGCGGCCGCCCGCTCGTCACCATCCAGCAGCTCGGCCAGGTAGGGCCGCGGCGGACCGTTGAGTTCGACGGTGCACTCGGGGTGCGCCAGCAGGTTAGCGCTCCACCCCGGATGCTTCTCGCGGCCGTAATTCGATCCGATGGCAAGGAGCGAGCCGTCACCGTCGTCAAGCAGCGCCAGCGGCTGCGGACGCGGCCGTCCCGACTTGGCGCCGGTGGTCGTGACAAGCCCGACCTTGTCTCGCCCCATGGTGCTCAGGTGGCCGTTGGTTCGCGGTATCAAAAACTTGTCGACGCGCGGCGCCACGAACTTTCCCAGGTAGGAGCCGGCGCGGGACATGGCCATGCGCTCGAAGAGCGCCTCGTCCCAGCGAAGACGACGGCCGCGGTAGGGGCTGAACCTGCGAAAAGCCACGGAGTCAACGTACCCAATTGTCAACTGGCCGGACACGGTCGCCGCGATGAGATAGTTGGCCGTCCCCACCCCGGGATGCGACCGCACGCAGCGACGGGCTGAGGTGTCGAGCAGGGCGTGCGTCAGGCGTCCCGGACGACCATCTAGCGGCCGAGGCCGAGGCGCATCCCGTGGACGTACTCCGCCGAGTCAATCTCGCCCGACCACGCCTGAAAACTCATCTCAAGGGCCCGCATCCGTTCGGCGGCGGACCCGTCGCCGTACGCCCGATCGATCGCGCGCCGGATGAGCTCGCCCAGCGACAAACCAGACCGCGCAGACTCCGCGACCAGCCGCGAATACTGCTCATCCTCGAGCGTGATCTGCATCCGGTGCATCATGGTGACGATCAGCTGAAGACGGTGTGGCCGTCGACGTCGAGCAGGTAACGCTCCGTGCCGTGCTCAACCCTCGGGGCGTCACCGCCTAGCGACACGGCGATCTTGTTGCTGGCGTTACGCATGACGTCGAGGGTGAGTTCGACGGCCTCGTCGTCGGAGAACCCCGAGCGCACCCCGACGACGTCATCGGCGACGAGGTGCGCAGGGGTCCAAATTAACCCATCCGCATAGCGCAGCGCTGCTTTTGCCCGGGCGTCGAGCAGCGTGGAGGTCTCGAAGTTCTCGATGTCGCCGTACAGCGTTTCCGAGCCGCCGGCGTCCAGCGCGGTGCTCTCCCGCAGCGACTTGCACAGTCGGCAGTTGTGCTGAGCGGCTCCGCGCAGCCGGACCAGCTCGGACGTGACCGGGTCCAGCGCGCGCATTCGGGCCACCGCGGGCAGGAAGTCGTCGAAGACCACGCTCGACGGCTCGGAGGTGTGGTCCCAGTCGACCGCGCCGGAGACCCAGCCGAGATACTCCGAACCGACGCCCAACGCTTCCAGCCCGGCCCGCACCCGGGGCACGAAGTCGGCGATGTACATGGCGACCACGACGCCAAAGGTGCTGTCCCCCAACGCCTTAAACAACCGCGACCGCTGATCGACGGTGATCGCCGAGACGTCGGTGCTGAACTGCTCAGCGAATTCGGCGACGACGGCCTCGGCCTCCGAGCCCGGTTCCTCGACCACGATTTCGGCCGGCAACGCCGGCAGAGACAGCGTCCGCGCGCACACAGTGCGCACCAACCCGGTGATACGACCGTCACCGGGAGAAAGAGCTACCAGCTGATCTAGCACCACAGCATTATTGCGCCTGGCTCACCGACGACATATAGAAATCGGGTATCCGCAGCGACGGCATGGCCGCCCGGGTGGCCCAATCACTCCATTCGCGCGGCAGCGTCTTCTCACTGACACCGGCTTCAGTCGCCCGCCGCAACAGATCCAGCGGACTCTCGTTGAACCGGAAGTTGTTGACCGCCGCGGTCACCTCGCCATCCTCGATGAGGTAAACGCCGTCGCGGGTCAGCCCGGTGAGCAGCAGGGTGGTCGGGTCGACCTCGCGGATGTACCACAGCGTGGTCAGCAGCAGCCCGCGCTCGGTGGCCGCGATCATGTCGGCCAGATCGGCCGAGCCGCCCGTCATCACCAGGTTGTCGGCCCCGACCGCGACCTTCTCGCCGAACTTGGCGGCCGTGGCCCGCGGATACGCCAGCGCATTGATTACCCCGTCGCGGATCCAATCGACCTGGCCGACCTCCATGCCGTTGTCGAACACCGACACCGTCTCCGAGGAGTGGCTCGTGGCGACGAACGCCCCACACTCCAGCCCGGGCGCCATCGGGTCAGAGAACAGCGTCAGCGGCAGGTCGGTGAGCCGCTCCCCTACCCGGGTCCCGCCGCCGGGTGCGGAGAACGCGCTGCGCCCTTCCTGCGCGCCCCGGCCGGCCATCGACCACGCCATGTAGAGCATCATGTCGGCCACCGTCGACGGCGGCATGATCGTCTCGTAGCGACCGGCGGGCAGTTCCACACTGCGCGAAGCCCAACCCAGTCGCATCGACAAGTCCTCGAGCAGCGAATCGGTTGGCACGTCGACGAAATCGGGCGTCCCGACACCCGCCCAGGCGCTCGCGTCGCCGCGTTTCGCGTTGATCTCCACCGCGCCGGTGGGCTGCGTGTAACGGCGCCGCAGCCCGGTCGACGACGCCAGGAAGGTCGTCGAAACACTATGGTGCGCAAAGCCGTACAGCCGGTCGGCGCCGCGAAAACCCCGGCTCAACGAGGAGGCCACGTCGGTGAAGACCTCGGCACCGATGCCCGGCACGGGCGCGTCCCAGTCCGCGGGCACCCCGGCATCGGCGAGCAACGGCGCCGCGTCGCCGGCCTCCGGCGCAGACCGGGCCGCATCCTGCGACGCCGCCACCAGCCCCGGTATCACGCGCGGGTCGACTTCGGCGGACACCACCGTCCCGACAAAGGCGCTACCACCTTGGCGCACAATCGAAATCACGGTCGTGCTGCGGCTGACCGACACCCCGTTGGTGGTCATCGAATTGCCCGCCCACCGCACGTTCGCCCCGACCCGGTCGGTGACCAGCACCATGGTCTCGTCGGCCCGGCCGGCCTTGGCCGCTTCCTCCAGGATGAGGTTGACGACGTGCTGCGGGGTGATCATCGGCCGCCCTCGGCTCGGGTGTTGAGCACGTTGACACCGCGGAACAACGCCGACGGGCAGCCGTGGCTGACGGCGGCGATCTGTCCGGGCTGGGCCTTGCCGCAGTTGAACGCGCCGCCCAGCCGCCAGGTCGACGGGCCGCCGACGGCCTCCATCGAATTCCAGAAATCGGTGGTGGTGGCCTGATACGCGACGTCGCGGAGCTGACCATCCAGCACACCGTCACGGATGCGGAAGAACCGCTGGCCGGTGAACTGAAAGTTGTAGCGCTGCATGTCAATCGACCACGATTTGTCACCGACGATGTAGATACCGTCCTGCACGCGGCCGATCAGGTCCGCGGTGCTGATGTCCTCGGGGCTAGGTTGCAGCGACACGTTGGCCATCCGCTGGATCGGCACGTGATGCGGCGAGTCGGCATACGCGCACCCGTTGGAGCGCGGCTGCCCGAGCTTGAGCGCGAACACCCGATCCAGCTGATAGCCGACGAACACCCCGTCGCGCACCAGGTCCCAGCTTTGCGCGGCCACGCCCTCGTCGTCGTATCCGATACTGGCCAAGCCGAATTCGACGGTGCGGTCGGCGGTCACGTTCATCACCGGAGAGCCGTAGCGCATGGTTCCCAGTTTGTCGGGGGTGGCGAACGAGGTTCCGGCGTAGGCCGCCTCGTAGCCGATCGCACGGTCGTATTCGGTTGCGTGGCCGATGGATTCGTGAATCGTCAACCACAGGTTGGTCGGGTCGATCACCAGGTCCGTCGGCCCGGGAGTCACGCTGGGCGCCTTCACCTTCTCGGCCAGCAACGACGGCAACTGGGCGAGTTCGTCGGTCCAGTTCCACACCTCGTCGCCGGCCAGCACCTCCCAACCGCGCGCCATCGGCGGCGCCAACGTGCGCATCGAATCGAAGCTTCCCGCCGCGGAGTCCACCGTCACCGCTTCCAACGACGGCAGCACCCGCACCCGCTGCTGGGTGATCGACGATCCGAACGTGTCGGCGTAGAACGTCTGCTCCTTGACGGCCGTCAGCCCGGCCGACACGTGATCGACGCCATCGGCGGCCAGCAGCCGCCCGGAATAGTCCTGCAGCACCGCGATCTTGTCGGCCCCGGAGATGTCGAACGGATCGATCCGGTAGTTCGACACCCAGGTGGCGTCGGCGTACACCGGCTCGTCCGCCAACTCGACCCGTTCGGCGTTCAGCGCCGCGAGCGTGGTGGCCACGTGCACCGCGCGGCGCGCGGTCTCGGCCGCGACCGACGGCGCCAACTCGGCGTGGGAGGCGAATCCCCACGTGCCGTCGACGATCACCCGCACCGCCAGACCGACCTGGCGATTGATCACCGCCGTCTCGAGCTCACCGTCGCGCAGCTGGTTGACCTCGGTGCTGATCCGGTGAATCCGCAGGTCGGCGTGGCTGGCGCCGGCCGCCGTCGCCGCCGACAACGCGGCCTCGGCCAGCTGGCCACGCGGCAGGTCCAGGAAGTCGGCATCGATCCCCCGGTCTGGTGTCACCCAGCCCACCCTAATGACCGGCTTTAATACACCCATGCGCGACGCGCCACGCCGATCCACCGCGCTGGGCTACGCCCTGCTGGCACCCAGCCTGTTCGGGGTGCTGGTCTTTCTGCTGTTGCCGATCCTGGTGGTGATCTGGCTGAGCCTGTATCGGTGGGACCTGCTCGGACCGCTGCGCTATGTCGGCCTGGACAACTGGCGGTCGGTGTTGGTCGACGCCGACTTCGTCAACTCGCTGGTGGTCACGGCCATCTTCGTGGCGATCGTGGTCCCGGCGCAGACGGTGCTGGGGCTGCTGGCCGCCTCGATGCTGGCTCGCCAACTCCCCGGCACCCCGGTCTTTCGCACCCTGTACGTGTTGCCCTGGATCTGCGCGCCGCTGGCGATCGCGGTGTTGTGGCGTTGGATCTTGGCGCCTACCGACGGCGCGGTCAGTGCCGTGCTGGGCCATCGGATCGAATGGCTTTCCGACCCCACCCTGGCGCTGCCGGTCGTGTCGGCGGTGGTCGTCTGGGCCAACGTCGGCTATGTCGCCTTGTCCTTCTTGGCGGGCCTGCTGGCCATCCCCGACGAGATTCACGCGGCCGCGCGCACCGACGGCGCCAACGCCTGGCAGCGGTTTTGGCGCATCACCCTGCCCATGCTGCGGCCGACGATGTTCTTCGTGCTGGTCACCGGAATCGTCAGCACCGCACAGGTTTTCGACACCGTCTACGCGCTCACCGACGGCGGGCCGAGGGGCCGCACCGACCTGGTGGCACATCGCATCTACGCCGAGGCGTTCGGCGCGGCGGCGATCGGGCGTGCGTCGGTGATGGCGGTGGTGCTGTTCGTCATCCTCGTCGGCGTCACCCTCGTCCAGCACATGTACTTTCGACGGCGGATCAGCTATGACCTCACCTAGTCGCCCCAGCCGCTACCTCACCAGCCTGCCCAACGCCGTTGTCTACACCGGCTTGTCGCTCGGTACGCTGATCACCTTGGTGCCGTTCGCACTTGGCTTGCTCACCTCGTTCACGTCGAAGCATCAGTTCATCACGGGCACACCGCTGCAGCTGCCGCGACCGCCGACCCTGGACAACTACGGCGACCTGGGTGGGGCCGGGTTCGGCCGTGCCGCGGCGGTGACCGCGTTGATGACGGCGGTGATTCTGGTGGGCCAGTTGACCTTTTCGGTGCTGGCGGCGTACGCGTTCGCGCGGTTGAGTTTTCCCGGACGGGACGCGCTGTTTTGGGTTTACATCGCGACGCTGATGGTGCCCGGGACGGTCACGGTGGTGCCGCTGTATCTGATGATGGCGCAGCTGGGCCTGCGCAACACGTTCTGGGCGTTGGTGCTGCCGTTCATGTTCGGCTCCCCGTACGCGATCTTCCTGCTGCGCGAGCACTTTCGCCTCATCCCCGATGACTTGATCAACGCCGCGCACCTCGACGGCGCCAACCCCCTAGATGTGATCGTGCACGTGGTGATCCCGTCGAGCCGGCCGGTGCTGGCCGCCCTGACGTTGATCACCGTGGTCTCGCAGTGGAACAACTTCATGTGGCCATTGGTGATCACCAGCGGCCACAAGTGGCGGGTGCTTACGGTGGCGACCGCAGATCTGCAGTCGCGCTTCAACTCCCAGTGGACGCTGGTGATGGCGGCGACGACGATCGCGATCGTCCCGCTGATCGTGCTGTTCGTGGCGTCCCAGCGGCACATCGTCGCGTCGATCGTGGTTTCGGGGCTCAAATGAGAACAAGGTGCGCCGAGATTGCCCCCAGGGCTGTAATTTTCACCATTCCACGACCCTCATGGCAATCTGGACGCAAACCGTGAGCCGGCCGCGCTATTCGACGCTATTCGCCGCGGCGCTCGCGCTGCTCGCGGCGCTGCTGGGCGCGACGGCGGTGTTCATGGACCGGGTGGGACAGCCACACGGCGCGAAGATCGTGGTGACCGTGCGGATCTGGGCCGAACCGATCGCGCAGGCATATCAGCAGTCGTTCGACACATTCAACCGCGCACATCCCGATATCGAGGTGCGCACCCGAATGGTGGCCTACTCGACCTACTTCAATACCCTGCGCACCGACGTCGCCGGCGGCAACGCCGACGACATCTTCTGGCTGTCCAACGCCTATTTCGCGGCCTACGCCGACAGCGGCCGCCTGATGAACATCGGCAAGACGCTGGGTCCGGACGCGGCCTCGGCCTGGGAACCGGCCGTGGTGGACCAGTTCACCCGCGGCGGGGCGCTGTGGGGTGTGCCGCAGTTGACCGACGCCGGCATCGCGGTGTTCTACAACGCCGACCTGCTCGCGGCCGCCGGGGTCGATCCCGCGCAGCTGAACACCCTGCGGTGGAGCCCGAGCGGTGACGACACCCTGCGCCCGATGCTGGCGCGGCTCACCGTCGATGCCGCCGGAAAGACGGCGGACACACCGGGTTTCGACGGCAGCCGAGTGCGGCGATGGGCCTACAACGCGGGCAACGATGCCCAGGCCATCTACCTCAACTACATCGGTTCGGCCGGCGGCGTCTTTCAGCGCGGCGACGAGTTCGCGTTCGATAACCCGCCGGCGATCGAGGCCTTTCGCTATCTGGTCGGTCTGATCAACCACGACCACGTCGCGCCCCCGGCCTCGGACACCAACGACAACGGCGACTTCTCCCGCAACCAATTTCTGGCCGGCCGGATGGCCCTCTTCCAATCCGGCACCTACAACCTGGAACCGGTGGCGCGCTACGCCCCCTTCCACTGGGGTGTGGCGATGCTGCCGACCGGGCCGAAGGGGCGGGTGAGCGTCACCAATGGCATTGCCGCCGCAGGCAATTCGGCGTCCAAACATCCTGACGCCGTGCGCAAGGTGTTGGCCTGGATGGGCAGCGCCGAGGGCAACGCCTACCTGGGCCGTGACGGTGCGGCGATCCCCGCCGTGCTGGCGGCGCAACCGGTCTACCACAGCTACTGGGCCGCCAAAGGCGTCGACGTCACACCCTTCTTCTCCGTGCTGGACGGCCCGCGCATAGCGGCCCCCGGCGGCGCCGGCTTCGCCGCCGGAAATGAGGCGCTGCAAAGCTATTTCAACGAAATGTTCCTCGGCCGCGGCGACGTCGCGACCACCCTGCGAAAGGCTCAGGCGGCGGCCAACGCGGCTGCGCGTCGTTAGTTCAGGTTTCCAAGGAAGGAGCGTCATGCCTGGATGGTGGATAATCGCGATCCTCTTTTTCTTGTTGGGGATCGCTGTGCTCATCGGGAGCGTGTTCGTCGATCAGGGGCGGCGGAGGAGGCTCTGGAGCATTACGGCCGCCGCCGTGTTGTTCGGCGTGCTGTTCACTCTCATCAGCTCCTACGACCGCGTGGACACCCGCAACGTCGGCATCATCACCGAGTTCGGCAAACCGGTGGGGGTGCACGGTGCCGGGATCGTGTGGCATGCGCCGTGGCGCAAGGTCAGTGAGCTGTCGGAGGCGATACAGCTGCAGGCGTTCGAATCCACCAGTTACGACGACGCCAGCGCGGGCAGGGGCGCGAACGGCAATCCGGCCGCGATCAACGTGCGGCTGGCCAACAACTCCAACGCCTACGTGGACGAGAACCTGAATTGGCGGCTGCGCGAGGGCGCGGCCCCGAAACTGTTCCAGGATTACGGCGGCGCCAACGTCTTCCAGACGATCAAGGAGCAACTGGTGGACCGGCAGGCACAGGTCGCCCTGTCGAAGGTGTTCGCCACGTTCAACCCGCAGGTGATGCTGGCCGCGGCGGCGAACGCGCCAGGCGGTGTGCCACAGATGCCCGCGCCGGCGCAGGGCGCCGACCTGCCGGCGATGGCCGCTCAGGTCAAGAAGGACCTGCAGGACGCGGTGGGATCGGAGATCGAAATCCTCGACGTGCGCATCCCGCGCATCTTCTACGACCAGCCGACCCAGCAGCGCATCGACGCCTACAACCAGAAGGTTCAGGAAACGATCAACGCGCAGCAGGACGTCAAGACCGCGGAGCAAAACCGGTTGGCCGCGGAACAGCGCGCCAACCAACCGCCACCGGATCTGCGGATCGCGATCTTCAACTGCCTGAACGATCAGGTGAAGAACGGGCGCGACCCGGCGGGGTGCTGGGGCCAGATCGGTGGCCAGCCGCTGGTGCAGGTGCCGCGCTGAACTAGCGGCTGTCAACTACATCGTTGAGCACGCTGCGGTGGCGGCCCCACATCAGATAGAAGACCAGCGCCGCCGCCACCCAGCCGGTGAACGCGATCCAGGTGTACCAGTGCAAGCTGAGGAGGATGTAGCCGCACGCCAGCACCGAAAGCACTGGCGTGACAGGGTAACCGGGAACCCTGAACCCGCGCGGCAAGTCCGGCTCGCGCACCCGCAGAATGATGACGCCGACGGAAACGACGATGAATGCCGTCAGCGTCCCGATGGACACCATGTCCGCCAGATTCTGCAGGGGGATGAACGCCGCAAGGAGTGACGTGGTGATCGCGACGATCACCGTGTTGGTCACCGGGGTCTTCGTGCGGGGGCTCAGGGTCGCGAAGCGCGACGGCAGCAGCCCGTCGCGCGCCATCGCATACAGGATGCGGGTCTGCCCGTAGAGGGTCACCAGCGTCACGCTGAAGATCGAGATGACCGCGCCCGCGGCCAAAATGGTGCTGGCCCACTCGCCGTGCGTGACGTTGTCGAGAATCGTGGCCAGCCCGGCCTCCTGCTGGTTGCCGAAGTCCCGCCAGGACTGGGTGCCCAGCGCCGCGAGCGCGACGAGAACATAGACGCCGGTGACGATCAGCAGCGCGGCGATCAACGCGCGCGGCATGGTCTTCTGCGGATTCGTCACCTCCTCGCCGGCGGTCGAGACGGCGTCCAGGCCGATGAAGGAGAAGAAGATCGTGCCCGCCGCCGAACCGATTCCGGCGACGCCGAGCGGGGCGAAGTCTTTGAGGTGGCCGGGGTCGTAGGCGGTGAACGCGATCACCACGAACATGCCCAGCACACCGAGTTTGATGAGCACCATGATCGCGTTGGCGATCGCCGACTCGCGGGTGCCGCGGATCAACAGCACGGCGCATAGCACGATCAAGATGACCGCCGGCAGGTTCACCACGCCCGCGTCGGCGTCCCACGGCGCCGCCGACAACGCGTGCGGCAGTTGGAATCCGGTCACATTGTGCAGCAGCTTGTTGACGTATCCGCTCCAACCGACCGCGACCGCGGCCGTCGACACCCCGTATTCCAGCAGGAGGCAGGCCGCCACGCCGATCGCGACGGCTTCACCCAACGTGGCGTAGGCGTAGGAGTAGGACGAACCGGAAACCGGTACGGCGGAAGCCAATTCGGCGTAGCAGATGGCCGAGAGCCCGGCCGCCACTCCGGCGATGATGAACGAGACGATGACGCTCGGGCCGGCCTCCGGCACGGCCTGCGACAGCACGAAGAAGATGCCGGTGCCCACGGTCGAGCCGACCCCGAACATGGTCAGCTGGAAGGTGCCGATGCTGCGCTTGAGGTTCTCGGAAGATTCCTGCGCCGTCGCGGCGTCGGACACGGGTCGGCGCCGCAGCATCTGCTCTTTCAGCATCAGCCGATTATCAGGCCTGGCTCAGCACGGCGGCGAACTGGGCGATCGCCCAGTCGATCTCCTCGGCGGTGATCACCAGCGGCGGCGCGAACCGCAGCGTCGAGTCGTGGGTGTCTTTCACCAGCACGCCCCGCTCGGCCAAGCGCAGGCTGACCTGCTTGCCGGTCGCCAGCGTCGGGTCGATGTCGACGCCCGCCCACAGTCCCAGCCCGCGCACCGCCGTCACGCCGTGCCCGATCAGTCCCCGCAGCCGCGCGTGCAGGCGCACACCCAACTCACGGGAGCGGGCCTGGAACTCTCCGCGCTCCAACATGGCGACCACGCGGGTGCCGATCGCCGCGGCCAGCGGGTTGCCGCCGAACGTCGAGCCGTGTTCGCCGGGATGCAGCACGCCGAGGACGTCGCGGTCGGCCACCACCGCGGACAGCGGAACCACGCCGCCGCCGAGCGCCTTACCGAGTAGGTAGACGTCGGGCACCACGCCCCAGTGGTCGCACGCGAACGTATAGCCGGTGCGAGCCAGCCCCGACTGGATCTCGTCGACGATCATCAGCACCTTGCGCTGGCGGCACAGCGCGCGGACGGCCGGCAGGTAGTCGTCGGGCGGGACGATGATGCCCGCCTCGCCCTGGATCGGCTCGAGCAGCACGGCGACGGTGCGCTCGTCGATGGCGGCGGCCAGCGCCTGGGCGTCGCCGAACGGCACCGAGCGGAATCCCGGTGTGAACGGCCCGAATCCGCCGCGCGCGACCGGGTCCGACGAGAAGCTGACGATGCTGATCGTGCGGCCGTGAAAGTTGTTGTCCGCCACGACGATGTTCGCCCGGCCCTCGGGCACGCCCTTGACGTCGGCCCCCCACTTGCGCGCGACCTTGAGGCCGCTCTCGACGGCTTCGGCACCCGAATTCATCGGCAGCACCATGTCTTTTCCGCACAACCGCGCCAGCGCGGCGCAGAACGGCCCGAGCCGGTCGGAGTGAAACGCGCGACTGACCAGGGTCACGCTGTCGAGTTGGGCGTGCGCGGTCGCGGTGATCTCGGGGTTGCGGTGGCCGAAGTTGACCGCGGAGTAGGCGGCCAAAAAATCCAGGTAGCGGCGACCGTCGACGTCGGTGATCCACGCGCCCTGAGCACTCGCCGCGACCACCGGCAGCGGCGAATAGTTGTGCGCCGCATGCCTTTCCACCAAATCGATGGCGGCTTCGGATTCGAGCGCCGGGCGAGCCCCGAGAATGGTCACGCAAACACCTCCAAGGTGCAACATTTGACGGATCCGCCGCCCTTGAGCAGCTCGGACAGATCGACGCCGACCGGTTCGAAGCCCGCATCCGCGAGCTGCTCGGCGAAACCCGTTGCGGCGGCGGGTAATACAACATGCAGACCGTCGGAGACGACATTCAGTCCCAGCACATAGGCGTCGGCGCTGCCCACCACGATGGCGTCGGGGTACAGCGCGCACAGTCGTCGCTGCGCCGCCGCGCTGAATGCCGGTGGGTAGTACGCGATCGTGTGGTCATCGAGAACGGCCAGTGCGGTATCGAGGTGGTAGAAGCGCGGGTCCACCAGTTCGAGGGATACCACCGGCATGCCCAGCATGGACGAGATCTCGCCATGCGCGCGCGGGTCGGTGCGGAAGCCGTAACCCGCCAGCACCGTCTGGCCGGCGAGCAGCAGATCGCCCTGCCCCTCGTTGACATGCCGGGTGGTCACCGGCCGATACCCGCGCGACGCCATCCACGCGGCGTACGCCCTCGACTCGCCGGCGCGCTCGGCGAACCGAAAGCGTGCGACGACGGCGATGTCGTTGGCGATGAACCCGCCGTTGGCCGCGTAGACCATGTCGGGCAGGCCGGGCACCGGTTCGACCAGATCGACGGCGTGGCCGAGCTCGACGTAGGTCTGGCGCAGGCTTTCCCATTGCGCCCGCGCGGCGGCGTGGTCGACGGACGCGCCGACGTCCATCCAGGGGTTGATCGCGTATTCGACGGCGAAGAAGGTCGGCGGCGTCATGGCATACCGGCGCGGCGAGGGGCTGCGCTTCGTGGCCTCGGCGACGGCAGCGACATAGAAATCCGTCATGAATCAACGATATTTAGCGGTCATCGCACAAGCAAACGACGGCTATTGCGTGCCTAGGGCAGATTTATTGCGCTACAGTGGAATATCCAGCGATTTGTTGTGCGGAGAGAGCGGGAGGGCCGATGTACCGGTTGGACACCAGCGACGAGCGCATCCTCGCCGAACTGGCCGAGCACGCGCGCGCGACGTTCGCCGAGATCGGAGAAAAGGTGAACCTGTCCGCGCCGGCCGTCAAGCGCCGCGTCGACCGGATGCTCGATGCCGGCGTGATCAAGGGCTTCACCACCGTCGTCGACCGCAACGCGCTGGGCTGGAACACCGAGGCCTACGTCCAGGTGTACTGCCACGGCACGATCGCGCCCGATCAGTTGCGCGCGGCGTGGGTGGACATGCCCGAGGTGGTCAGCGCCGCGACGGTGACGGGCACCTCCGACGCGATCCTGCACGTCCTCGCGCGCGACATGCAACACCTGGAGGCAGCCCTGGAGCGCATCCGCGCCAGCGCCGACATCGAGCGCAGCGAGAGCATTGTCGTGCTGTCGAACCTCATCGACCGGATGCGGTCATAAGGCCTTCGGCGACAACGGCATTGACTCTGCGGTGAGGGCGGGGTCTTCTCGAACTTTGTCACCATGGCCGCAGAGTCAACGCCGCCGCCGCAGGCCTGCCAGCCTTGACGGCACCGCGTTCGACGTCCGGCGAGATGCGTAGGGCCACGGAACATTTCGATCGGGCACGCAATCGGCTCGAACTTGCTTCAGCTGCATGAGCAGGTGCCCACGCAGCTCGTCCAGATTCGGATCCGTCCAGCGATTGACGGCTTCGACAGGGTCCAGGCTCAGGTCGTAGAGCTCCCACTGATCGTCGACGGGCGACGTCCGGTAAGCGTCGCCGCCCAGCCCGTTGGCCGCCAGGTGACGCACCCCCGGCTCGGTCCAGGTGCCCGGGTCGTCGAACGTGCGGACCAGCTTCCACAGGTGACCGTCGACGCGCACCACCAGACCTTCGAAGTTCGAGCCTACATGCGCGGGTATCCGGATACGCAGCGGCGCAGGCGGATTCACCGTCCGTTTGAGGCGGCGCGCCAGACCCGAAGCGCCGCTATCGCCTTCGAGCATGTTGTCGCGAGTCATGATGTAGACGGCCCGCGCCTCGTCGGCATCAGCGCCGTCCACCACCGGCATGAGGTTGCGGCCGGGCAGGTCGTGCACCTCGGAGAACGACTCCCCCAACGTCGCCGCGACCGCGTCGACGTCGACGCCCGCGGCCCCCAGCAGCGTCGGGACCACGTCGACGTGCGACGTCGGCGCGGTCACCACGCGGGGCGTCGTGGCCTGCGCGCCGATGCGCGCGATCACGAACGGCACCCGGGTGGCTTCGTCGTACAGGTTGAACCACTTCTGGTGCAGCCCACCGTGGGCGCCGAGCAGATCGCCGTGATCGGCCGTGCGCACCAGCACCGCGTTCGTGGACCCTCCGTCGGTGACCGCCCGCCGCACCCGGTCGATCGGACCATCGACCTCGGCGTGCAGCCGGTAGTACAGGTCGCGGTAACGCTGGGCGTAGCGGTCATAGGTCAGGTTGATCGCGGGCGCGGGGCCGTAACCCGAGTAGTAGGCCTCGCGGAAGGCGATCTGCGCCGCCGGCTTGGTCGACAGATCCTCGTCGGCGGTGGGTGCGGCGGGCACCGGCGGTGGGTCCAGCGGTGACGGCCGCACCGGACCGCGCAGCGCCCAGGTCGGAAACAGCACGATGTCATGGGGATTCACGAAGCTGGCTACGAGCAGGAACGGACGCATCGCGGCGGGGTCGCCGGTGCCGCGCCGAGCGTAGCGGTCCTTCAGCCAGGCGACCACGCGCTCGGCGATCAGCGGATCGCGCCGAATTCCGGCGTTGGCCAGCAGCGCCCCGTGCGGTTCCGGGCCGACCCATCCCGAAAAACCGAACGGCCCCAACGGATCCGCCTCTAGGTAGCGCCGCACCGCGGCGGGATCGACCACGCCGTCGTCGTCGTTGGTCGCCAGCGGACGGCCGGAAGCCGGGTCGATCAGATCCGCGTGCGAGATGTGCCATTTGCCGTCGTAGTGGGTGTCGTATCCCGCCGCCCGGAACCAGTTGCCCAGTGTCGGCACCTCACCCGGGCGCAGCCAGCGCATCCGGGAGTCGTCGGCCGTCTTGCCGATGCCGTCGGTCTGGGTGACCCCGTGCAAGTCCGGGTAGTGTCCGGTGAAGATGGTCGGGCGGCTGGGCACGCAGGCCAACGAGCCGGTGTAGTGCCGATCGAAACGGACGCCGTGATCGTCGAACCACTTGCGGCCGGCCAACATTCGGTCGCGCCAAGCCAACAGGGCAGGCGTCTCATAGGGCGGCACCGCGCGTTCCTCGTCGGTCATGATCACGATGACGTCGGGTCGATCAGACACGCGTATTCTCCAATCGGTCCGCCAGCCCGGTCAGCATCGAATCGGACTGTCGTGCGAGAAGTAGGCATACGGCTCGTTCGGCCAGCGTGAATCGAGACCCGATGTCGACCGTGCTGGTCAGCGTCACCGCGGTGGAGCCCGCGCCGGCGGCAAGCGTCCACCGGTTTGTCACCCGGCGCAGGAAGCGGGGCAACCCTTCGATGTCGTATGCCAGCGAGCGCGGCGGGTCGAACTCGGTAATGCGCTCCACGAGGGCATCGCGTCTGATTTGGACGCGCCGGGCGGTGCCGATCGGCCCGCCGCCGGGACCGGAAAACAGGATGCACGAGTGGTCGGCGTTGGGCGCCCACGCGCTGATCGAGCCGAAATCGGCGAGCACATCCCAGATTTCTTGCGCGCGAGCCGCGATGGTCCGGCTCCGGTGAATGTCGGCCACGCGCCCTACATCAACGACAAGCCGTGAAACATGGTCTCGATTGCGATGGCCGCGCCGCTGGCCGCGAGGGTGACCCCCAGCGCCACCCAGTCCGCCATTTTCGGTCGCGCCGGATTGGCGGACAGTTGACCGGTGCCGCCGCGGGCGGTGATGGCGTCGCCCATTTCGTCGGCGCGCCGCAGCGTCACGGTCAGCGCGGCGGCGAGCAGGTCGATCAGCTCCAGGGCGTGCCGGCGGCGACGGGCCTTGCGGCTGCGTGGGATGCGTTTGGGCCGCAGCCGCCGCGCCGCGTAGAGGACCTGGAACTCGTCGATCAACATCGGGAAGGCACGCAGCGCGAGCGCCAGCGCCACCGCCCATTCGTCGACGGGGATCCGCAGGAGCCGCAGCGGGCGGCCCAAAGTTGCCAGCGCAGGCCCGATTTCGGCGACGTTGGTGGTCCAGGACACCATGGCGCCCAACCCGAGGAGCACGATCGTCAGCGCGGTGATCCGCAGAAAGTGCAGCGTTCCGCCCAGCGCGATGTGCAGGCCGAAGATCGACAGCACCGGGCTGCCACCGGCCAGCGCCGCGGTGCCGCCGCCGAGGGCGAGGACGAACCAGAGCCACCGCGGCATCGACGGCAGCGCCCCGCGCGGGATGCGCGCGATGCGGGCCGCCGCCAGCACCAGCGCCGCCACCAGGCCGATGGTCACCCAACCCGGATAGAACGTCAGCAGCACCGAAACACCAAAGACGACTAGCAGTTTGGTGCCGGCCCACAAATCGTGGATGGTCGAGGTTCCGGGTACCGGGATCAGCAGCACCACCGGGCGCGCGGTCCGTCGGGCCCGACGTTGATCGGTGAACGAGGTGTTGCTCACGGCACCCCCTCCACCGCGGGTGAAACGGATTCCAGCACGCCGTCGCGCAGCTGCAGGGTTCGCGGGCAGAGGTCCTCCAGCCCGGCGAAGTCGTGCGAAATCACCACCACGGTCAGGCCGCGTTCGCGGCGCAGGTCCTCGAGCAGCCGCAGCAGGCCGCGCTGGCTGGCGGCGTCCAACCCGGCCAGCGGTTCGTCGAGGATCAGCGCGCGGGGCGAACACGCGAGCAGCCCGGCCAGCACCACCCGGCGCATCTGGCCGCCGCTGAGTTGGTCGATGCGCCGCTTGGCCAGCGCGGGATCGAGCCCGACGACGGCCAGCGCCGCCGCCACCCGGTCTTCGTCGCGAGGCGAAAAGCCCGCCGCGGAAGCAACTTCCGAATCGACCCGGCTGCGCATCAATTGCAGCCGGGCGGCCTGGAACGACAACGCCACCGCGCCGACCCGCTCGTAGGTGGGCCGGCCATCGACCAGGCAGTCGCCGCGGGTGGGCACCGTCAGCCCCGCCATGATCCACGCCAGCGTCGACTTGCCCGAGCCGTTACCGCCGTGGATCAGTACCCCGTCGCCCTGCTCCACCACGACGCTGACGTCGCGCAGCGCGGTCTTGGCCCACGGGGTTCCGCGGCCGTATTCGTGCCCGACGCCGATGAGTTCAAGCGCCGGCGCCTGCCCGCGGCGCCCCGTGAACACGGTCGGCGCGGGCGGCTGTACGGCCTCGACCATGTCGGTGTTGTCGGGCGAGTCGCTGAGGTTGATGGTGCGGTCGGCGGACGCGGCCTCGTTGTTGTAGTGCGTGATGTGCACCAGCGCGGTCCGGTGCCGCTTCGTCAGCCCGGACAGCACGCCCAGCAGGGCGCCGCGGCCCTGCTGGTCGACCATGGTGGTGACCTCGTCGGCGATGAGCAGCGCCGGCTCGCGGGCCAGCGCGGCGGCCAGCGCCAGGCGCTGCAGCTCGCCGCCGGACAGGCTTCCGGTGTCGCGTTCGGCGAGATCCTCGAGGCCGACCTCGCCCAGCAGCCGCCCCACGTCGACGTTGGTGCCCGGCGGCAACCCCCACACCACGTCGTCGGCGACCCGGGTGCCCAGCACCTGGCTTTCGGGGTGTTGCAGCACGACCGCGGTGCCGCCCGGTTTGCCCAGGCCCACCGCGCCGGGGCGTGCCACGGTGCCCGACGTGGGTTCCCGGCCGGCCAGGATCAGCATCAGCGTCGTCTTGCCGGAGCCGTTGGACCCGGTGACCGCGACGTGCTCGCCGACGTGCAGGTCCAGGCTCACCTCGCGCAGGGCGTCTTGGTCGGCGCGCGGGTATCGGAAGCGCACCTTGTCCAGCCGCACCGGAACGGGTCCGACCGGGGCGCCGTGCAGGCTGGGGTCAGGTGCGTCCAGCTTGTGCACGTCGGGGATGCCGCGCATCCGCTCCAGCACCCGCGACAACGCCCACCAACCGATCAACGACACGACCAGAACCTGCACGACGGACGACGCCAGCACGACCGACGGCCAGTACTGCAGCCCCATCGCGAAGTAGCGCTTCAGCAGGGCGGCGGCCCCCTGCAGGTGCATCCAGGTCAGGGCCGACGCGATCCCGTCCACGTTCGCGGTGACCGCCTTGAAAATCAGGTACCGCAGCCGGGTGAGCACGGCCAACGCGACGACATTGCCGACGCCGGAAAGGACGCCGGCGACCAGCGCCGTGACGATCACCGTCGGCATGCCGCGCCGGGTGCGTTTGACGACTCCGGTGAGCCCGCCGATGTAGGCGCTGTTGCCGACCGCCATCAGGCCGCCGAGGCCGGCGATCAGAAAGGCAATCATCCCGGCAGCAACGGTCGCGGCGATCAGCACGCGCAGGCGATACCGGAAGGCCAGCAATCCCATCGGCACGGTGCCCAGCAGCGCCAGACCCGCCGCGAACGGGACGACGACGGAAATGATCGCGGTCGCCGCGCACAGCGCCGCCAGCACCGCGGCCTGTGCCAACTCGACCGGTTGCAGCGGCCCACTCCGACGATGCGCTCGAAGAGCGGAGGGGACGGCCACCTCATCGATTCTGCCAGGCCGCGGCACTAAGTCGCTGCAGCACACCGTGTGACATCGGTTTTCTAACTAAAGGTGTATTGGCCTCGCTTAGCAAAGCTATGCAACGATGGATGGATGAATCCGTCGGCCACCGCCCAGCCCGCCAGCAAGAAGGCCGGCGTCGGCGACACCGCGCCCGTCGAGCCCGGCCAGGGCTTGGGAGCGGATCTGCTCGCGGTGGTCGCGCGGCTCAACCGGCTCGCCACCCAGCGCATTCAGATGCCGTTGCCGTCGGCGCAGGCTCGGCTGTTGGCCACCATCGAAGCCCAGGGCGATGCGCGAATCGGTGATTTGGCCGCCGTCGATCACTGTTCGCAACCGACCATGACCACACAGGTGCGGCGGCTCGAGGAGGCCGGCCTGGTTACCCGGACCGTCGACCCAGCCGATGCCCGGGCCGTCCGAATCCGGATCACGCCCGCCGGGATGCGCACCTTGAACGCCGTGCGCATCGACCGCGCCGCGGCGATCGAGCCGCAACTCGCGCGGCTCGATGCGGCGGATCGCCAAGTCTTGGGGGATGCGGTGGAGGTGTTGCGCCGACTCCTCGACAATGCCTCGGCCGCGTTTGGCCGTAATACGCCCTGATCAGCGCACACCCCTGGTGCAGTGAACAGATGCAGCGGGTAGACACGTAGTCATGCGGACCGAGGAGATGTCGGGCGCCGTCCCCGCCTCGCCGCTGACCGTGTGGGTCGGGCCGACGCGGTATGACTTCCGGCCCGGCAACCGCGACATCATCGTGGGGTTCGGCAGCCAGTGCGACATCCCGCTGGATTCCCCGGGCGCCCCGGCATCCTTGGCCCGCCCGGTTCTGGCGCTGCGGTTCACCGGCACTCATTGGGTGGCGATCGACCAGAGCCCCGACGGCATCTTCGTTGACGGCGCCCGCGTGTCGATGATCGACATCCGTGACGGCCAGGCAATCACGGTCGGCGATCCGCGGCGGGGTCCGCGGTTGATCCTCGGCGTGGGTCCCGCCGTCGCGCCGCCTGCGCCGGACAAACACGCCCCGACCCAGCGGACCACTCAGCGGATGCGGCTGCCGACGCAGCCTTTACCGCCCCCACCTCCCCCGGCACCGCCGACGACGCCGATCCCCGCACCCGCGCGGGAACGGCCCGAAAGCTCACGCTTGATCGAGCAGATGAGCACCACGAAGCTGCCCGCGGTTCATCCACCGCCCGCGGAAGCGAACACGACGAGCCGGTTGCCGTTGAAGCCGGGCGCGCGCACCGCCGGGGTGACCGCGTATGCGCTCGGGCTGACCGCCGACGGACAACAGCTGCTCACCGACGTGTCGTTCATCGCGCGCCCGGGCACGTTGACCGCGGTCATCGGGCCGTCGCCGGTGCGCAATTCCGAGTTGCTCGGCCTGCTCGCCGGGACCCGCCGGCCCGTCTCCGGCACCGTCACCGTCGACGAGCACGATGTGCACGCCGAACCCGAGCTGATGCGCACCCGCATCGGGATCGTGTCGCACGACGACCGTGCCCACCCGAACCTCACGGTGGAACGCGCGTTGGGATACGCGGCCCGGCTGCGGCTGCCGCCGGACACGCCCGCCGAGCACCGCAACCGGGTGGTCGACCAGGTTCTCGACGAGCTCGGGCTGACGGAGCTGCGCGGAACCCGGATCGGCAAGTTGGCGCCCGAGATGCGCCGGTTGGCGTCGATGGCGGTCGAATTGATCACCAGGCCAACGCTGCTCGTGGTCGAGGACCCCAGCGCCGGACTGGATGCGACGCAGGAGCAGCAGGTGCTGGCGATGCTGCGCCGCCAGGCCGACCTCGGGTGCGTCGTCGTGGTCGCTCTGACGTCGCAGCCCTCGCTGACGCAGCTGGCCATGTGTGACCAGGTGCTGCTGCTCACCCCGGTGGGCAAGCTGGCCTTCGCGGGCCCACCCGCACAGATCGAGTCCGCGGCGGGCGCCGGCGACTGGCCGCAGATCATCGCGCGGGTGAGCGCCGGACCGCCGGCGGACCCCCCCAAGGTGGCGGAACCCGCGCCGCCGCCGGCGGGGCTCTCCATGCAGCAGCAGATCCGGGTGGTGGCCGCTCGCCAGCTCCGCCTGCTGTGGGCCAACCCCGGCTACTTCCTCTTCCTGGTGCTGCTGCCGTTCGCGCTGGCCGGGCTGACGCTGCTGATTCCCGGCCATTCCGGCCTGGACCGGGCCGCCGCGAACAGCGCCAGCCCGCATGAAGCCGTCGAGATCCTGGCGGCGCTCAACATCGCCGCTGTGCTGCTGGGCACCTCGCTGACCATTGGCGACCTGGTCGGACAGCGTCGCATCTTCCTTCGCGAGCAGGCGGTCGGGCTGACGACGTGGGCGTACGTATCCGCCAAACTCGTCGTGTTCGGTGCGGTCGCCGCCGTCCAGGCGGGGATCCTGACCGCGATGGTGATCGGCGTCAAGGGCGGACCCGCACACCGTGCGGTCCTGCTGCACAACCCCGACGTCGAGCTCTACCTGGCGGTCGCCGCGACGGCCGTCGTTTCGGCGATCGTCGGGCTGGCGCTGTCGTCGTTGGGCAACTCGCTGCGCGAGGTGCTGCCCCTGGTCGTGCCGGTTGTCCTGGCATCGCTGCTGTTCGACGGCGGGCTGGTGCCTCTGGTGGGCACGTGGGGCTTCGACCAGATTTCCTGGTTCGTCCCGGCGCAGTGGGGTTTCGCGGCCTCGGGGTCCACCGTCGATCTGCACCGCGTCGACACGCTGGCCACCAACGCGCTGGTGTGGACGCACTATTCGGGCTGGTGGGTGTTCGACATGGTGATGCTGTGCGCGTTTGGCGCGCTGGCGGCCGGTTTCGTCCTGTTCCGCCTGCGGTCACGGGCTACATATAACGCCTGACGCGGCCGCAGTACTCGGCGTATTCCTGGCCGTAACGCTGCCGCATGAACGCCTCCTCGCGTAACACCTGCCGATGAAACAGGACGGCCGCGAACGCCAGCGCGACGACGGTGGTCCAGCTGGGGAACGCCAGGAACTGGCCGTACAGGAACAGGAAGAAGCCGACATAGATCGGGTTGCGGCTCACCGCGAAGATGCCCGTCGTCACCAGCCGACCCGGCTGATCGGTGTCAATGCCGACCCGGAAGCTGCTGCCGAACGACGCCAGGCTCACCGCCAGAATCAGGACCCCGCCCACACAAAGCCCCACGCCGACCCAAGCCGCGGCGGTGGACCGGAAAAACCTGTCGGTGATGGCCAGGGGCCAGCCGAACGCGCTGGCGAACAACGAATAGAAGTAGAACAGCGCCACCGGCGGTAGCAGGAAGTCGGTTTTGTCGATCTTCCCGAAATGCATTGCGCGAGTGCCGGTTCGGCGCAGCAGCAGAACTCTGCCGACGACCGTGCCCATCAGCAGCACGATCATCAAGGCAGCGACTTTCTGCGGCATCGTCCTCTAGTGTGCGCGCGCCCGGTCCGAAACGGGAGGGCAGGCCGACGCGCTGGGTCTTTCCCGCCCCACGAGCGGCGCGTTACGGTCGGATGATGGCGCCAAACATGACAAACATTGCCGAACACCTGCGCGACACGTTGGACGGGCGTTGGCGCGACGTAAAGAACCAAACCCGCGCCCGGCTAGAGGACGAGGCATTCCGCCCGCACTACACCCCAAACACGGCGATCGCGCGCGCCAAGGTATTCGAGCAGATGAAGCTGCTCACCGCGGCGGGCATCGCCGACGAGGGATTCCGCAAGGAGCACGGCGGCACCGGGAACGTCGGCGCGGCGATCACGATGATCCAGATGCTGGCGATGTCGGATCTGTCCCTGATGGTGAAAGCCGGCGTGCAATGGGGCCTGTTCGGCGGCGCCGTGGAGAACCTCGGCACCGAACGCCACTTCGACTACGTACAGAAAATCATCGACCTCGAGCTGCGTGGCTGTTTCGGGATGACCGAGACGGGACACGGCAGCGACGTTCAGTCGCTGGAGACCACCGCGACCTACGACGCCGAGACCCAGGAGTTCGTCATCAACTCCCCCACCCCGACGTCGCGCAAGGACTACATCGGCGGAGCGGCCGAGACCGCAACCATCGCAGCCGTTTTCGCGCAGTTGATCACCACCGAAGACGGCGCGCCGGTCAATCATGGCGTGCACTGCGTGCTGGTCCCGATCCGCGACGACGACGGCAACGATCTGCCCGGTGTGACGACGTCGGACTGTCACTACAAGGGCGGCCTGCCGGGCGTCGACAACGGGCGCCTCATGTTCGACCATGTCCGCGTCCCGCGGGAGAACCTGCTGAACAAGTACGGCGACGTCGCACCGGACGGCACCTACAGCTCGCCGATCGACAACCCCAATCGCCGGTTCTTCACCATGATCGGCACGCTGATTCGCGGCCGGGTTACCGTGGGCGGCAGCGCCGGCGCGGCCACCCAGGTCGCACTGGACATCGCCACCCGATATGCGTTGCAGCGCAAGCAATTCAGCGCACCCGACGATGGTGGCGAGGTGTTGATCATGGACTACCTGGTGCACCAGCGTCGGCTGTTTCCTTTGATCGCACGGTCTTACGCGCTGCAGTTCGCGCAGAACGAGCTGGTGTCCAGGTGCCACGATCTGCAAACGTCGGATGTCGCCGACGCCGACGAGCAGCGCGAGTTGGAAGCCCGTGCCGCCGGGTTGAAGGCGGCCAACACCTGGCACGCCAGCAGGGCCATCCAGGAGGCCCGGGAGGCGTGCGGTGGCGCGGGGTACATGGCCGAAAACCGGCTGATCGCGCTGCGGGGCGACACCGACGTGTTCACCACCTTCGAGGGCGACAACCATGTGCTGACCCAGTTGGTCGCCAAGGAGCTGCTGACCGCCTACGCCGACGACATCAAAAGCATGAGCCCGGTCGAGTGGGTTCGCTTCGCCGCCAACACCGTTGGCGAGCGGGTGATGAAACGTACTGCGGCCGAAGCGATTATGCAGCGGATCGTCGATGCCCGGCAGGACAGCGAGGAAGAGGGCAGCCTGTTCAACCGCGGCACTCAGGTCAACATGTTCGAGGAGCGCGAGAACTATCTACTGTCGTCGGTCGCGCGCCGGTTACAGGGCAAGTCCAAAGAGATGTCGGCGTTTGACGCGTTCAATGCGGTGCAGGATCACGTGCTGCACGCGGCGACAGCGCACATCGACCGGGTGGTGTTGGAGGCCTTCGTCGCCGGGATCGAGTCCTGCCCGGACGCCAAAGCCCGCGAGCTGCTGGAGCTGGTGTGCGACCTGTACGCGCTTTCGGTGATCGAGGAAGACAAGGCCTGGTACATCGAACACACCTACCTGTCCACCGAGCGCGCCAAGGCGGTCACCCGCGGCATCAACGATCGGTGCCGCAAGTTGCGTCCGTACGCCAAGACGTTGGTCGACGGCTTCGGCATCCCCGAGCCGCTGCGCTACGCCGAGATGCTGCACCCGGAGAACCTGCCGGACTGAGCCTGCGCGCTACTGGTGCGGAATCTTGCCGAGCGCCTGTAGCTTGCCGTCGGGCCCGATCTCGAACTTCACGGTCCCGGAGCCGGACGGGCAGCACGCCTGATCGCTGCCGACCCGCCACCGGTACTGAACCGTGACGGTGTCATCGCTGGGCGGCAGCACCGCGATGTAGGGCTTCGGGTTAGGGGTGGGTGAGCCCAGCGGGATGTTGTGGTCGAAGAACAACAGCTGCTGAGGGGTGGACTCGTCGGCGATGCTGGGGATGATCTGCACCCAATTCAGGCGGCACTTCTTGGTGTGCCCCCGCGCGATTTCGACCCAGATCGAACCGGGCACCAGGACGGGAACCGAGGCGATCGCCTGCCGCACCGTATCGTTCGTCGGCCCGTCGGACGCTTTGCAGGTGTCGGAGGGTGGCGACGAGTGGGGTGGCTTTGACCCGCATGCCCCGACCAGTAGGGCCGCCACGATCAGCAGGATCGTGACTAGCTGACGACGCACACGGTGAGCTTAGCGAAGACTGTGAATGTCCCCCCTGTTTCGTCAAAAGCCCCGTTGCAGCGGGCATCGTTCGCGTCGTCGGGGGTAACCTCGGTGCTACTTCGGGAGGTCAAAGTCGACCCGCGATGACCTGGGCCAACGGTGCTTTTGTCGCCACTTCACCGCTACGCCCCGGGCGTTGTGAGAAAGCCGTAAAACGGCGGAAGCACCGGATATCCGGTCCTGAAACATCCTTGTCGCACGATTGCGCCGAGTCTTTTGCGCGCTTAAGACGCTTGAGAAAGGGACGTACGCGTGGCTGCGCCACCCACCGGGGACACCGTGAACACCCTCTGCGCCTATTGCGGCGTGGGGTGCGGCATGGTGTTGCAGATCACAACAGATCCCGAAAGCGGCCGCCGTCACATCGCCAAATCGATTGGCAAGAAAGATCATCCGGCCAATTTCGGTCGGCTGTGCACCAAGGGCGCAACCACCGCCGATCTCTTTCCGGCGCCCGGTAGGGCGGAGTCGGCGTACCTGCGGCCCGAGCGCGGCGAACCGCTGGAATCCATTGCGATGGACACCGCGATCACCCAATGCGCCAAGCGGTTGCGCGCCATCATCGACGAGCACGGACCGGACGCGTTCGCCATGTACGTGTCCGGGCAGATGTCGCTCGAAGCGCAGTATCTGGCCAACAAGTTGACCAAGGGCTTCATCGGCACCAACCAGATCGAGTCGAACTCGCGACTGTGCATGGCCGGCGCCAGTTCGGGTTACAAGCTGTCTTTCGGCGCCGACGGGCCGCCCGGGTCGTACGACGACTTCGATTCGGCCGACGTCTTCTTCGTCATCGGCGCCAATATGGCTGACTGCCATCCCATCTTGTTCCTGCGGATGATGGAGCGGGTCAAGGCGGGCGCCAAGTTGATCGTCGTCGACCCGCGCCGCACCGCGACCGCGGACAAGGCCGACCTGTTCTTACCGATCGCCCCCGGTACCGATCTGGCGTTGCTCAATGGGCTGCTGCACCTGATCGTCGAAAGCGGACACACCGACGACGAGTTCATCTCGGAATTCACCGAGGGCTGGGAGGAGATGCCGAGTTTCCTGCAGCAATTCGCACCCGACGCGGTCAGCGAAATCACCGGCCTGCCAGCCGAAGACATCCGCACCGCGGCGCGCTGGATCGGCGAAGCCGCCAACTGGGTGAGCATCTGGACGATGGGGCTCAACCAAAGCACCCACGGCACCTGGAACACCAACGCGATCTGCAACCTGCACCTGGCCACCGGCGCGATTTGCAAGCCCGGCAGCGGGCCGTTCTCGCTCACCGGGCAGCCCAACGCGATGGGCGGACGCGAAATGGGTTACATGGGGCCGGGTCTGCCCGGCCAGCGGACGGTGACCTCGGCCGAAGACCGTGAATTCGTCGAAGAACAGTGGGGCATTCCCCGCGGCTCGTTGCGCACCGATGTCAGCGACGGTGTGATCGACATGTTCTCTCGCATGGCCGAAGGAGAGATCAAGGCGTGCTGGATCATCTGCACCAATCCCGTTGCCACCGTGGCCAATCGGAAGACCGTGCTCGCCGGCCTGGAGAAGGCCGAATTGGTGATCACTCAGGATGCGTTCGTGCACAACGAAACCAACGAGTACGCCGACGCGGTACTGCCGGCCACACTGTGGACCGAATCCGACGGGGTGATGGTCAACTCCGAGCGCAACCTGACCCTGTTCCAGAAAGCCATCGACCCGGTCGGGGAAGCGCTGCCGGACTGGCAGATCATCGCCCGGATCGCCTGCGCGATGGGGTATTCGGAGTCGTTCAGCTATCGGTCGGCCGAAGAAGTATTCGACGAAATCAAGCGCTTCTGGAATCCCAAGACCGGCTACGACCTCCGCGGGATCAGCTACGACCGGCTGCGCAAGACTCCGGTGCAATGGCCGTGCCCAGCTGCGGAGAGCTCCGACCGCAACCCGATCCGCTACCACAACGACGGTGTCAGCCAGACGCAACTGATCCGCGACGACGGCAGCGTGCCCCGGTTGGCGTTCCCCACCGCGACCGGCCGTGCGATGTTCTTCGCCCGCCCGCACATGCTGCCGAAGGAGATGCCCGACACCGCATACCCGTTCCTGCTCAACACCGGACGCTTGGCGCACCAGTGGCACACGATGACCAAGACCGGGAAAATCGCCAAGCTGAACAAGCTCAACCCCGGGCCATTCGTCGAAATCCATCCCGAAGATGCCGTGCGGCTGGAAATTTGCGACGGCGACCGGGTGGAAATCGCGTCCCGCCGCGGCCGCGCCGTGCTGCCCGCCGTGATCACCGACCGGGTGCGTCGGGGCAACTGCTTTGCGCCGTTCCACTGGAATGACGTCTTCGGCGAATACCTTTCGATCAACGCCGTCACCAGTGATGCCGTCGACCCGATCTCGCGCCAACCGGAGTACAAGGCGTGCGCGATCAGCCTGACGAAGGTCAGCGCAAAGGTCGACATCGACACACCGGAGCCGCAGGCCGATCCGCGGCCGACCGACGGCTGGGTCTCCCGAATCGACGTTCTCGCCGAATTGCTCGGGGTGGCAAGCGAACCCGCGCCGCAGTTCGACCCGCAGGGGCGGTCCTACCTTACCGGCCTGGTCGCGGGGCTGCGCTCGGCGGGCGGCGTGCACACCACCGGCGTGCCCACCTTGCCGGCCAGCGCCCCGTTCGATGCCACCACGCGGCTGTGGGTGGACGGTCTGCTCGCGGGGCTATTCGCCCGCGCTCCCCACCTCGAATCGGTCGCGGCGACCGCGTCGCACCATGACGACGCAGCGCCCCAGCGGGCGCCGATCGCGCTGCTGTGGGCCTCGCAAACCGGCAACGCCGAAGAACTCGCCGCCGATGTGACCGCCCGGCTCGGCGCGGCCGGGCTGCAGGTCGCGTTGCGCAGCATGGACGACTTTGCTCCCGCCGACCTGATGAAAACATCTGAGCTGCTGCTGATTACCAGCACCACCGGGGACGGCGAACCGCCGGACAACGGTGCCGCGCTCTGGCGGGCGCTGTCGGCCGAAAATCACCCGCGGCTCCCCGGCACCCGCTACGCGGTGCTTGCACTCGGCGATTCCAATTACGACGACTTCTGCGGGCACGGGCGCAGGCTCGACGAGCGCCTGGCCGAGCTGGGAGCGATCCGCATTACCGACCGGGTCGACTGCGAGCCCGACTACGAGGACGCCGCAGCGAGCTGGGTCGCCAACCTTATCGACACACTGGCCCCCACCGCCGCTCCCGTTGCGGCGCCGGCGCGCCCGTCGAGCAGCCCCGCCCCAACCAAGTACACGAAGAAAGACCCACTGGTCACCAACCTGGTCCGCAACACCGTGCTCAGCCAACCACGGTCGGCAAAAGACGTGCGGCAGTTGGTGTTCAGCCTGCCCGAAGAGATCGTGAGCTACGAGGCCGGTGACGCGCTGGGCGTGTGGCCGCGCAACAGCGACCAGTCGGTCGACGAATGGCTATCGATCACCAGGCTGGACGGGCAGACCCCGGTCGAGGTCGGCGGACATGGTCTGATGTCGTTACGCTCGGCGCTCACCGAGCGGATCGAGATTACTCATATCAGCCGGGACCTGGTGCGGTTCGTGCAAGAGCGCACCGGCGACCGGCAACTCGCGGAGATGCTCAAGCCGGAAAACAAAGCCGCCCTGAGCAATTGGGTATGGGGTCGCCAGGCTATCGACCTGCTGGCACAGCATCCGGTCTCCGCCGCCGCGCACGAGTGGCTGCGGGTTCTCAAACGCCTTCAGCCGCGGCTGTATTCGATCTCGTCGAGCCCCAAACAGTACCCGGGCGAAGTTCACCTGACGGTGTCGCCGGTGCGTTACAACTTTCAGGGCGTCCCACGCCGGGGGGTGTGTTCGACCTACCTTGCCGACCGGTCCCCCGGCGAACCCGTCGCCGTGTATGTGCAGCCATCCAGCAATTTCCGGCCGCCGAGCGACCCGCACACGCCGATGATCATGGTCGGTCCGGGTACCGGTATCGCCCCGTTTCGCGGCTTCCTGCAGGAACGACGGGCGCTCGGCCACACCGGACCCAACTGGCTGTTTTTCGGCGAGCGGCACGCCGCGACCGACTACTACTACCGCGACGAGATCGAGCAGATGCGGGCCGACGGCTTCCTCACCGAACTGGACCTGGCCTTCTCCCGGGACCAGAGCCACAAGGTCTATGTGCAGCACCTGATGCGCGAGCGCGGAGCCCAGTTGTGGCGCTGGTTGGAAGACGGGGCGCAGCTGTACGTGTGCGGCAACGCCGACCCGATGGCCAAGGACGTCGACCAGGCCTTGTGCGAGATCGCCGCGCAGCACGGCAAACTTGGGCCGGACGCGGCGCGGGCGTATGTCCAGGCGTTAAGCGCCGACAAGCGCTACCACCGCGACGTTTACTGACGCCCGCGCGGCCGGGCGAATCCGTAATCCGCCGGAAACATTCCACACCCGCCGCTGAAACATCCTCGTCGCACGATTTCAGTTGAGACGATCTGTGCGCCCGAGGAGGGATCTGCGTGACCGCGGAGCACCACGGAGGGCACGCCGTGCACGGCGACTGCCCACTGCAGTGCTGGCTGCGGCGCGGCGACGCCAGCGACACCCGTCCTGAGAGTCCAACACGGATGCGTGACCATGTCGATTGGGCCGGGTTGCCGGTCAACCTGGACTTCGCTTTCTCCCAGCAACAGTGCGACAAGGTCTACCAGCAGCACCTGGCGCGCAAGCGCGGGGCGCAGCTGTGGCGATGGTTGCCCGACACCGCACACCTGTGCGTCTGCGAGGCCGTGACCGAACACGGCAACCTCGACTCGGACGCGGCGAGAGACTACGTCTGACGCTGGGCGTCGATGAGGCGCTCGGCCAGCGTCCGCGCCGCGGTCACGGGTTTGGTCGAACGCTCGATTTTGGAGCCGACCAGCCCACCGTCGTACAGGATCTGGATCTGTCCGGCCAGCATTGAGGGTTGTGCGGTCTGCGCGGCGCGCAGCAGGTCGGTCATGGTGGAGCGGACCCAGTCGCGGTGGGCGCGTACCGGTGCCAGCTCGGCGCCGGGAAATTCGGTGGCGGCGTTGGCGTACAAACAGCCCCGGTAGTCGCGGGCACGGGCGGCGGCGGCCGCCAGGTCGAAGAAGGCGAGGAGCTTGGCAACCGGATCGGTCAGCTCGGCGGTTCGCTCGTTCCAGCGGTTGCGATCAGCCTGATCCAATCGCTTTAGGTACGCGACTATCAACGCCTCCTTCGAGCCGAAACTGCTGTACAAGCTCGACTTGGCGACGTTGGCCTCGCGCAGGATCAGATCGATGCCGACCGCCCTAATACCTTGGTAGGCAAAGAGTTTCGTCGCTGTATCGAGGAGCCGCTCAGCCGGCCGGTCCGGAACTGGGTTAGTAGCGGCGCGGCCGCGGCGGGCGGTGGGGACCGTTGTCATGTGAGTAGCTTAACGCCATTCCCGTTCTGGACAGACCTGTCTGTCCGTGTGAATGTCGAAGCAGTCTGGTTCCGACGAATGGATGACACAACATGACGCTTTTCCTGTACGAGCTCGTTCCCGCACATCCGGACCGACCCGCCGTCGATGCTCTGCTCAAGACGCTCGACGCCGAACTGCACCGCTCCGGCGGCGAGTTGATCGAAGCGCAGGTGACCGCCGCGGCGGACCGTGTCTTCGCCGTCGCCGAGTTCTCCGCCGGCCCGCCCCAACTGCAGCCCCCGACGCTCGACGCCGCCGAAATCGAGGGACCGCACGCGGTGCGACTGGTCGGCGCTGAGCTGGCCGAGCTGAAAGCGCTTCGGCCGTCGGCCGGCTACCTGGTCGAGTGGGATCTGCCCGACGGTCTGGACATGGATTCCTACCTGGCCCGCAAACGGGCCAACTCCCCCAAATACGCCCAGGTGCCCGAGACCAGCTTTTTGCGCACCTACGTGCGCGAAGACATGGACAAGTGCCTGTGCCTGTACGACGCCCCCGACGAGGACGCGGTCCGCCGCGCCCGCCAGGCCGTGGAGACCCCATTCGACCGACTGCACGGTCTGCAAGGGCCGCTGCCGTGACCGTCACAGTGGCGGACGACCTACAGGCCGCGCTGCACCGCGTCACCGCCTCGGTCGGGGCGAGGGCCGCGGCGTTGGACGCGCACAGCACCGATGTCCGGGTCGACATCGCCGAGCTTGGTGGCGCCGGGCTGTTCGACCTCGGTCTCGACGACCGCCTGGACGACATGGTGCACGTGATCGACGAGGTGTCCACCTACAGCCTGGCGGTGGGATTCTCGGCGTGGGCGCACCGGATGGCGCTGCACTACCTGCATCTCGCGCCGGAGCAGCTGCGCGAGGCCCACCTGCCGCAGCTGCGGGCCGGAACGCGACCCGGGGTGACGGCCATGGCCGCCGGCCTCAAGCACGTCGCCGGGTTGGGCCCAGTGCCCATCGTCGCCGAACACGACGGCGCGCGTCTGCGTATCAGCGGCCCGATTCGCTGGGCGTCCAACGTGTTTCCCGACGCCCTGATCGTCGTGCCGGCAGCCGACCGCGACGGCCGAAGCTACGTGGTGGCCGTCGACGCCGACGCCGACGGCGTCATCGTCGACCCGCCGCCTCGGCTGATGGCGCTGGCGTCGACCGCGTCCACCTCGCTGCGACTGCAGGACGTCGCGGTGACGCCCGAGAAGATAGTCAGCACCGACCTGCATCAGTTCGTGCAGCAGATTCGCCCCACCTTCCTGCTGCTGCAAACGGCTTTCTGTGTCGGCGTGGGGCGGGCCGCCATCGCCGGCTCCGGTCAGCGCACCACCGGCCTCGGCGAGCAATTCGGCGCCGAGCTCACCGAGCTGACCGCCCGGGGCGACCGCCTGCATGCCCGGCTCTACCAGCTGGCCGCGGATCCGGCGCGCGCCGCCACCCCGGATCTGATCAGATTGCGCCTGGACGCCGCGACGCTGGCTGTCGAGGCCACGCGCCTCGAGCTGGCCCTGACCGGCGGCGCCGCGTACGCGCTGGGCACCGGCGCCAACCGCCGCTTTCGCGAAGCGGCGTTCCTGCCGATCCAATCTCCCTCGGAAGGACAGTTGCGGTGGGAACTCAGGCAGTACGAATAGCGTTAGGCACCAAGCACTTCAGCACTGGCGCGGCCTTGGTCGATGTCGACCTGGAGGTGATCTCCGGCGAATTCCTGGCGGTGCTGGGCCCCAGCGGCAGTGGCAAGTCCACACTGCTGCGTGTCTTGGCCGGTTTGGACACACTGACCGGCGGCGAGATCGTGTGGCCCGCCGACGGTGTCCGGCCGCGCATCGGGATGGTCTTCCAACAGCCGCTGCTGATGCCGTGGCTGACGGTAAGCGAAAACATCGTGTTCGCAACACGATTCGCCGCACAGCGGGGTGGCTTCGACCGGAGCTACCCTGCCGAGTTGACGGACCGGTTCGGCCTGAAGCCGCTGGCCGATCGTTACCCCGATCAGCTGTCCGGCGGGCAGGCGCAGCGGGTCGCGGTGCTGAGGGCGGTCGCGGCCCGGCCGAGGCTGTTGCTGCTCGACGAACCGTTCAGCGCGCTGGACCCGGCTACCCGTGCGGACCTGCAAAGCTGGCTGGGCGAGCTTGCGGGCGCGCTCGACGTGACGGTCGTACTGGTCACCCACGACGTCGACGAGGCCCTACGGCTTGCCGACCGCGTTGTGTTGTTGAGCGGCGGGCGGATCCGCAGTCAGTGGACGGTGTCCGAGCACCCAAGCCGTGAGCAGCTGCGCTCGGAGCTGCTCGATCAATACCGCGACCAGGCGGCGCCCGCGCTGTGACTCAACTGCTTTCGCGACGTCAGTTATTGGCCGGTGCCAGCGGGCTCGCCGCCGCCGGGGGGCTGTTCGGCGTCGCCGGTCTCGCGCGCAGCGCCGTGGAATCCCCGACCCACCCCCGCGCGCAGCTGCGCATCGGGTATCTGCCGATCACCGACGCGGCGCCGCTGCTGATCGCGCACAGCGCCGGGTTGTATCCGTCCGATGCGGTGAGCTCGGCGCGGCCGGTCCTGTTCCGGAGCTGGGCGGCGCTGGCCGAAGCGTTCATCACACGCCAAGTCGACATCGTTCACCTGCTCATGCCGATGGCGGTGCAGCTGCGGTATGCATTGGGCGGCGCGGTGCGGATCCTCGGCTGGAACCACACCAACGGTTCGGCGCTCACGGTCGCACCGCACGTGCGTGAGCTGTCCGAGCTGGCCGGCACGCAGGTCGGGATCCCGTTCTGGTGGTCGATTCACAACATCGTGCTGCAGCGTCTGCTGCGCGCGCACGGGCTCCGGCCGGTGGTGCGTCGCAGCGCCTCTCGGTCCGACGGCACGGTCGAACTGATCGTGATGAGCCCGTCGGACATGGTGCCGGCGTTGGCCAACGGCTCGATTGGCGGCTACGTGGTAGCCGATCCGTTCAATGCGGTCGCGCAAATCAAGAAGATTGGACGCATCGCCCTCTTCCTCGGTGACGTGTGGCGAGAACACGCTTGCTGCGTGCTGCTCGCGCACGAGGACGTGACGACGCGGCATCCCGAACAGGTGCAGGCTGTCACCGATGCCGTGGTCGCCGCGCAGCTTCGCATCGGCGCCGACCGTGGCGCGGCGGCCTCCGCGCTGGCGGGTCGGTACCTCCCGCAGCCCGTGGGGGCGATTCGGCTGGCGTTGACCTACCCCAAGCCGCCGTATCCGTTGGTGCATCCGGACTGGCAGCCGCAGCGCATCGGTTACCAGCCGTTTCCATTCCCGAGCTACACCGAGCGCTTGATCGAGGCGATGAGGGAGACCGTCGTGGACGGCAACCGCGATTTCCTCGAGCGACTCGACCCCGCGCGTGTGCACGGTGAGCTGGTCGACGACGTCTTCGTTCGGCGATCGCTCGACACGCACGGCGGGCCACAGGCTTTCGGCCTCGATCCGGCACTGACCAGAACCGAAGAGGTGCAATCGCTATGACCACTGACGCCGCCCCGATCAACCCCTTCACCACCGTCGCCGCCGCGTCGCCGGCGCGGCGCGCCCCAATGTTGCGGGGTTGGCTGGCACCACTGCTCGCGGCCGCCGCCTCGATCGGCCTGTGGTGGCTGGCCACCACGGTGTGGTCCGATCCCACCTCACTGCTGCGCCAGACCGCCCCGCAGCGAGTGATTCCCGCGCTGGACGGCTTGTTCACCCGCGGGGTGTTGCTGCCCGATACCGAGATCAGCCTGTGGCGGTTGCTGATTGGCCTGCTGGTGGCGGCGGTGATCGGCATCCCCGCCGGGTTGCTGGTGGGGATGAGCACCGCCGCCGAGCGGGCGGCGGCACCGATCGTGCAGTTCCTGCGGATGATCTCGCCACTGTCGTGGACCCCGATCGCGTTGGCGCTGTTCGGAATCGGCAATCAACCGGTGATATTTCTGATCGCGGCCGCTGCCGTCTGGCCGGTCATGCTCAACACCGCGGCCGGGGTGCACGCGATCGAGCCCGGATACCTCGACGTGGCCCGGTCCTTTCATGCCACCCGGATCGAACTGCTGACCGCCGTTGTCGTACCGGCCGTGCGCGGCCACATCCAGACCGGTCTGCGGTTGGCCTTGGGTATCGCCTGGGTGGTTCTGGTGCCCGCCGAGATGCTAGGTGTGCGTTCAGGTTTGGGCTATCAGATCCTCAACGCGCGGGACCAGCTCGCCTACGACCAAGTGGTCGCGGTGATCGTCGTCATCGGCGTGCTCGGGGCGGCGCTGGATTTCGTCGCGCGTCGCACGCTGGCGCCGCGCCGCGCCTGACGGTCACGTCACCGGATGGGCGGGGCCGGCTGTCCGTACATCGCCACGACGACGGTGCGGTCCAACGCGTTCTCCGACCACACCCCCATGACGGTATTGGCGCAGTCGCTCATGATTGCCATGGCGCCGGGGTCGTAATACCACTGCCTGATCAATTCCAGGTTGGTGATCGACAGGGCGGGATTGATCGCCACCGTCTGGGCGACCTTCCCGCGGAAACCCGCGCGGTCGGCACGGTCCTGCGGCGACGATCCGTCGGACCCGGTGTCACCGTTGATGTTTCGGTTGCCGAGCATGTCGTCCGCGTGCCATTCGGCGGCCAACGTCAGCGCGTTGTTCCGGTTGACGTCATTCGTGCAACCCGCATTGTGCTGGATGGTGTAGACGTCGGAGATGACCGCTCGGTTCAGGCTGTTGTTGTCGGCATGCGCGGTCGGGGCGCCCAATGTTCCTGCGCCCGAAAGGATCAACGCCACCGCCACCAGCCGGGCGCCAGCACGCATCCGGGTAACCATGCGAACCTCCCGCCTCACACCGGATCGAAGTGCGATACCAGCCATCGGCCGTTGACCTTGTCCAGCACCACCCGCACGACGGGCGTGGTGTCGGTGGGGACGCCTCCGCCGATCGTCACGGTTTGGTTGACGAACACCAGCACGACCGCGTGGCTGCCGGTCGCCGAAACCGACGCCGCCGCCGATGCTTTGGCCACCGCCGCAATGTGTTTGTCTTTGGCGCCCGGAATGACGACCTGGCGGGTCAGCTCGGTGTAGGCATCCTTGAATTCGCCGGTCAGCCGCTCGCGCGCGGCCCCGAGATCCTTGTCCACCGACTCGGGCTTATACGACAGCAAGGCGACCGCATCCTCGCTGCCGATGCGGACCGTTTCGGCGCGCAGCGCGGCGGAGTCCTCGGCCGAGTCGCCCAGCCACTTGAGATATCCCGTCGCAAGCGCCACCACCAGCGCCAGCCCGGGTAATACGCCATGGGCCAGGGCTCGCCTCCACTGAATCGACCGTCTTTGCGGAGCCGCGCTGATCTCGTCGATCTCGTCGTGTGTGGCGGCTCTGTCGAGTGTCGTCATGGCACGAACACCACGTTCGACACCTTGGCGCCGTCGCCGACGGTCTGGACGTCGATTCTCATGCGCCACTCCCGCGGCGACTGCTCGCCGGCCGCGGTCCGCGACTTCACCGCGACGGCGACCAGCACCTGAGCCGAATCGCGCTGCGAGGAGACCAGACCCGCTTCGCTGACCGTGCCTTCGGATTGCGACTGCGCCGCCTTGACGACCTCGACGAACGGCTTCGACCGCTTGGCAAAGTCGTCGCGAAACGCTCCGGTGGCCGAGTCGAGGATGCGCTGCACGTCTGCGTCGATCTCGGTGTAGCTGATCGTGGTGAGGTTCACCGCGCCTTGGCGGGCGGTCTGAACGAACAGGTCGCGGCGACCTTGCGCCTGGTGCTTGTCGTAGGCGCGATAGCCGAGCCAGCCCGCCAACCCGGTCAGCGTCGCAAGCGCCACGGCACTGACCACCAGCGCCGTGCCGACACGGGAAAGCCGCAGCCGGCGGCGCGGCGCGCGGTCCTCGGCGGTGACTTCCGTTGGGTCGCCGTCCTGTTCGGTGTTGTCGGCGTCCTCAGGTTCGACAGCCATGTTGTTCCTTCCTACGGTGGCGGTACCAGAAGTTGCTGCCAGTTCTTGGCACGCGGGTGAGCCAGGTCGTACTCGTTGTAACGACGGCCGTCGGGCCCGATGTACTCACCGCTGGACTGGTCGTAGGTGCCGACCGCCACGGGTGGCGGTGCGGGCGCGGTCCCTCGCGGCGGGGGTAGTCGCGGATCTTGTCCCGGCGGATACTGCGGCACACCCTGGCCGGTGTAGGTGGCGTTCGGGTCGCCCTTCCAGTTGTAGCCGTCGTTGAGCGGTACGTAGTTTTCGTCGCTTTCGCACATCTCGACGGTGGGCGCACGCTTCCACGGCTTGGTCTCGCACGGAATGTTGCGCGCACCACGGACATTGAAATCGGAGTCCTGCGGCACCCGGCAATACAGGTCGGCCGCCGGCCGGTCGGGTGCGTCCTCGTTCACCGGTGAGCGTCGCTGGGTCGGGGGCAGATATCCCGTGGTGCACGGCGGCGGCAGATTGATGTTGAGGTTGAAGTCCAACTGGGCACCCTTGTACTCCTGCTTGGTGTTGGAGCTGGGCACCACGATCGCGGCCATGGCGGCGATGCCCTGCGGCAACAGCACCAGCAGTTGTTCGATGTCGTGCCGGTAGACGACCGCGATGTCGCCGAGGCTGACCAGGTTGGCGAACAACACCGGAAGCGCCGGCGTCACCCGATCGAGCTGCGCGCGGCTCTCCTCCAGCCCGCCGGTGCCCTGCCTGAGCAGATCGCGCAGCGCCGCGTCCTGCGCCTTGAACTGCGCGAAGATCGCTGCGGTTCGGTGCGCCCAGACGCCGATTTCATCCGACGTCTGCACCTGGGTGTTCAACACCGCCGGCGATTGATCGATCAGGGTTGCCAGCGAGTCGACGGTATGGCCGCCCCCAATCGCCAGCGCGGCGGAGCCGTCGACGATCCGGGACAACTCGGGCCCGAGGCCACCGACGGCGCGGTTGGTCTCGTCGATCACCGTGCGCAGGTTGTCCCGCGGAATGGCCTGCAGCGCATGGTTGGTCAGGTCGAGCAGGCGTCCGATGTCAACGGGCACGTCGACACGCCCGGCGGGAATGACGTCGCCGTCGCGCAGCGGCCGAACCGGTTGTCCATCCTTTCCCGGCTGCGGTGTGAGTTCGATGTATTGCTCGCCGATCGCCGAGCGGCTGTGCACCGACGCCTGCACATCGGCAGGCACCTTGACCCCGGATCTCAATGCCAGTACCGCACGCACCCCGGTGGACGTGACATCAACCGCCTTGACCTGTCCCACATCGGTGCCCCGGTAGGTGACCACCGAGGTCTTGTACAGCCCGCCCGATTGGGGCAGGTCGACCGTGACGTTGTACTCCCCGATGCCGAACAGTGTCGCGGGCAACTTCATAAAGTTGAACGCCATTGCGCCGCAAGAAACAACGGTCACCAACATCAAGATCGATAGCTGGATCCACGTCTTGCGATTCAGGCGGAGCATCAGTACCCCCCGAAGTGATACGGCAAGGTAATCGGGTTGCCCGCGGTGGCCGGGCTGGGCTGCATGCCAATGGTGCGTCCCCACTGCAGCTCGAGTTCGGTGAGGTTGCCTTCCCATCGCGATCCGGTGAAGATCCCTTGGTCGATGCGGCTCAACGTCAAATCGACCACCAGGGTCAGGTTGGCGTAATCGCCGCGGAACCAGTTCCTCGCGGTCGACGCCGGCCACGGGTAGGCGACCAGCCCGTCGAGGCCCTTGGTCAGCGACGGTCCGGCGTCCGCAAGCGATCGCAGCACCGGTGCGATGTTGCGCAGATTGTTCACCAGCGATTCCTTGCTCTGGTGAACGGTGTCGGCCGCGATGGCGCTGAACTTGCCGAGTTGATCTATGGCGTCGGCGATTTTGGTGCGCTCGTCGGCCAGTATCGAGAGCGCCTTAGGCACGGTCAGCAAAGCCTTGTCGACGACCTGGTCTTTGGCGGCGAATTGGCCAGCAAGCGAATTCAGATTCTCGGCGGCGGCGATGATGTCGTCGGTCTGTTCATTGGTGCCGGCGACGAATTTATCGAGCTGGTCGAGCAGGCTGCGCATATCGTCTTCGCGGCCGGCCAACGCCGTCGCGACAGCCCGGTTGATTTCCTGCAGCTGCCCAATTCCGCCGCCGTTGAGCAGGATTGACACCGAGGCGAGCGTTTGTTCGGTGGTCGGATACATGCTCGCGCGCGCCAACGGAATCACGGAGCCGTTCGTGAGCTGGCCGACCGGGGGCTCATCCTTGGGGGCGGCGAGCTCGATGTGCATCGAGCCGAGCAGGCTGGTCTGCCCGAGCTTGGCCGTCGAATTGGCCGGCAAGTGGACGTCGCCGTTGATGCGCATGGTGACCAGCGCATGCCAGTCTTGCAGCTCGATCTTGGTCACATTGCCGACGTTGACGTCGTCGACGCGGACGCGAGTGTTCTCCTGGATGGTCACGACGTCGGGCAGTTGCGCCTGGATCGTGTAGGAGCCCGGTCCGCCGCCGGCGGTCCCGGGTAGCGCAAAGGAATTCAGCCCGCGCCAGTGACATGAGGTGAGCGCGGCGATGCACCCAACGCACAGTGCAACTACCGCGATGCGTCTCATGGTGCACCCGTCGGGAGCATCAGGTCCTGCAGCACCTTTGCCGCATCGGTCAAGCCGGCGGACGGCGCCGGCGTTTCGGGCGGCCGCTGGGCGGGCCCCGGCTGCGGTCCCTCCGGGGGCGGCGGCGGGTCGGGCGGTGCGTCAGGCGGTGCGGGCGCATAACCGGGGCGAAGCCAGTCCTCGCTGTACGTGATTTCGTTCGGGCGCGCCTGAGTGCCCACGAACGGGTTGATACCTGCCGGAATGTAGTTGTAAATGCGGTTTTTAATGATGGGATTCAGGTATTGCAGGCACAGCTTGGACACTCGGGTCAAGCGGGCCCGGGAAGCCGCCTCGATCGCGCTGCAGATCCACTGGGGAATGTCGGCGAAGTTGTTCAAAGCAAGGATGCCGGTCATTGCGCTCTGCGCCGGCTGATAGATATTCAAAAAGTTCTGGAAGACGGTCGGCGCGATGTGCAGGATCTGTTTGATGTCAGCACGACTGTCGTTCAACGCGGTCGTGATGGAACTCAGCCGGTCGAAGCTGACACCGACGGCTTCCCGGTTCTCGGCGAGGAAGTCGCGCAGATCCGTCAGTGCACCGTCCACACTCTTCACCGCGTTGGCGACTTCGTTGGGCGTGTTCGTCAGCAGCGTGGTCACGGCGGCCAGGTTCTGGTTGAACGAGGCCAACAGATCGCTGCTGGAGTACAGCGCCGCCACCAGCAGCTGCAGGTTGCGTACCGTGCTGAAGATGTCATCGGCATGATCACCGAGCGCTGAAATCGCTTGGGACAGCTTGACAACGGTATCCCGAGCGGTGTCTCCCTGGCCGCGCACATTGTCGGCGGCCGAGTCGATGAATTCCCCGACCGAGTTCACGCCGCCGGGACTGGTGGGCTGCAACGCGTCGGTCAGCTTTTCCAGCTGCTTGCGGAAGTCGTCCCATTCGACGGGCACCGCGGTGCGATTCAGCGGGATCGAGGCGCCCGCACTTAGCTTGGGCCCGCCCGAGTACACCGGGACGAGCTGGATTGCCCGGGAGGTCACCAGCGACGGCGACAGGATGGCGGCGCGAGCGTTGGCCGGGATCGAATACTGTTTGTCGACGGAGAAGGTCACCTTGGAGCCGGCGGGTTGCGGCTCGATCTTGTCCACGGTGCCGACGGCGACCCCGAGGATGCGGATCTCGTCGCCGACGAACAGGCCGTTGGCTTCGCTGAAATACGCCGAATAGCTGGTCTTTTCGACCTGGTTCCACAGCTGCTTGCCGACCAAAAACGACGCGACGACCAGGGTCGCCGCCAGGGTGATGCCGGTCAGCGTCTGCAGGGTGCGACGGTCGATGTTCACGGGCCTCCCGTCGTGAGCGGCGGGGGTGGCGGCATGGTCCGACTCGGTGGTCCCACGGGCGCGGGTGAGGGCGGTTGGGACCAGATCGGGACGGGTGCGTTCTCCGGCGGGACCGGTGGTGTTCCGGTTGGCGGGTCGACGGCCTCGGACGGCAGCTTCGCGTTGGGGTCCAGGAAGCGGTCGTACATGTCCGCGTCAAGGACCATCCCGCCGAACTGCCCGGGAACCAAGTTGGCCACGTAGGCCTTGAAAAATGGTCCGGAGCCCAAGCATTCGCCAAACGACATCGCGTACCGTTTGAACTTGGGCAGGCTCGCCTGAATGTCTTGCTTGCGGTTGTCCAGGATTTCCAGCACGCCGTTGAGTTTGTCGAGGGCCGGCTTGAGCTGGGTCCGATTGTCGTTGACCAGCCCGGAAACCTGGTGTGAGACCGCGGTGATGTTGTTCATCAGGGCGTCGATCGAATCACGTTCGTCCAGCAGCGCCGCCAGCAGCGCATTCGAGTTGGCCACCAGCCCGGCGATCTGCTGACTGCGCTTGCCCAGTACGGCCGAGACCTTGTTGGCGTTCCCCAACAGGCTGCGCAGTTGCGCGTCCCGGTTGTTGAGCGTGTCCGAGAACCGGGCCACTCCCTGCAGCGCGGGCCGCAGATCCGGCGGCGTCTCCTTGAAGGTGTCGGCCAATGTGGAAAGGGCCGAGGACAATTGGGTGGTGTCCAAACCGCTGATCGTGGTCGTCAGGTCACCCAGCGCATCCGGCAGGTCATACGGTGAGGTGGTGCGTTCCAGCGGAATGGTGCCCGACAACCGGCCTTCGCCGCGCGTCGTGAGCTCAAGCATCTTCGCGCCGAGAATCGTTTCTGTCTTGATTGCCGCTTCCGTTCGGTCCCCCAACTCGATGCCCTTGCGAACGGTGAAACCGACCCGGACCTTGGTGCCGTCCAGACGCACCTCTGACACCCTGCCTACACCCATGCCCGAAATGCGCACCTGGCTACCGACTTTGATGCCGCCGGCCTCAGCGAAGTAGGCGGAATAGTCGTTGGTGTTCTTGATGAACGGCAACCTGTTGTATTCGAAGGCCGCCAGCACCACGCACGTGACGAGCACGGTGCCGATCAGCCCCACCAAGACGGGGTTGCGCTGGCTGATGGGTTTGACTTCGATCCACTTCATTTCGGCGTGCACCGCCCGCTGGGCTGGGACAGCAGTTTGATGTAAACCGGGTTGCCGCCCTTGCCGTTGATCTTCATCAGTACGTCGCAGAAGTAGAAGCCGAAGTAGTCGCCATTGAGGCCCTGCCGGGCCAACACCTGATAAATGTCGGGCAAATCCTTGAGCAACTTGTCCACGTACTCACGGTCCGTGAGCACCTGCGCCGACATCCGGTCGGTTTCGCGCACCACGTCCTTGATCGGCTGGCGCGCCTGGACCAGCAGGTCGCCGACCGAGGCGGCGGCGGCATTGATGTAGGCGAGCCCGGTGGAGATGTCATCCTTGCGCTGCGCTAGCCCCTCCACGAGTTGCGATAGCTTGTCCAGGCCATCGGAGAACTCGTGGTCGCGGGTGGCGAACGTGCGGAGCACCGTGTTCAAGTTGGTGATCAGCTGGCCGATCAACTCGCTGCGTCCGGCCAGGGTCGAGGTCAGCGTCGAGGTTTGCGCCAGCACCGAGGCCAGGGTGCCGCCCTGCCCCTGGAAGATTCGCAGCAACTGCCCGGACAGGGCGTTGACCTGATCGGGGTCCAGCGCGCGGAACAACGGGCGGAAACCCCCGATGAGCGCGTCGATGTCCAGTGCTGGTGACGTTCGCGCCAGGGGAATTGTGGCGCCCTGCGTCAGCCGGCGCGGCAGCCCCGGTCCCTCCTCGAGCGCAAGATAACGGTCACCGATCAAGTTTTCGTAGCGCACAACGGCTTTGGTGCCCTCGGTGAGCCGCACCCCCTTGTCCACCGTGAAGCCGACGGTGACCGTGCCGTCGCGGTGCAGGGTGAGGTCGCCCACCTTGCCGACCTCGACGCCGGCGATGCGGACGAAGTTGCCGGACTTCAGCCCGGATATGTTCGTGAAAACCGCCTGATAGCCGGCGCGATCCTCGAAGCGCAATTGCCCGAAGACCGCGATCAGGCTGAACGTGAAGACCAGGCAGACCACCGTGAATAGGGCGACACGGAGGATGATCCCGGGAAGCTTCCTTCTCATGACGGCGGCACTCCCCCGCGGTAGTTGTACCGCGGCGGTTCGGGGGGATTCTTGGTGGTCGGGAAATAGTTGGCCCACCACGGATTACCGACCCACGGGGTGGTTCGGATCTCGTCGGGCGCGGCCCCCCAACCGGTGTCGGTGACCAGTGCCCGAACCGGGAAGTTGGCGCTGGGGTCGGGCAACGATCCGCAGCTGGGCTTGCCTCCCGGCCCGCCGGTGGCGTTCACCTTGGGGAGGTGCTTGGGGTATCGGTAGGGGTCGTCACCGAAGAGCAGCGCGGCGTCCAGGATGACCGAATAACCGTTGCCGCCCAACGCATCTCGCCCGCCATGATCCACGTACCACTGCGCACCTTGGAACAGGCAGGTGTAGGTCGGGGAGTATTTGTTCAGCAGCGCCAGGGTCGGGTCGAGCAGATTCATCGACCGGACGATGTTGGACTCGTTTCGCCCGACGACATTGATCCCGGTCTGGCTGAAGCCCACCGCCGACATCAGCAGCGAATCGAGCGACCGCTGTTCGGCGGTGATGGTGGCGCTGGTGGTTGCCGCCGAGTCGAGGATCGACAGAATGTCCGGCGCCGCATCGGAATAGATGGCCGCCGTCTTGCCGAACAACCGCCAGTCATCGTGGATCGTTCCGAGCCGGGGGTTGACGGCCATCAGCACATTGTTCGCGCCGGTGATGGCCTGCCCGAGCCGTTCACCCTTGCCACGCAGCGCCTGTGAGAACGCAGAGAGGATCGCGTTGAGCTTGGCCGGGTCGATCGCACCGACCACTGACTGCAGATTTTCGAACACCGTGTTGACTTCGACGGTGATGTTGCGCGAATGCAGCACCGCGCCGGGCTTCAACGGGGTCGGGCTGGGATGGTCGGGCACGATCAGGTCGACGTACTTGGAGCCGAACGCGGTGGTCGACTTGATCTCGGCCTCGAGGTTGCTCGGCAGGTATTTGAAGGTGTCCGGATTCATCTTCAACTGCAGCTGAGCCGCACTCACGTCGGTGCCGATGGAAGCGACCTGGCCCACCTGCACGCCGCGCAACTTCACCTTGGCCCCGGGTTCCATCACCAGGCCCGCCCTGTCCGACTCCAGCGTGAGCGGGATGAATTCCTGGAATTTGCCGGAGAACGCGCCAGCGGTCAGTGCGATCAAGGCGGCGACCAGGATGAACAACGTGGGCGCCCACCAGATCGGGTCGATTCTGCTGGTGCGGTCGCTGTTTTTCCGACCGAGTCCGCTGCCGGCGTGGTTGCTCATTCGATTTACCCGGACAGGTTGAAGTTGCCGGACTGCCCGTAGACGGATAGCGAAATCATCAGGGCCACGAAGGCGGTGACGATCATCGACGACCGCACCGAACGACCAACCGCCTCACCCACGCCGGCCGGACCCCCCGTCGCGGTGAAGCCGTAGTAGGTGTGCACGACCATGACGCCCGTCGCCATCACCAGCACCGCCAAGAACGACCACAACAGATCCGTGGGACGCAAAAACGTGGAGAAGTAGTGCTCATATACGCCGCGTGACTGGCCGTAGATGTAGAGCGTGCCGAACTTGGACGCGAAGAACGACATCAGCACGGCGACCGCATAGAGCGGGATGACCACTAGGACGCCGGCGATGATCCGGGTCGACGCCAGATAGGTGATGGAACGAATGCCCATGACTTCCAGCGCGTCGATCTCCTCGTTGATGCGCATCGCGCCCAATTGGGCCGTCGCGCCGGCACCGATCGTGGCGGCCAGCGCCACCCCGGCGGTGCATGGCGCGATCATGCGGACGTTGAAGAACGCCGACAGAAACCCGGTCAGCGCTTCGACTCCGACGTTGGACAACGTGTCGTAGCCCTGCACGGCGACCAGCGCGCCGGTGGTCAGCGTGAGAAACCCGATGATGCCCACGGTGCCGCCGATCACCGCCAAAGCGCCTGTGCCCATGCCCATTTCGGCGATCAGCCGCAGCAGTTCCCCCGGATAGCGCCGTACCGCGTCGGCGGTGGCTGCCAGGGATTGCCCGTAGAATTCGGTCTGTTCACCCAGCCGGCGGGTAGCGGCTGCCAGCCGCGGTCCCAGGGTGGCGAACAAGGTTGGCTCGCCGGCCGTGTCGGTCATTTGGCTGTCACCTTCACGCCCAGCGCGGTCACCACGATGTTGATGAAAAACAACGCCATGAACGAGAACACCACCGTCTCGTTCACCGCGTTCCCGACGCCCGTGGGGCCGCCGCCCACCGAAAGTCCCTTGTAGCAAGCGATCAGGCCGGCGGACAACCCAAACAGAGTCGCCTTGATCAGCGAGATCACCACCTGCGGCAACCCCGTGAGCAGAGTCATTCCCGCAATGAAGGCGCCCGGCGTGACGTGCTGAACGAAAACCACGAAGATGTAGCTGCCGGTTAACCCGGTCACGGCGACCACCGAATACAGCAACAACGCCACGAAAGTGGCGGCGATGATCCGCGGAACTACCAAGGCTTGCACCGGGTTCACGCCGATCACCTTCATCGCGTCGATTTCCTCACGAATGGTGCGCGACCCCAAGTCGGCGCACATCGCCGTCGAACCCGCGCCGGCGACGGCCATGGCCGTGACGACCGGACCCACCTGTGTCACCGAGGCCAGCGCAGCACCGGCACCGGAAAGATCCCCGGCCCCGATCTCCACGAGCAGAATGTTCAGCACGAACACGATGAGCACCGTGTACGGAATCGACAGCATGATCGTCGGGAAAATCGAAACGCGAGCGACGAACCAGATCTGTTCGAGGAGTTCACGCCAGGCCCAGGGCCCGCGGACCGCGGCGACCAAAGCCTCGATGCTGAGGATGAAGAACTGGCCCAGCGCGTCCATCGGCCTCGCCAATGACGTGCCGTTCACCGGGGCCCCCCAAGCGACCGTGGGTCGAATCGGCTCATCGGTGCCCCCGTGTTTCATAAATTTCTAACCTGCTCGTAATTTGCCGACTCGAATCAACTCCATATTGTTTACGTGGCCGACACAACGCTCATCAACGCTCATCCGAGGCCCGTTCGAGCGCATAACCTGGCGGGAATTTACTGGCAGAACGACGTAGGCCGTTAGGTTTGCAATCACCCAGAAAATATCTGGCCGGGCTCGGGCGGCACGTCATCGGATTCGGGGCGCAGTCGCTGATCCGACGGGCTGCGAGGCCGCGAACGGTGGATGTGCGGCGCCTCCGCCCGGGCGGGCGCCCCCGATCGCTGCTTAGGCTGCGACGGCAACTGGCAAGTCCGCAGCCAATGTTTCATTGGTCGGGCGCGATGGATACGCGGCAATTCTGCCGACGAGATCCTTCCCTATAAATTTCAGGGAATTTGTCACCATACGCATTCCTTCTGCGCGATATCGAAATTCGTCCGAGGATTGCCACCAGCCATTCCGTTGGCTTTCGCGCGACCCCGGCCGATGGCCGCGGATCGGCTGCCAGTCGAACGCCGGGACACGCGGTGCGCGTCGGGGCCGCCGCTGACCACTTCACACGCTTGACGCTCCAGTTGTTGGCGCGTTCGCGAATTCCCGCAGCCGGGCCACTATTCACTGTCGCTGCCCAACTTTGCGTCCTATTGCCCCTCGCCGTGTTGCGGCTGAACGAACGAACGAAGATGACGGCGAGTCTGGTGATCCGGTGCCCCGGCATCGCCGTCGATGTGTCGACCCCGGGTGTAATCGGCTTGCCAGGGCACTCGCCCTCCCGCGGCGACCGCCTCGACTGCCCGCATCTGACCTTCCACGTCACGCGAGCGAAGGAACGCCTCATGCTTGCGCTGAAGATCTTCGTCAGAGTCGATGCGCCTGAACTCGGGGACGAACTCTTCAAGCTCCGCTCGGCGCTGCGGGACGATCATGCAGAACGGCTCGTCGACTTCGAATCGCACCGGCATCAGCTTGCGAGTGAATTTCCAGCTCATGCTGAAACTCGCGCTCGCCCAGTCGGTTTCCACCACGCCCTCTAACGGACTCACGCCATCCTTTGGATGGTTCGCCGGCCCGCGGACCAACAGGTTATAGCTTGGCGGGGTGCGAAACACTATCGGCAGATGCCAGGTCAGAATGCCGGAACCGAAATGGCTGACGGGCAGGAACTGATCGGCGTCGCGCCTGTCAGGTGCGATCATCACGTCCACGCCGTCTTCCTGATCCATCCACGTAGCGGTGAACGCGCACCGATTGCGAATCTCCCAACCGCTCTGATTGGCGATGAGCATCGGCAAACACCGAGTGGGCCAACCCTTGCGCAACTCCGCGATCCTTAACATCCAGGCCCGATCCAGCGGTGCCGGCACGATCTGCGGGGCGGAATCACGGGTGGTGAACCCGATCAGTGGACGGTCCGCTTGATTGGGTCTGTCGTTCGTCGGCTCCTCGATTCGAATGACGGCACCCCTTTGCCTCGGACGCAAGCCCTTCCGCGACAGAACCTAATGCACGTCACGCGGGGCGGGTCTAGCGCCTCAGACATTTCCGACCCGATTTCATTTCGACAGGTCAGCGAAATGCCGACTGGCCACACGGCTGTGGTTTGCTATTTACCATACGAGCGGCATCGAACCATCCCAGCAAAAAAGGTTCACGTCGCCCCACGACCGGTGGTAAGGGCGGTAAAAAATGAACGACACCCGTCGGCCGCCGATTCCGTTCAGGGGTCGGTCGAGGCCCTCAACAAGACTTTTGTTCAATATGAGCGTAATAGTATTGTCAGCGAAGGGTTTTCCGTCCGGTTAGGCTTTTCAAGTGACCGACAGTCCGGCTAACCCTTCCTCGTACCTGGTGCTAGCCTCCCAGCGCAGCGGCAGCACTTTGCTAGTCGAATCGCTGCGGGCGACCGGCGTGGCCGGCGAACCACAGGAATTCTTCCAGTACTTGCCGAGCACCAGCCAGGCCCCCCAGCCGCGGGAATGGTTCGCCGGCGTCGAGGATGAGTCGATCCTGAGCCTGCTCGACCCGTTGGACGCGGGTACGCCGGACCTGGCCACCGCCGAGATCTGGCGCGACTACATCCAAACGATCGGTCGAACACCCAACGGCGTGTGGGGCGGCAAGCTGATGTGGAACCAGACGCCGCTGCTGTTGAATCGCGCGAAGGATCTGCCGCATCGATCCGGGGACGGCTTGCGGGCCGCGATTCGCGATGTGGTCGGCGAGGAGCCGCTCTTCGTGTACATCTACCGGCCCGACGTGATATCGCAGGCCGTCTCGTTTTGGCGGGCGGTGCAGACCCGGGTGTGGCGCGGCAGGCCCGATCCGGTGCGCGATGCGCGGGCCACCTATCACGCCGGAGCGATCGCTCACGTCGTCACCATGCTGCGTGGGCAGGAGCAGGGGTGGCGAAGCTGGTTCGCCGAGGAAGACATCAATCCGATGGAGATTTCGTATCCGGTGTTGTGGCGCAATCTGACTGAGGTGGTTGCCACGATCCTCGAAGCCCTGGGCCTCGATCCGCGACTGGCGCCCGAGCCGATGCTAGAGCGCCAGGCCGACCAACGTTCCGACGAGTGGGTGGAACGCTACCGGGTGGATGCCGAGAGGGAGGGACTGCCAACTTGAACACGACTGCGACACAAGCACGCAGAGGCCGAGCCCATGCACATCATCCGCAAGGTCGTCGCCGAGCTGAGCGGCCGGTCCTGCAATTGTCGGCGCGCAAAAGGTCCATCGTGCGACTTCGCTTGGCGGAATAGGCGTTTCGGCCACGCGCTGATCTAGACTCACCGCGAGCCAATCCGTTGCTGCGCGGCGCGCTGCACGCAACTATGTGCGCGTGAGCGAAGACCCGCAGCGAAGTGATTGGGGCGAGCGACTCGGCTCGGTGTCGGTGGACTGGTGGGCGACCCTGCTGGCCGGCGTCATCGTCGTGTTAGCGGTGGCCGACGTCCTCCCGACGATTCCGTGGTGACCGCGTGAGCACCACTCGCATTGGGCCCGCTGAGCCCATTGAGCCTGAAGACACACTGAACGAACCCACCTTCACCAGTCGGCAGCCGCTGGATTACGTGCCGGGCATCCTGCTGCTGATCGCTGTGGGGCTGCTAGGCAAATACGCCCAAATCTGGTGGAACGCGTTGGCCAAACACCACCACTGGCACGTGCCCGACATCGAATACGTGTTGTGGGCCATCATCATTGGGCTGCTCATCACCAACACCGTTGGCCTACACCGGATCTTTCGCCCCGGCGTGCAGACCTACGAGTTCTGGCTCAAGGCCGGGATCGTGGCCCTGGGGGCCCGATTTGTGTTGGGTGACATCGCCAAGCTGGGCGGCACCGCCCTGATCCAGATTCTGGTGGACATGGCGGTCGCCGGAACCATCATCGTCGTCGCCGCGCGCGCATTCGGGTTATCGGGCAAGCTGGGCTCGCTCTTGGCGATCGGCACCTCTATCTGTGGGGTGTCGGCCATCATCGCCGCCAAGGGCGCGATCCGCGCCCGCAACTCCGACGTCAGCTACGCGA